>NZ_AQXH01000002.1 GCF_000375465.1 Balneola vulgaris DSM 17893
TGCAGGTGCACTTGGTAATCCCGGCTGAGCAACCGTCCACACCGAGAGTAATAGTATCATTGCTAAACTTGCGAGTATTGTGATAAATATCTTCATGAATCTGTCCTTTTATAATTACTTGATGAGCGTCATTTGACGAGTGATTACTTGGCTACCCGCTTTCAAACGGTANTAGTAGATACCACTGGCTTGATCGGCTGCATTCCATGTTACTTGGTAGCTGCCGGCTGTTTTCGTCTCATTAATGAGCTGGGCTACTTTTTGCCCCATCACATTGTATACCGTTAACTGTACAGGACCGGCTTCGGCTACACTGTAGCGAATGGTTGTACTTGGGTTGAACGGATTTGGATAGTTTTGCTGAAGCACAAAGCGATCTGGAGTGTCTTCACGTTCGTTGCTTACAGAAGTACCAGGGTCCATTGTAATGGTAAAGCGAGGCTGACTTCCACTGCCTTTGGCTTTTACCGCTGGAGCTTCAATACCTGTACTTGCTAATTTCTGATTCGTACCAGCCACATTAAAGGTATATGAGGATTGTGCTCTAAGATCAATACTAGCACCTGTTAACTCATCGGTTAACATAATAGTCCACGATTGCGGAATGTTCTTCCACTCTGGCCAGCTAAGCGTAAACTCTCCACTAAGACCTGCATCATGAAAATCTAGTTGATAAAATTGAACCCCTTCAGGGCTGAATGAGCGTGCATCTTGCACTAAGTATTGATCTCCCTCTCCAAAGTTATTTACGAAGGAAATGTAAGGTGAGCCATTCAGTGGCTGAAGCTTAGAACCATCAAATTGGTCATAGCCTTCATTAGCATGAGAAGAGTAATACAGTTTAGTAGAAAGATCTTTATAGCCTTCTCCTTCCACCGCTAAATCAATTCTTCTGAAATTATTCGTGGCCTTATTAAAGGTGCGGATATCTGCTGCGGAATCTACTTTCGCAGAGGCTGGGATAGTCAATTCAGTAGCATTGGTAACAATTGCTTCGTCTCTTTCTAAAAAGAATCCCTGCCATGCACTTAGTTCAAGATCTTCACCTAGATTGTATGTTTCGTAAGATGCATTCGCATCACTCCATACATTAATGGTAGTTTTTAAACCTCCAAATAAAATACCTAATCCTGCACCATTTCCAGAGATATCGTCTAACTCTATATTTGATTTATAGGGGTTACCTACTAAAGTAAATCTATCAGATAAACTAACCTTAACATCAGCACCGGGCTCACTACCGCTTGCATCTAAGGCTACAGGAAGTTCACTACTTCCATTGGTGGTATTATCATAGAAATACATGATAAAGCCACGACCATCACCCCATGTTGTTGTAACATTTATAGGTTCCATCCAGCCATCAGTACCTGAGCCACTAGACGCAGGATTAAAATAGAAACTCGCATCTGCTGTGGCATCACTACCACCTCCAATACCTTGAACAGGAGAATCATCCGAAACATCAGATACATTTCCACTTGTAATAGGCATGGACAGCATTCTCCATCCTGCATCACCATGTATAATTACGGAAGGATCAGAAGAAACTGTTAGTGCACTTGTTAATGGAGAAAAACCTGCTGTAGAATTTTGGCGCGTCCAATTGGTACTATCATTTGCAGCGAGGTCTATGGCAGCTACTGTTCCTGTAGGTGTTGTACCTGAGTACCATGCAGTTGCATATGCAGTAGAAGCATCCTGTCCTAAAGCTACAGCAGTTGCACCATTAACTAAACCCTTTGGTAAAGCGGAAGTTGAAGTAGTTGTAGCATCTGCATCCCATGTGTTTTTTGCCAAGTTTACAGCTGACAAATAAGTGGTATCAGTGCCTAAAGTTTGAAAAATGATAACTTGATCTGAACCAGAATTCACTAGTTGAAACGAACCTGATACTGAGCTAAATGGTGCTACATTTTCTGAGTTTTCACCAAAACTAAGAATGGTTCCTGCAGAAATTGCACTAGGTGCAGTATATTTTATGATTCCCTCACTGCTATATAATGATGTCCCATTTGCTTTCACACCCTTGTCTGTTATAAAAAACTCAGTCCCTGTATCAAGGTCTTTGAGTACTGCAATATGAACTGAATCATTTACATCTGCCTGCACTGCCACAATTGCCACATCACCTGGGTCTAATTGTGTTTGAGCCTGCCCTGAACTTACCGATAACAACAGTGCAAAAACGATCGCACATAGTATCTTATCTCTCATATTCTCTCCATTAGTTAAAATTTGTAAACATCAAACAATATTATTTTCGGTGGAATTCCAAATATCTTAAGGGATACTAACCTATTGTTTTCTAGTATTATAGAAAATCAATGTTTTATAAACACTTGTGCCACAGAGAGTTAAAACGCTCTTAATACGTTATTTAAACTCATATTAAATTTGTGTAAATAGCTGAACACCATGGTGTTTCACAAATTCTAGGCAAAAAAAAAGCAACGCTGAGTAGCGTTGCTTAAGATTTGGATAAAATTAAGGCCTAGTACTTGTAAAAGCCTTCGCCTGTTTTATTCCCTAATTTGCCTGCATCTACCATTTTAACAAGCAGTGGTGCAGGACGGTATTTAGGATCTTTGAATCCTTCATACAGAACATTCAAGATATCGAGGCAAACATCTAAACCGATGAAATCAGCTAAACGAAGTGGTCCCATTGGGTGAGCCATTCCTAACTTCATTACTTCATCTACATTCTCTGGAGTTGCAACGCCTTCATGTACACAGAAAATTGCCTCATTAATCATAGGCATAAGTACTCGGTTGCTCACAAAACCAGGGAAATCATTTACTGGAACAGGTACCTTGGCTAATAACTTTGAAGTCTCCTCAACGATTGTGTAGGTATCGTCATCAGTTTCTAAGCCGCGCACAATCTCAACCAATTTCATTACTGGCACTGGGTTGAAGAAATGCATCCCAATAAATTTTTCTGGGCGAGACGTTAGAGCGGCTAACTTGGTGATAGAAATAGAAGAGGTATTTGAAGCAAAGATGGCATGCTCTTGGGCATTCGCATCAACTTGCTCCCACACACTTTTCTTGATGTCGTAGTTTTCAGGTACGGCTTCAACAATAAGGTCCACATCTTTCACACCTTCAGCGATATCCAATACGGGCTGAATACTTTCGAGCGTAGTAACTTTCTGTTCAGCGCTAACCTTCTCTTTCTTAACCATTCGCTCTAGGTTTTTGTCGATGGTTGAGATTGCGCGATCTGCAAATTCTTGTTTCGTTTCGATTAGATTAACAGGGATACCATTCATTGCAAATACGTGTGCAATACCATTACCCATGGTTCCACCGCCGATTACAGCTACTTTTTTGATGCTCATTTACTTCTTTATTTGAATTTAGAGTTTCCTTTAAAGTAAGAAAGTTTGGAAGCGCTTTTCAAATCGGATAAAGCTGTTACCTACTTTTACTATTCCGCGTATACATCTATTTTAAAAATTGAATCGTTGTTTTTCTTTACCTCTCTCTGCTTTACCTTAACACAGGCATTTTCGGTGTTATCAATCATCTCAAAATCAATTAACAGTCTTATTAATTTTCAATGAAGACGTTTTCGAAGCTTCTAATCTTCTTTCTCATTTTATTTTTTGGAGTTACAGGGTTAGCCATCTATTGGACTTTCTATAAACCCCTTCCTAACTATGAAGCCACCATTCCGCTAAGTGCACTTAATGCAGAGGTGGATATACATTGGGATGAATTTGGAGTGCCACACATCTATGCGACCAATGAAGCTGATTTATACTTTGCATTAGGCTATGCACATGCCCAAGATCGACTTTGGCAAATGACGCTTTCTCAAATTGCGGCTGAAGGTCGTTTTGCTGAATTCTTTGGTCCTGAATTAGTTGAGCTCGATAAATATCAACGTACCCTCGGTTTTTGGAGAACTTCACAAAAGCTAAGAGAAGAGGTTCTGAACGAAAAAGAACTTAGTGTACTTGAGGCGTATTCAGCGGGTGTGAATAGTTATATCGATAATAACCTAAACAAACTCCCGCCCGAGTTCGCTTTACTTGAAATTGAGCCAATTCGATGGAATCCAACACGATCTATTGCCATTAATAGGCTGATGGCGTGGCAGTTAAATATGAGTTGGTGGACCGAAGTGACCTATGGTTACTTGAAGTCTATTCTACCTCCGCAGCAATTTGACCAGCTTCAGCTCACCTTTCCATCTGATGCTCCAACTACTTTGGATGATGAGGAATCTATTCGTTTAACCGCCGACCTAATGCCTATGCTTCAACTTGAAGTGGACAAACGAAAGCTACTTGAAGTAGAGGGCAATCATGTTGGGAGTAATGCTTGGGTTGTAGATGGAAGCAAAACTCAAACTGGCTTTCCACTACTAGCAGGTGATCCTCATTTAGGATTAGACATGCCGGGTGTTTGGTATGAGGCTCATTTGAACTTAAATGGTCGCAATGTATCGGGAGCAACCATAGCCGGAATACCTGCTGTAATCATAGGCCAAAATGATGTAATGGCTTGGTCGTTTACAAACATCATGGCAGATGACACCGATTTCTTCATTGAGCAAATAGATCCAAATGATCGAGGGCGCTATGTGGCTGACTCTCTCAACGATAGCACGGCCGTCTACGAGTACTTCGATAAAGTTCGTGAGGTTATTAAAGTAAAAGATGGGGACGATGTTTCCCTTGAAGTTCGTCATACCAAACACGGACCAATCATCACGGATATCTATCCAAATTCTGCGTCCAAGAATGGTCAACTCATCAGTATGCAGTGGACAGGCCATGAGATGAGCAACGAATTTAGAACACTGTATGGCATTAACTGGGCTACTAATTTCCAAGAGTTTCAAGAAGTATTACCTCATTTTGGCGTACCTGGGCAAAACTTCATGTATGGAGATGTTAATGGCAATATAGCGATGTTCTCTACCGCTAAGCTTCCAATTAGAACTGGAAATAAAATCATATTGCGCAAAGGCTGGAACCCAGAAGAAGATTGGCAAGGATACATCCCATTTGATGAGATGCCTCATGTTATCAATCCAGATAAAGGATGGATTGCAAATGCGAATAACAAATTGACTACCGAAAACTATAAGCATTATTTGGCCACATTTTGGGAGCCGCCAGCTCGCATCGAACGTATTACTGAGTTTCTGCAAAGCCATCAGACATTAACCCCTGAGCTTTTTGCTGAGCTTCAAAATGACGATTTATCCAAGCATGCCGAGGAACTCACTCCAATTATCATTGATATCATTCGTTCTCAAAACTCCTTCAACTTTGATAATGCCCTCACCTATCTAGAAAATTGGGATTATCGCTATTCTAAGAATGCTACCGCAGCTTCTATTTTTGATGTGTTTTTCTATCGATTAGCTGAGAATACCCTTAAGGATGAATTTGGTGATGAAATTTATGCCAACTTCATACATCATGAGAATGTACCTGTTCGAACCCTTTCGAAATTACTACAAGAAGAATCCTACTTTTTTGATGATGTTCTTACTCCCGACATCGAGACAAAGACAGACATGGTAGTAAAAAGCATGCAAGAAGCTCTTTATTTCTTGAGTGATTCCTTAGGAAATGAATCTGAAGAATGGCGATGGGAGCAGCTTCATACCATTACTTTCGATCCCCCACTTTTTGCGGATGCAGCTAAAGATTCGAATGCCTCCAAAGTGCTAAAGCTCGTAGTAAACAACTTATTGAGTAAAGGTCCCTATGCTGTTAGAGGACATGGCATGACGGTAAATAACGCCCAATACAGCTGGGATGAACCATTTGAAATGGTTCTAGGTGCTTCAATTCGTCGCATTGTTGATTTATCAAATTTAGGCGAAATTAGGAGCATACTTCCAACCGGGCAATCCGGAAACCCATTATCGAATCATTATGGTGATCAGACGGAACTTTGGTTAAACGGGCAGTATAGAACTCTGTATCAAGACAGCACTTTGTTTAGAAAAGCAGAACTCAAAACAATGAAACTAACTCCCAGTGGTTCTTGATGTATATCATCAACGATAGCAAACAAAACATTTACATTAGGAAATAGATGAATCGATTTATAAAGCTCATTGCGATCATAGTTATTTGCATTCCCGCTCTAGCATTTAATAGTGAGACTCCAACTCCATACAAAGCTATGGAGACAGGAAGTATAGCTACTCCCCCACCTTATAAGTTTGACATCGATTCGCTAGTTAAGAATGCAAGCTTGAGGGAAAAGATAGGTCAGCTATTTGTGGTAAGAGCTTATGGGCGATTCACGAATAAAGACACGCATACCTACAAAGAACTCACCGACTTGGTAACTAAGCATAAAGTGGGTGGTTTCATCTTTATGCAAGGGCAAATTTATGATCAGGCTATACTGACCAACAAGCTACAGCGATTGAGCAATATTCCTTTATGGATTACTCAAGACATGGAATATGGGGCTGCAATGCGTGTTTCAGGTACCACACGTATTACCCCTGCAATGGGCGTTGCTTCTTCGGGTGATAAATTCAATGCTTATTTAGCTGGCCAAGTAACCGCTCGTGAGGCCAAAGCATTAGGGGTACATCAAATTTTTGCCCCAGTTTTAGATGTAAATAACAATCCATTGAACCCCGTTATTAACGTTCGATCTTATTCTGCAGATCCACATATTGTAGCCGAATTTGGTACTGCATTCATTAAGGGTGTTCAGAGTGAAGGATTAGTGGCCACTGCAAAACACTTTCCGGGGCATGGCGACACCGATACTGATTCACATATTGGCTTACCAGTATTAGATTTCGATTACAACCGTTTAGATTCTTTAGAGCTTATTCCATTTAAAGCAGCCATTGATAACGGGATTACCAGTATCATGAGTGCACATATTGCCTTTCCACAGATTAGCTCAGAAAAAGACCTCCCTGGCACTTTAGATGAAGTGATTTTAGGAGATATCCTTGCAGATTCTCTCAAATTTGATGGCCTCGTTGTTACCGATGGACTTGAAATGCAAGGTATAACATCTAAGTATTCTCCCGGTAGAGCGGTTGTACGAGCACTCAAAGCTGGAGCGGATATTATGCTCATTAGTCCAGATGTGTACACGGCCATAAATGAAGTTGAACAAGCCGTTTTAAATGGTGAGATCACCGAAGAACGCATCAATCAATCTTACAGAAAACTGCTGCTTTGGAAACAAGAGTTTGGCTTATTTGATGGTGAGAATATTGTAGACATAGACAAGATCGACGAAGTGATTAGCAGTCATGAACACGATGCAATTGCTCGAAAGATTGCTAAAGAGTCGGTTACCGTACTTAAGAATCAGAGTGACATCCTCCCTATCGATCCTACTCGCTTTAAGAACATTATGGTGTTATCCATTTCTGATGGCGTAACCGGAACAACTGGGAATGGATTTGCCTCTGCTGTAAGAGACTTTCACCCGAACGTTAACTTCTTTGCCTTTGATGAGCGTACTACCAATAAAGAGAAGGATCAAATCCTTCGTAAAGCCAAACAAGTTGATTTAATCATTATTGGGGCATTTATTCGGTTAAGCACTGGTAATTCCATTCAGTTCAGCCGAGACCAACTTACATTTCTACGCAGGGTTCTGAAGGGAAATAAGAAATCGGCTTTAGTAGCCTTTGGAAATCCTTATACAGTAAGCGAATTGAGTGATACCGATGTCCATATAATGGGTTGGTATAATTCGAGCAATCAAATGAATGCCGTTGCTGCTGCTATGTTTGGTGCTGCTGATGTTGGAGGAAAACTTACTATAGAAATTCCTGGGATGTACCAAATTGGAGACGGACTAGAGTTTCCACATACCGTAATGGGATTCGGTGATCCTGAAGATGTGGGTGTTGATTCTCGCAAACTTTACGAAATTGAGGATATTCTACGAGATGCCGTGCGAGATTCTGTATTCCCAGGTGCCGTTGCCGCCGTGGTGAAGGATGGCAAAATGATATATCGTGAAGCGGTTGGTTATCATGATTACGAAAAACTCAAAGCTGTTAAAAAATCGGATGTATTTGATTTAGCTTCTATTACAAAGGTGATGTCTACCACTACAGCTGTGATGAAGTTAATCAATGATGAAAAAATTGAGCTCTCGAATAAAGTTTCTGAGTTCATACCTGAATTCGATACCGACGTCAAAAAAGATATCACTATTGGGCAGTTGCTCTTGCATGAATCTGGCCTCCCTCCTTTCAGAGTGTATGTTGATTCACTTAAAACTCGTAAAGAGATTATTGAAGCCATAAAAAACGAGCCGCTTACCTACGAGCCAGGAACTGAATATGTATATAGTGACCTTGGCATGATTTTACTAGCTGAAATAGTGGGAGAAATCACAGGGCAACGCATTGATGGTTTTATGCGCAAAGAGTTCTTTTATCCAATGGGGATGAGTGCGACTTATTTCAACCCTAAGAAGGTAAGTCGTTGGTATGTAAATCGAATACCACCTACTGAAATTGATGACACCTACCATCGTGGGCTCGTGCAAGGTATGGTTCACGACGAGAGAGCCTACTTCATGGATGGAGTAGCTGGGCATGCAGGCCTCTTCTCAAATGCAGTAGATATGGGCCGCTTTAGCACTATGCTACTTAATGGAGGTGTTTATGGCACTGAACAATATATAAGCCCGCAAATCATCAACCTGTTCACTTCAGAGCAATCTGAACTTAGTGGTCGTGGATATGGTTTTGATCGACGTAGTGAATCCGGCTTTACAACCGCAGGTCAACTAAGTAGTAATGATACTTTTGGCCACCTCGGTTTTACTGGAACAAGCCTCTGGATCGACCGCGAAAAAAACATGGCGGTTATTTTATTAACCAACCGTACTTTTCCATCAAGAGATTATGGTAAAAGAATTAGCCGAATTAGAGCTGCGGTAGCCGATGCTGCTTATTCCGCAATCAAAGAAAAACTATGACCTGGAATCAATTATTTGAACGCGCGTTTATTCCCTATTCAAAAAACGCAAATGCATGCATCATTCAAGGTGCCTCTGGAAAAAACTATGTGGGCGTTCGCGTAGAAAATTTATCATTCCCATTAACGGTATCGGCTATTCAAGCAGCATGTTGCTTTTGTTTGGCTAGCAATGATGAACCAAAAGTGCTGATTACACATGGGAAGCCTCTTGAGCAACAGAGCTTTTGGGTAACTGAATTCGACTTAGAAATTAAAATTGTTGACGACCTTACCAACATTGAACTCTTTGATGATATAGTTAGTGAGTTAGCTCAAGAAGTGAGCTACACTTTAAAAGGTCTACTTAGTAATGCCAAGACCATGCATTCAGACTTCCCAGTCTCGTCTCTTATAAAAACAGAAAATGGCTGGATATCTGGGGTGAATATTGAAGTCTCAGATTGGAGTAGAGGGCTATGTGCCGAACGTGTGGCTATCAGTAAGGCATTTGCCCTTGGCTATACACAATTCAAAGAAATCTATGTGCACACCTTAAAAGGGGAAGTAAGCAGCCCCTGTGGAGCATGTAGGCAAGTTATACATCAGCATATGGCTAAGAAATCAATCCATATGTATCACGCCGATGACACTATCTCTACACACGCTATTTCCGATTTACTTCCCTTTAATTTTACATCCAATACTTTAAGCTCTTAACCATTGAAGAATTACGTAGCCTTTTTAGATTTTCAACACCTTGATCATCCTGTATTTCTTAAATCGTTTGCACAATCATTAAGTCAGCATAAAAATCGCCAAGGAATTATCATTCATGGCGATAGCGAGTATACTAATAGACTCATGCAAACGGGTATGATGCGCGAAGATGCTCGTAAGCGTGCCATCATGGATTTGAATAGAAGACTTGTTGCCTTATTTGCCGATCATGGCATATCTACCATTGGTTTACAGTCGTACCAGAAAGAACTTATTAGTCGCCAAGAGGATGGAACGCTCAAATTGAATCATGATGCGCTCCAAAGCCTGCCTGAAACTCCTATGTTATTGCTATCAAGTCTGATAAATGACGGTGGAAAACCAACTTATGTGGATCCAATTGAACTCATTCAGTTTTTGAATAAAGAAATTTCTGATTCAGAACTGGTTTTATTTTCTCAGCATCAAGGTTCTGATATTTTTAAAAGCAACGATGATAGCATGACGTTAAATTGGGGAAAAATCCCTTCTGAATATGCTGAAAAGCACCTTTCTGAGGAACAATTAAAGGTAACTGATCGAGTGATTTTAACCACACCGATGCAGTTTTCGGAGTGGCCTCGGCTGAAAAACCATTCAGTAATAGAATAAAAGATGTTTTTTTATGCTTAAAAGTGAAAAAAATGCACTTTTTAATTTGATTGGATACCCCTTATTCGATAGATTCAGCGCAGATTCCAATAGGAAGAAATTTTAAACAACAATTAACGGAGTTACATAATGAGTAGAGTAACAGAATTACAAGGTTTAGTTGAACAAGTTTCAGCTGAAATGGAGAAATTTTACGATAAAGGAAACAAAGCAGCCGGTACACGTGCACGTAAAGGACTTCAGGACTTAAAGAAATTAGCTCAGGACATTCGTCTTGAAATTCAAGCAAAAAAGAATGCTGAGTAATTTGGAACTCATTTCTTTAAAAAGCCTTTCAGTAATGAAAGGCTTTTTTTTTAACCCTAACCCAAAACTATTATGTATAGAGATTTAGCTGACGCCGTAGAGTCCTTTAAGGAAAAAGGATATACACATAATTTCATTATCGAAGACAACAGTATTACCTGCGAAGAGCTTGATCAATCGTTTACTATCGATGACCTTAAAATCGTAGAGTCTTACAACCAAGATGCTGGTACAGACCCAGGTAGTGAATCAACGGTATACGCCCTTGAAGCCATTGATGGCACCAAAGGCACCCTTATCATTGGCTTTGGTATATATTCTGACCCCACAAAAGCTAAAATTGTGGATGCTCTTTTAAAGAGTAAAGATGGACAATAGTTAGTTGTCACTCATATATTTAGCAGGTATAGGATTATCTGCTGATTCTGAAGCCCAATAGATTGTAACCACCCACCATCGGCTTCCATCATGCATAAGCTGAATGCTGTTAATTCCTCTAGAAAATGGCTCTGCATCGTGTTTACTTCTTTTAGAAGCATAGGTACTAAACACTTGCGCTATATGCCCAAATTGATGCACTTCTTTGTGTAATTCGTACTCAAAGAAACCCTTTTCATAAAACGATTTATCTACCCATGGCACATAGTCTGTGGTAGACATGGATCGATATACGATTTTACCTTCACGATTTTTTCCCGTTGATATCAAACGGGCATCATCAATGAATAAATTATGAAAACGATCCCAATCTCTTTGTTCGCCCTTTTCTCCAGAAATTGAAGCGTAGAGAGCCGTTATAATAGCATCTATACTCTCTACATCACTTGAGTAGTCTTTGTTCGTTTGTGCTTGAATATTGAGCGTGGTCGCACCCATTATTAACAAAAGTGCTGCGGTTATCTTTTTCATATGTAAAATTTTAGAGTTAGAGATCTGCTATACAATTAGTTGGTCGCCGAGTATCTACAATAGTAAATATTTTCCATGCACCATCTTTCTTAATGAATTGTAGTTGATTTACCCCGCAATGCGAAAAGCGATCTCCAGCATAAAATGAATAAGGTACCCAAGCCATCGCCAGTGCCCCATCAATTTTAATTTCTACATTCGCGATTCGTTCATCCCATATTGTGTTTTTCGGGGTTCCTACAGCTTTTAGAAATTGGGGTAACGAACCTGAACGAAGCTGGCTTATTCCATTCTCGTCTTCAACAACAGTTTGCATACTAGCATTTGATAAGAAAACACTGCTCACCATGCTACTATCACTTGTACGCATGCCGTCAAAAAGGATATTAATATTTGATAGAATAGCACGTTCGTCAGCATTATTTTGAGCATTAATAGCTTCACTTGTTGCTAGTACAAACAAAAATATGATTAGAAAGTTTTTCATGAGTATTAGGTATTTAATACTAAAAAAGAGGCTATTGAACTATTTACTTTACTTTTTTGTAAATCACTAGAGTTCAAAGCGTTAATGAATTACTAAATATTGTTAATGAATAGACGATAAGCAAAAGGTATAAATTTCATCAAGCGGGTTATAATGGTTCAGACGCGGTCTATAAAAATATTATTGGCAGGTAATACTGCATCTGACATTGATGAAATAAAATATCATTTACGCAGATTAGAAAGAGATTATAAACTTACTACCACCACCAGTTTCGATATTTTTAAAAATCACTATTCTAAAAGAGTCCCTGATTTAGTAATCGTTGACTTGGACAATCCTGATTATAACGGTTCATCAATTCTCAACTTTGTACGCCAAAAGTCGCCTTACCATCCCATTTTTATAATTTCAGATAAGCTAGATGAATCTTCGGTTATACGATTTATTGTTGAGAACAAAGCCAATGATCATTTTCGAAAAAATGATTTAAGCCGTCTTCACTCATCCGTTGAACGTGAGGTTTTAAATTTAGCACTTAAGCTAGAATTGAAAGATAAAACCGATTCACTTCAAAAAAGTGAGATGCTTCTTAAAGAAACTCAAAAGCTTGCAAAGCTTGGCAGTTGGTCTATGGACCTAAACACACTCGATGTACAATGGTCGGATGAAATGTTTAGAATATTCGAGGTAGATAAATCGCTAGGAACACCCAATCTTGAAGAACTTAGGTCCTTTTATCACCCAGATGATGCCGATTTATTTAAAGAACCCGTATACAATCAGCAATACGAACCATACAAATTGGAAGGTAGAATATTTGATTCTAACGGGAATCTAAAATTTGTAGAAATTTCTGGAGATTTTAAGTTTGATAAGAACAACAAGCCCTATTTAGTAATGGGTACGTTGCGGGATATAACAGAGTCAAAAAAGGCTCAATTAAAAATTAAGCAGAAAGATGAACAGCTGAAAAACATCACCAATAACATCAATGTATTGGTATTAAAATATGTTTTATATCCGAATGGAACCGATGCCATTCTTTATGTAAACGATGTAATTGAGGAAATGGGTGAAATCCCAAAATCAGCACCACTTGAAGATACTGCTAATGTCTGGAGTTTAGTACATCCTGATGATATCGAAGGGGTCAAACAGTCTGTGGTACACTCGGCACAGAATTTGGTTTTATGGGAGAAGGATTTTAGAGTTATTACTCCCTCTGGAAAATTGAAGTGGTTATCTTCAAAAGGAACCCCCGAACTTCAACCAGATGGTAGTGTACACTGGGATACAGTTATAATAGATGTAACCGAGGAGAAAAAAGTTCAAGATTCAATTAAAGAGTCAGAACGTAAGATTCGCGCACTCCTCCATACATCCCCTGTAGGTATTTATCTTATTGACGCAAAAGGCATCGTTACTGACTTTTGGAATCATACTGCTGAACAAATTTTTGGATATAAAAAGGAAGAAGTAATCGGAAATTTTTTACCCTATTTAGGCGAAGATGATTTACAAGAATACTACACCATCATCGACCAAATTCAGCTGGGTGAAGTGCTTCGCAATAAGCGGCTAAAACGAACCAATAAAGAGGGGAATGATATCTTTATTGAAATCAATACGAGCCCACTTTTCGATGATCAAAACAATCTTGAAAGTGTATTGGTAATTGTATCTGATGTAAGCCCACTTGTAGAGAAAGAGAATAGTTTAAAGCGGTCTTTGGCTGAAAAGGAGTTACTGCTTGCAGAAGTTCACCATAGAGTAAAAAACAATCTTGCAATCATAACAGGTTTATTAAACTTACAAGGACTTCAACTAAAGAATGATGAGTTGAGCGGTATCTTAGCTGAAACGAGTTTAAGGATTAAATCTATAGCCAATATTCATGAGTTACTCTACAATGAAGAAAGCTTGTCGGATATCCCTTTTAAACAATATGTTCATCAGCTTGGTATAGAAATAATTTCAAGTATGACTATGCCTCAAGCGGTTGAGTTTGAAGTGAATATGGACGACATCAATGTGAACATTAACCAAGCCATACCGCTTGGAATCCTTTTTAATGAGTTAATAACAAACTCACTAAAATATGCCTTCGATGATCATGATGATGCGCTCATTAGCATCTCTATTGATTATGAAAACGGTGAGTATTCTGTTAGCTATTGTGATAATGGCCCAGGTTTCGAAGAAGCTAATTTTGAACGAACTAATTCCTTGGGGACCACTTTAATTCGTACACTACTTGCTCAATTAGACGCAGATTACTCCATCAATTCAGATAATCAATTTAGATTAGACTTTAAGTTTAAAGAAGTTGTAAGTGGAGCTCATGGCAACTTAACCGAAGTGCCTCAACAGTAATCGAATTGATTAACTAAAAGCAGACACTTCAGTATCACTCATGCTATTGAAAGTGAACTCCAATCTAAATCTATTATTAGTATCTACTTTATAACTCGCCTCAAGCTGCATAATTTGGGAATGAATTAGATTCAATCCTAAGTTAGTAGGGATATTGAAGTCGGTATCTTCAGGGAAACCAACCCCATCATCTTCATAAACGATATTAACGGCTTCTTCGTCGTGCGTAAGAGTAACAGAGATCTTACCTTCTTTTCTTCCTACAAATGCGTATTTGAATGAATTGGTAAATAGTTCATTTAATAATAGTCCTAATGGAATGGCTTGATTGATATTCATATTAAACTCTTCAATATGAATATCGAATGTCACGTCTTTGTTATAATCTTGCATGGTTGATGCAATAGCCGGTATCAACAGATCTAAATATTCATTGATATTAACAGATGATAAATCGGGTGATTTATACATCAGTTCATGTACCATGGCAATGGAAATTACACGATTGATGCTTTGTTCGAATGGTAACTTGAGTTCTTCATCATCCACTTCACGGCTTTGCAGCTGAAGTAAGCCTGAAACAATGGCGAGGTTATTTTTCACTCTGTGATGGATCTCAGAAAGTAAGGTGGCTTTTTCTTTGGCATTATTCTCTAAAGCTGTCTGAGTTTCCACTTGTTGGGTCACATCTTGTACAAACCCTTCAAGTTTTTCGGTTCCGTTTCCACCCTTAACAGCCATTCCCTTTTCGAGCATCCATCGTATTTCACCACTCTTGGTTTTAATGCGATAGCGTAGCTCGAATCGCTTTCCTTCCTTAACGGCTTCTTGTACGGTTTTCCACACTCTTTCCCTGTCTTCAGGAAGAATAATATCGGCATATGCAATATCTTTATTTCCAACGATCTCTTCAGATGCATAACCCAGTATGTCCTTGCAAGCATCACTTAGGTAGGTCATGGTCCAACCTTCATCATTTCTACATCGGTACACAAAACCTGGCAAGTTACTTATTAGGTTAGCCAGTTTTCGCTCGCTATTTACGATGGCCAATTCATTTTTACGCCGTTCTGTAACATCCTCTACAAGAGACATCACTGTTATTACATTGCCATCGTCATCTTTAATTACTGAATTGTACCATAAGCAATCTATAAGGTCGCCAGATTTAGTATAATTTCTATTGTATGAGGTGTTCCCTTCTACTTCACCACTTTGTAAATTATTCCCTACTTCTTTCGTCTTGTCTAAATCAGCTTCATAGATTAAATCATATGCACTTGTACCTAGAATCTCATCTGCTGTCCATCCGAAAATTTCTTCGCAGCGCTTAGTCCACCCAATAATATTTAAGTCGCTATCGTATTCAACAACCCCCAATGGTGAGTTATCTAGATGGGTTTGCAGCTCTTTTAATACTCTTTTTAGTTCATTTTCTGCTTGTGTTTTTGCACTTAGATCAAGTCCAACTCCAAGTAAACACTTCTCGCCTTTATAATCGATTGCCGCACCCGTAAAGTAATACGGGGTGAGCCCCCCATTTTTTGTTTTTAAAAGTGCTTCAACAGTATCTTCACCACTAACAAATACATTTTGAATTCTAGACGTCAATAATTCATGATCCTCTTCCCTAAAGAAATTTAAAGGATGGGCTTTTTTCATTGCCTCAGAATCAAACCCAGTCACTTTTTCGAAATTTGTATTCCATCTATAATAATGCCCTTCCTGATTAAAGAGATAAAAGATACCTGGTAAGCTTTCTATGATGGTATCCGATAATTGTTTCTCTGCTACAATTTCGGTTTCAGCTAGTTTGCGTTTCGTTACATTGGTAACATAGGCTGTAATACCTACCACCTCACCTTCTTGAGAATAAATAGGTGAGAATCTATTATCCCAGAATTGAGATACTCCTTCTTCTAAATCGAATTGGCTTGAATAATCAAAATATTCACCATTCAAGGCTCTATCAAAATCACTTTTCAGTTTCGCCTTCATATCCTCGTCGGTAACTATTTCAAGCATATTCATACCTACCTGGATATCAACACCCCAAATGTATTTTGCTAATTGCTTATGTACACTGTTAAAGGCTAGATAATTGTATTCCGAGTCTACAGAAAAAATCACCATCTCTCGGGGACTTTCTAGTACAGAGGTAAGAATTTCAGAGTTTCTCTTATGCTGAGCCGTACTTTCCATTAACAGTCTAGACTTTTCATTAACTAAGCGGCGTAATTGAAAAGGCTTTTTAAATGATTGTATTGCTAAATAACCGATTAAGATGGAGCATATTATTGAAAGAACAAGCAAGATTATAAGACTATTAAATGCTTGATCCTTACCTACATATGTAGCATATAATTTCCAATCTCCCTCTGGAAATTCAACTTGTTCAACATTTTCTAACTCAACTTCTTTATTTACGGGGAGGAAAAATTCTTCTTCAAAAGTATTAGGGTTTACTTTTGAGAGCTGGAAATAATATTGATGCTCGGCTAATGCATTCATTCCAGAACTTTCTACCAAATTATCTAGCGAAATAATTACGGCTGAAAAGCCCCAGAGTTCATCTTGGATAAAGATTGGTAAACGTCCTAAAACGGCCTTCCCCCCTTGCCTTAACTCTATAGGTCCTGCAAAATACATGGTGCGAGATTCAGCAGCTTTAAGCACCTCACGGTTAACTTTTGGATCGCTAGCTATATCATAGCCTAGAACAGATTCATTTCCTTCTAAGGGATATACATATTCGATAACACCATCTGGAACTAATTCAAGTATGTCTACATACTTATTATTCTCTATTAGTTTTTGGGCAACTTCTTCAAAATCACGAACCGTACCATCGGCTTGTACTGTAAGTGCCAAACTTAGAGCCATATTATAACTCTCTTGTATTGTTTGCTCTAAGTTCTGTTCAACCAGCTCTACAACAGTATTAGTAGCCCGACGTTGTTCCTCTTTCAGTACTTGAACGCGAAGTGTAGATATGGATACACAAAAGATTAGAACAACACATCCTATCAGTACACCTTTGAAACTTGGGGTATTCCAAAGCTTTAAGTCTTTTTCAATTTCAGCCATTAATATCTCGTTGCAATAATCTCACTAGTCCTTTATCGGAAACAATAAAACCTATTTAAGCTACTACTTTTTATTGGGTTCAGTAAAGTTTCAGCTCCTTGGGCAATAAAATAGCTTTTCATTTTTTTACAATGAAACCTATTCTTAAATATTTTTCTACGTCAAAAAGTTCAATTCTAAATCTAGTAAATCAACGATTTTATATTCTATAGATAGAAGTTGAGTAATTTTATTACCATCTACACACTTCTCTTTACTCCCTCCTTTTTTAAACTCAGGTAATTCAAGATTCAACTTTTGAGCGACCTCACTATAGTACACACTTTTAGTTGGGTGATGTGGACTGCATACATTTACAATCTCCTGAGTAATTCTATTAGATATAGCCTTCTCAACCATTCGAATAATATCATCAGAGTGAATTAAATTTACGGGAGCCTCTCCATTTATAATCCCTGTACGGCCCGCTAAATACTTAATGGGATGCCTATTCGGACCTATTAAGCCTGCTAAACGGAATATATTTGCTGTTGGAGCTTCACTTAGCAAATAGGCTTCACCAGCTAAAATCTCATTTTCACTCTTTTTATCTGGAACAGCATCCTCTTCTTTAACTACCCCGTTCAATCCATTATAAGCTGAAGTAGAACTGAACATTATTACCTGATCTGTTTGTCCTTTTAATAGTGCACCTAATTGTTTCAGCTTATGTTTATAGGTAGATCGCTCATCTCCCCGGCCAGGGGTAATCGAAATAATGATGCTATCAAAAAGTTGAAAATCGGGAAACTTTTCTTGGTCTTTAGACAGTTCCCACTGCACGGGTATGATCCCTTGTTTTTCAATTTCAGGAAAACGTTCTTTGGATCGAGTAGTACCCCAAACAGTATGACCTTTGTTTGATAGATAGTGCCCAAGTTGTGTACCTAACCAACCACAACCAACTATAAGTACTGAAGTTTGATGCTCATTCTTCATATTATCTTCACATAGATCTGCTAGTATTTAAAATTGTAGAACAAACTAGAGTTAAATTAGAGATGCCACAATCTAAAACTGGAATTTTATTAGTTAATCTTGGTTCACCTGATACTTATGAACCAGCCGATGTAAAAGTCTATCTTCGTGAATTTTTAATGGATAAACGAGTGATAGATGCTCCAGAAATCATCCGCAAAATGATTGTTGAAGGTGCAATTCTTCCGTTTAGGCCCAAAGAGTCGGCTGAAGCATATGAAAGCATTTGGTGGGAAGATGGTTCCCCCCTCATTGTAATAAGTGAAAGTGTAATCAGTAAACTAAAGAAACGTCTTGGGGATGATGTCCCTATTTCACTTGGAATGAGATATGGGAATCCATCTATCAAAAAAGGGGTGGATGACCTACTTGCTATGAATCCTGACTTAGAGGAAATCTTTTTAATTCCATTGTACCCTCAGTATGCGATGGCGACCTCAGAAACAGTGATTGAAAAGGCTAAAGATGTTATAGTTGAGCATTATCCTCATATAAAAATGAAGATCAAAGATGCATTCTACAACGACCCCCTTTATGTAAAAGCACTGGGTGAATCTATTCGTCCATATTTAACCGACGATTTAGACCATTTACTCTTCTCCTACCACGGTGTACCTGAGCGCCATATCAAGCGTCGGGATATCACCGGAGATCATTGCTTAAAGAATAAAGATTGTTGTAATGTGGCCTCCCCGGCTCATACGTTCTGTTACCGTCATCAAGATATTATGACGACCAAAAATGCAGCAGAGTATCTCAAATTGGATGATATGGACTTCACTTATAGTGTGGCATTTCAATCGAAGCTTGGGGTTGATCCTTGGTTAACACCAGCAACTGATAAAGAACTTGAACGCCTTGCTGAAGAAGGCAAAAAGAAAGTAGCTGTGGCTTGCCCAGCGTTCATCTCAGATTGTATTGAGACCCTTGAAGAGATTGGCATCCGTGGAGAAGAAGAGTTTCAAGAAGCCGGTGGCGAAGAACTTGTACTCATCCCTTGCTTAAACGACAACGATCTATGGATTGATGCCTTAGAAAAATGGTGTACTCTTGTTTTAGAAGACGCCTACGAGGCTTCGTTAATAACCACTAGTTAATACACTCTCATGCATGTAGCCATATTGGGTGGCGGAATTTCAGGGCTCACAACAGCGTATTATCTTAATAAAGCTGGAATTGAGTTTACGCTTATTGAAAAAGGCAAACCCGGTGGCTGCATACAATCTGATTCCATCGATCAAAGTATCGTAGATTTTGGTCCTAATACTATTAGAGATAAAGACGGTAGTATTCTAAAACTTATTGAGGAGCTGGGAATTTCATCTCAGCTTCTTACTATTTCTGAAGATTTTAAAACACGATACATTGTTAGGGATGGCCAACTTTGTGCTTTAAAAGCTCACCCTAACTCACTGCTAAAATCACCTATTCTACCCTTTCGTGATAAACTTCGCATCTTGAAAGAGCCGTTTATAAAAGGTGATTACCATCCCAGCGAAAGTGTACAAGAGTTTTTTGAGCGTCGTATCGGTTCAGAAGCCACTAAATATCTTGTCGATCCCATTTTTTCAGGTATTTATGCAGGCGACATTTCAGTTATGAGTGCTAAGGAAATTGTGCCCACATTAATGGAGTTTGAGAAAAACCATGGTTCCATTTTTAAGGGGATTATAAGCAAAGGAGGTAAAGAGAAACACTCCCCTACTATTCTCAACTTCAAAAACGGCATACAAACCCTAACGGATGCTTTGTATGCAAAAATCGAAAAGCATGTAATTATCGACGAAGTTCGAGAGATTGAAAAATCAGATGCCGGCTATACCATTACTCTGAATGAAGGGAAGACAAATGCTTCTCATGTAATTTCAACGCTTCCAGCGTATGTACTAAGTTCTCTAATAAGAGATTGGGACCCAACACTTTCCTACCATTTATCCGACATCCAATATCCCCCTATTCTCTCCACACAACTTATATTTAATCAAAGAGACATAGATTTCCAGCAAAAAGGATTCGGGTTTCTAGTACCACGTGTAGAAAAGATTAAACTGCTTGGGGCTATTTGGAAAACGAACTTATTCGGTGCTCATACAATTGAAGGTCGATTGCAATTTAACTTGTTAGCTGGTGGAGCTCACAATACTGCTATTTATTTGAATGATGAAGGTCACGTTATCGATGAATTTAAATCTATTCTGCAAACAGAAGCGGAGCCAATCGTGGTGAAATCGAAGTTATGGAAGCATGCTATTCCACAGTTTCACATTGGCTATCATAAAATTCGAAATCATATGGATGCTTTTGAACAAGAACACCCCAAGTTTTATATAGGTGGTAATTTCAAATGGGGAGTTTCTATTCCTGATTGTGTGCGCGGTGGTTCCGAAATAGCCGATTTATTTAGAAATATGAAGCTTCCTTCATAAAGTCTTCACATTTCTATGGTATACTCAATGCTTGATGGAAAGGATTGGATAATAAGGTGTTAATTGAATGAGATTTAGTATAGTTGGAATTTCTCACTGGAAAAGTGATGTCTCTATACGCGAATTATTTTACTTAGACGGCGAAAGAAAAGACAGGCTACGTCATTACACACGGTATATTCCGGGTGGTGCGGTAGTTCTGGATACTTGTAACCGTACTGAGATGTATGGATTTTGTGCTCCTGAAGTACTAATCAAAGCGTTATGTGAGTCAACCAATACAAAGCCAGAGTTTCTTCATGAGCATGGATATATCCATACTGATGAAGATGCTTATCAGCATTTATTTAGAGTAGGCATTGGTTTAGACTCTCAAGTTCTTGGGGATGTTCAAATCATACAACAGCTCAAAAAAGCCTATAAAGAAGCCAGTAAAAACCACTTATCGGGTGAATTCCATCAACTCTTCCAATCTGTTCTAAAGGCCCATAAGCGTAGTAGAACCGAAACTGATTTTGGCCGAGGTTCAGCCTCTGTTGGCTTTGCTGCTACTCAAGTTGCACTTGAACACTTCAAAGACTTATCCGACATCCAGATTCTATTAATCGGAGCTGGGAAAATGGGTAAAGTGTCTTGTAAGAACCTGATTTCGAATGGTGCTCAGCACATCTCTCTTGTTAACCGATCCATCCATCGCGCTAAAAATTTAGCCTCATCATTCGACATCAAAGCTCATTCTTTTGAGAAGCTTCAAGCGGAAATCGAAAAAGCTGATTTAATTATCACTGCCACTGGAGCTACCGAGCCTATTGTCCGTCCTGAACACCTAACAGGTACCCATCAAGATAAATTACTTATTGATTTATCTGTGCCAAGAAACATTGATACAGCCGTTGCCAACATTGATGGTATCACGCTGATTGATATGGATTCCATCACGGAAGCCAATGAACAGGCCATTGAGCAACGGAAGCAAGCCATTCCTATTCTTCAGCAGATTATTGATGAAGAACTTTCAGAATACCTCCGCAAGATTGACCGCAATAACTTTATGCTTCCCCGCATCAAGGAAATTGAAGAACGCCTTTCCACCATCACCGATTCTGAATTAGAGCAAGTGAAGAACAAGCTCGATAACGATGCCTATAAAAACCTTGAGAAAGTGACGCATCGTATCAAAAAGAAGATCATGGCTATTCATATCGACCGCCTAGATAAAGAATTCGAAAAAATATTGAATGATGCTTAGAATAGGAACGCGAAAAAGTGATTTAGCCCTGTGGCAAGCACGCTATGTTCAATCTCGATTGCAAAATTTAGGTATCGAATCTGAACTTGTTGAAATCGAATCTTTTGGTGACAAAATCCAAGATATCCCACTTCATAAGCTGGGCGACAAAGGAGTGTTCACGAAAGCACTCGATATCGCTTTGGTAGAAGGCCGTATTGATTTAGCTGTTCATTCCTTGAAAGATGTTCCTACAGTACTTGAACATGATTTAGTACTTGCTGCTGTTCCCGAACGTGAGAACCCATTTGATGTATTAGTACGTCCAAACACCACCAAAGAAGACCCTTCACCTCGAATAGTGGCTACCGGCAGTATTCGACGTAAAGCACTGTGGCTCAATAAATTTCCTAATGACACGGTTACTGATTTACGAGGCAATGTTCCTACTCGTTTAGGCAAAGTAGATAACAGTAACTGGCACGGAGCTGTATTTGCAGCAGCGGGTTTACAACGCCTTGGGCTCGAAGAGAGAGTATCTGAAGTACTTGATTGGATGCTTCCAGCTCCATCACAAGGTGCTCTTGGTATTGTAACTAAGAATGACCCCGAGATTCTAGAAATCTTAAAGAAAATCGATGATTTAGCTGTTCGAGTATGTGTTGAAAGTGAACGCCTTTTCTTGAACACCTTAGAAGCAGGTTGTTCCTCTCCGGTTGCCGCTTTAGCACAACCAACGGCAGATAATACACAAATTCGATTTAGAGGTGCTGTATTATCGCTCGATGGATCCAAGAAATTAGATATTGATAAATCATATCCTATCGATACTTTTTCCTCATCTGTAGGGAAAGAGCTTGCGGAAGAGCTTATTGAATTAGGCGCTTTACAAATTATGAATAAAGAGTAGAGCTATGAGTACCCCAAGGGTATTACTTACTACTGAATTATCAGATCAAAATATTGATCTGCTGAGCTCTCCCTGTTTTCAACTCGATATCACCCCTTTCATTCAAATCGATTTTAGGCCAGTGAGTGAATGGAAAAACTCCATTCCTGAGAATGTTGATGCATGGATTTTTACCAGTAAAAATGCTGTACTATCCATTCAAAGCCTACTTCCCGAATTGACGGCTCCTGAACATTGTTTCACCGTAGGGCCTAAAACAGCAGAGTTATTAAGGCCACATGGGATACAAGCAACATATCCTGATGTGTATAATGCTGAGGCATTGAGCAAATTGATACTCCAAGAGGACGTTAAAAGTGTAGTTCATTTTAGAGGCAATTTAAGTGCCAGCACTTTAACTGAAGATCTATCTAAGGCTGGTATCACAGTTAAAAGCATTGAAGTGTATTCTACCTTAAAAAAGTACACTGAAGCTGGAGTGCCGAATTACGACTCCATGATTTTTATGAGCCCAAGCGCTATTGAAGCATTTTCATCTGCTAATGAAATTCCAGATGAAATCCCTGTGTTCTGTATTGGTCCTACTACGGCTAATGCAGCCACGGAATATGGCTTTCAAAATATTATTATGCCTGAACAGGCCACCATCGAATCTCTATCCAAAACCCTTACGCAATACTATAGCTAATGAGTAGTACTCCTTTACAAAACCGACTTTTCCTAGATGCTCTTGAAGGCAAAAAAACAGAACGCCCTCCTGTTTGGATGATGCGCCAAGCTGGCCGATACTTGCCAGAGTACATGGAATTACGCAAAAAGTACACCTTCTTTGAGCGTGTTAAAACTCCAGAGTTAGCTTGTGAAATCACCCTTCAGCCTATTGATATTGTAGGCACTGATGCAGCCATCTTGTTTTCTGACATCTTGGTAATTCTTGAGTGCTTAAGTACAGAAGTTGAATTAAAGCCTGGCTTCGGTCCTTATATCCCAGACCCAATTCGTACCGCTGAACAAGCTATGAATGTGAAAGTACGTCCAGCTACAGATGAATTGAAGTATGTATACGATGCTATTAGCACTACCCGTAAGGCGTTAAATGGACGTGTTCCCATAATCGGTTTTGCCGGTGGACCATGGACCAACTTCTGTTATTTAGTGGAAGGGCAAGGTTCTAAGACTTTTTCAACGGCGAAAAGCTTTCTGTTTTCAGAAACGAAGGCGGCTCAACATGTGCTAAAAGTATTAACTGAGCAAACTATCGAGTATTTACATCAGCAAGTAGCAGCAGGAGCACAAGCTCTTCAAGTATTTGAATCGTGGGCAGCCGCATTAGGGCCTGATGACTTCAAGAAGTACGCACTGCCTTGCTTACTAGATATCGCCAATGAAGATTATGGAGTGCCACTCATCATGTTCTGTAAAGATGCTGAATGGAGCTATCCTTTGTTTAAGGAATCCAATGTAAATGGCTTTGGTATTGGTTGGGGCTGTACTCCTGAACAAGCTCGTTTCCATGCCGATGGAAAGACCGTTCAAGGTAACTTCGATCCTTCAAAGTTATTGAGTACTCCAGAGCAAATTGAGAAAGAAGTCATCGAAATGTTAGATCGCTTCGGTCCACAGAATCATATTGCCAACTTAGGGCACGGTATTTTACCAAATGTACCTGTTGAAAACGCAAAGGCATTCGTTAACACCATTAAGAACTATCGTTACTAATAGCTCATGTTCGATTCCAAGAAAGAAGCATTCAAAGAATTAGTAGCGGGCTTGCAAACTCATATTTGCACGGCCATTGAAGAGATTGATGGCAAAGCCACCTTCAAGATAGAAGACTGGACACGTGAAGGCTTTGGATATGGAAGCACAAGAGTTATTTCGGAAGGCAACATCTTTGAAAAAGGTGGTGTAAATATTTCAGCTGTTGAAGGGGCTTTGCCTAAAAGTTTACAGGAGAAGTTAGAAACAGAAGAATCCGATTTTTTTGCAACAGGAATCTCCTTAGTACTCCATCCTCAGAACCCATTTATACCTACCGTACATGCGAACTATCGCTATTTTGAATTGTACGATAAGGAAACAGGTGCCATTAAAGATCAATGGTTTGGCGGTGGAGCTGACTTAACACCTTACTACTTGTTTGAAGAGGATGCTAAACACTTCCATCGTGTTCATAAAACCGTTTGTGACGCTACCCATCCAGAGTTTTATCCTCGATTCAAAGAAGCTTGCGATAATTACTTCTTCAATCATCACCGCGATGAAACAAGAGGTGTTGGCGGGTTATTTTATGATCACCTACGTGCTAATAACGAATTAAGTGCCAATGACTTATTCGACTTCGCAAAAGCAGCAGGGCAAGCATTTACAGAGGCTTACCTACCGATTGTAGAACGCCGTAAAGAGCTAAGTTGGACTGAAGAACAGCGCTATTGGCAAGAGATTCGCCGGGGACGATATGTTGAATTTAATCTGATTCACGATCGCGGCACCTTATTTGGCTTAAAAACCAAAGGACGTATTGAATCTATACTTATGAGTTTACCTCCTCGAGTTCGTTGGGATTATAATTTTCAACCTGAACCCAATTCTGCGGAAGCTAAACTCCTTGAACACCTTAAACCAATCGACTGGTTGAATTTAAATAGCTAGGCTAAAGAGTATACCCTTATGAATTTCCCGAATCACCGACCACGACGACTTAGAAGAAAAGCAGCCATCCGAGATATGGTGCGCGAATTTCAATTACAGGCCTCTGATTTTATAGCGCCACTTTTCATCACTGAAGGCTCGAATATAAAAGAGGAAATTGCCAGCATGCCGGGCTATTACAGGTATTCGTTAGACATGCTGAATGCCGAATTAGAGGAGCTTGTTGAGGTTGGTATCCGTTCTGTATTGGTTTTTGTAAAAGTTCCTGATGAGAAAAAGGACAACAAGGGAACCGAAGCGTTAAACGACCAAGGATTAATGCAACAAAGTATCAGGCATATCAAACAGCATTATCCTGAGTTGTTTGTGATGTCGGATGTAGCCCTCGACCCCTATTCAGAATACGGACATGATGGTATAGTGGAAGACGGTGAAATTATAAATGATGTAACCACTGAAGTACTAGCGGCTATGTCGGTAAGCCATGCCGTAGCGGGCGTAGATATGGTAGCGCCATCTGATATGATGGATGGCAGAGTGGGAGCCATTCGTGCTGAATTAGACAAATACGGACACGAAAACGTGGGCATTATGTCGTACAGTGCCAAATATGCTTCGGCTTATTATGGCCCATTCAGAGATGCCCTCGATTCAGCTCCGGGTTTTGGAGATAAAAAAACCTACCAGATGGATCCGGCAAATGCACAAGAAGCACTTAGAGAAGCTGCGCTAGATATTGAAGAAGGTGCCGACATCTTAATGGTGAAACCAGGACTTCCTTATTTAGATATTGTGCAACGCATTAGCAGCACCTACAATGTTCCTGTATCTGTTTACCATGTATCTGGTGAATATGCGATGATTAAAGCCGCTGCAGAAAAAGGATGGCTGAATGAAGAAGATATTATGATGGAATCGCTCATAGCTTTTAAAAGAGCTGGAGCAAGCCTAATTGCAACCTACTTTGCCAAAGAAGCCGCAAAGTATTTGAAATCAAATTAAGATTATGAATTACACGAACAGCAAAGCATTATACGAGAAAGCGCAACATGTAATCCCAGGCGGAGTGAACTCCCCTGTTCGAGCATTCAACAGCGTTGGTGGAACTCCTATCTTTATTTCAAAAGCCAAAGGCTCCTATTTATATGATGAAGACGGCAATAAGTATATCGATTATATAAGCTCTTGGGGGCCCATGCTTCTTGGACATGCTGAACCGGATGTAATTAAAGCCGTTCAAGACATTGCAGCGCATTCAACGTCATTCGGTGCACCTACCAAACTGGAAATCGATATTGCTGAGTTAATTACCGAAGCTGTACCGGGCGTGGATAAAATCAGAATGGTAAACTCAGGCACAGAAGCCTGTATGAGCGCTATCCGTGTGGCTCGTGGGTATACCGGCCGTAATAAAGTTATTAAGTTTAAAGGCTGTTATCATGGTCACGGTGATTCATTCCTGATTGAAGCTGGTAGTGGCGCACTTACTATGGGTCAACCTAGTAGTCCCGGAGTTACACCTGGCACGGCTCAAGATACGCTCATAGCTCGATTCAACGATTTAGAAGATGTAACACGCTTAGTTCAAGTTAATAAAGATGAAGTAGCTGCTATCATATTAGAACCAGTAGCGGGTAACATGGGGTGTATTCCTCCTGCAGATGGGTTTCTTGAAGGACTACGATCACTGTGTGATGAGCAAGGCATTGTTCTCATCTTGGATGAGGTTATGACAGGCTTTAGAGTTGCATTCGGTGGAGCTCAGGCTCTTTATAGCGTAACTGCTGATCTGGTGACCTATGGAAAAATAATTGGTGCTGGATTACCCGTTGGTGCGTATGGCGGTAAAAAAGAAATTATGGAATATGTAGCGCCGACAGGGCCTGTATACCAAGCGGGCACTCTTTCTGGTAACCCTTTAGCAATGGCTGCCGGTTACACACTATTGAAAAAACTCCGTGACAATCCGCAAATATATGCTGAGTTAGAAGCGAAGTCGGCAAAGCTGGCACAGGGCATGGAACAAGTTCTTAATGAACACAACATTCCTTCCTACAACACTCGTGTTGGTTCCATGGTGGGTATTTTTTACACGGATCAAACCGTACATAGCTTTGATGAAGCTAACACCACGGATCAGAAGTTATTCGCTAAAATCTTTCATGGCATGCTCGAACGAGGAGTGTACTTACCACCATCCCCATTCGAGGCTTTATTCCTTTCCAACTCACTAACGGATGAAGATTTAGATTACACCATTAATGCCTTTAGTGAGGTAATTGCTAGTTTGAAATAACTTAGCTAATGCTTGTATACTCAAATAGCCTTGCAGTTCTGTAAGGCTATTTTTGTTTTAAGGAAACTGGTTTTGCAGCTCCCAATCCCATATACAATTTGATAAAGACAATGAGGAACAAGAATAGTAAGGGATAGAACCAGCTTTGAGTAACATCGAATATAGCTCCAATTAAAATTGGGCCTATTGCGGCTAAAGAGTAACCAATAGATTGAGACATTCCAGATAGTTCGGTGGCTGTTTCTGTATTCGTTGACCGAAGTACAATAAAGAGTAGAGCTAAACCAAAACTTCCGCCAAGCGCAAAACCTATAGCCGAAACCCAGAATGGCACCAACCACAAAGTAGGAAACATAAGGCCTATCAAACTTATCGCTTCTAAACCGATCAATATCCACACTAAAAATCGCTGATCTTCATATTTACCCGCCCAAGTTGGGATAACTAATGAACCTACTACCCCCATTGCTTGTGATAAGGATAACATCCAGCCCGACATCGAGCTGTCCATACCACGGCTTTGTAGAATATCAGGAAGCCATGCCAGTACTACATAGAAAGCTAAGGACTGTAAGCCCATAAAGAGAGCCACTTTCCATGCCAAAGAGGATTTCCCAAGATCTTTCATAGCCTTTCTAAAACTTCTATTTCTAGAAGACTTTTCCACATTCTGTAATTGAAACAACCAAATCAGCAATGCTAAAACAGCGGGGATACTCCAAATGCCTAAAGCTCCTCTCCACCCTAAAGCCAAATATTCAGTAAGGGGCACACTCACTCCTGCTGCTAAAGCCGCCCCAACGCCCATCATGCCCGAGTACATACTCGTCATGAATCCCGATCGCTTTGGAAAATTCCGTTTCACTAAGCTTGGTAAAAGTACATTCCCAAAAGCGATCCCAATGCCCAATAATGCCGTTCCTAAAAAAAGAACCCATGCTTGAGGAAACACTCGAAGTCCCGAACCGAGGGCAAGCAAAAATAACGCTAATGTTAAGGTGCCTTCAATGCCCCACCTTCGAGTAAATAATGGGGTCAATGTTGAAATAATGCCGAATGCTAGAAGCGGTAAAGTAGTCAAGAGACCTAATAAAGTATTCGATAATCCTGTATCAATCCGGATGAATGCAACTAATGGTCCGAGTCCTGCCAAAGCGGGCCTCAAATTAAAAGCGATGAGAAGAATGCCAACTATTAAAAGTGATTTATCACGGCTGTTTAATGAAGCCATTAAAGAAAATTTTTAAAATTAAATCGTAAGAAAATGCTCGGTTCTGAAAGGTCGGCAAGATTTGTCTTAAAAAATATTAAAGTAATTCATTCAAATTATTTGACGATACTATAATTATTGAAAGTACAAGAGCTACTTGAGAGAAATAAAAAGACACGAAATCACGGCTAGCGACCCTATAAAGGACGATCTTGAGTGAAACTATAGAAACAAAAATGCTGCAGCAAATAGGAATATTTTTTAGTGATAATCCGAATCCCATGTGGATTTTTGATACTAAGAGCCTAAAATTAACAAAAGTTAATGATTCGGCAGCTCAACTGTATGGCTACAGTAAAGAAGAAATGTTAGAGATGACTTTACTGGATCTTCGTCCATCCTCTGAAGTTGATCAACTGTTGAATGAAGTTGCAAAGAATAGTCAAGAGCTAAACAACGCAGGTATTTGGAAACATAAAAAGAAAGATGGTTCAATTCTTCATGTACGTATCATATCCACTCCAATTGTGCATGAAGGGAATCCCTGTAAATTAGTAGTTGCTCAGGATGTTACAGACCAAGAATTACTTCGTGAAAAACTTTCTTGGGATCTAAAGGTTCAAGATTTACAAAAAGACTTATCTGCATGCATCAAAAAAAGTATCGGTTTTAAAGAAGCTCTTAATGAGTGCTTGATGATGATCGGTGATTTCCTCCAATGGCCTATTGGGCACATGTATTTTAGAACGGATCATCCTGAAAAAGGAACGGTATTCAGAAGTTCTGGAATGTGGTACTTAGTAGACAAAGATCAGTGCCGAAATTTTGTAGAAATTTCTGAAGATTTAGATTTTGTAGCTTGGGAAGGGATTTTGGGACATTCTGCTGCTAGTTCAGAAAATGTTTGGTTAGATATAAAAGAAACGGACTCAGCCTTTCTTCGACTTAGTGAAGCCAATGCCTGTGAACTTAAGGTAGGCTATTTCATGCCAGTGGTAGTTAGCGGAAACACAGAGGCTGTTCTCGAATTTTATTCCAATCAAGAAATTCAAGACCGAAGTAAAATTGAGTATGCACTTGAAAGCTGTAGCCATTTATTAGCTCAACTATTTGAACGCCGAAAGAACTTAGATGCCCTACATCAAGAAAAAGAAAAGTATAGATTGATCGCTGAAAATGCGACGGATATGATTGCTCGGCATGCCCCTGATGGCAGTTATGTTTATGTATCACCTGCATCAACAGAGGTTATGGGTTATACTATTGAAGAATTAATGGGGCAATCACCCTATGACTTCTTCCACCCTGATGATGTAGAACGAGTGGAACAAGTACACCGAAAGTTATTTGAATCCGATGCTCCACTTACCGTTGAATATCGAATGCGGAATAAGGATGGGAGTTACCGATGGGTTGAAACTACCAGTAAGATGATTAGTGACCCTATCACTAAGGAACTCACAGAGATACAAACCATCACGCGTGATATTACAGAACGAGTACAATATGAGGAATCGATAAAACAACAATCGAAGCTCAATCAAAAAATTGTAAACAGCTTACCCGGCATTTTCTTCATGATTAATCAAGAAGGAAAAGTGCGAAGAGTAAATAATAAGCTAAAGGAAGTACTTAACTTTCATGAGCAGGAAGATATTATTGGTAGTCAATACATCGATTTTATAGCCCCTCAAGAAATCGACAAGGCTAAAAAAGCCTTCCATGGTGCTTTTGTAAATGGCAACCTTGAAGTAGAGATTCACTTAAGAAATACCTTAAATCAAAATATCCCTTTCTTGATGTCTGGTACCGTAGATGAAATTGACGGTGAATTGGTGATTCTTGGAACGGGTATTATGATTCAAGATCGCATAGAAGCTGAACAAGCCCTGCGTACTGAAAAAGCCTTTATTGATAAAGCACTTAATGCTTTTAGTGGACTGTTTTACCTGATTGATGAGGATTTTAATTTCCTTCGAATTAACAATCACTACATTCATTCCTTGGGCTATACGGAAGAAGAAATTCAGAAAATGAGCCCGCTTGAATTCTATCTTGAGAAAGATCATAAGCGAGTAAGAGATGCTACTAAAGAAGTATTTAGAACGGGTGAATCTGGAGCAATGTATGTGCAGATTAAAAACAAAAAAACTGGTGAACTCCCTTATTATTATTTGACCGGAACCTGTTTTGAAGAGAACGGAAAGAAATACGTTCTAGGTACTGGTGTTGAGATTACTCAACAAATTCAAGCAGAAGAGGATCTTCGCTACCACCAGAAACTGCTTCAGGAAATGATGGATCAAACAAAAGCCATCATTTATGTAAAAGAACGCGACGGTACCTTCAAATTCGTTAACCAAGAGTTTTTAAATATATTCGGTTTAGAACATGAACAGGTAATTGGCAAAAAAGATGCTGAAATAATTGGTGAAGACGATGACAAGAATATCCGTCTTTCTGATATAGAAGCTATTGATAGCGGCAAACCGGTTGAACTGGAAGAGCGCTTAGTATTGAATGGTGAGGAGTCTATCTACCTATCAACTAAAGTACCTTTGAAGGGTATTCGTGGATTTGAAAATTGTGTGTTCGGTATATCTACTGAAATTACCCAAAGAAAACAGGCCGAGACTAAAGTAAAAGAGTCGCTTAAAGAAAAAGAAATTCTGCTTACCGAAATCCATCATCGAGTTAAAAATAACTTAGCTTTGGTTTCGGGTATCATGCACCTACAAGCCTACCAGTCCAATAATGATGAGGTAAAGCAACATCTTGTAAATGGACAGAGTCGAATACAATCGATAGCTATTATACATGAGCTACTTTATCAATCTGAAAGCTTGTCATATATCAATTTAAAAGAGAATATTTCGAAGCTGGTTGGCCACATTCAATCCTCAATTCTGACCAAGAACGACATTAAGCTAAATCTTGACCTTGAAGATATCATCATAAATGTGAACCAGGCGGTTCCATGTGCTCTTATAGTGAATGAACTATTGACGAACATTTTCAAGCATGCATATAATGATATAGAATCAGGAGATGTACTGGTAAGCTTATCTGAAAAGAACGAAAAAATATATGTTCAGATTAAAGATGACGGCGCCGGACTACCCGAGGACTTTGATTTAGAATCCCCTCAAACGGTAGGCTTAACCTTAGTTAGAACCCTTGTATCTCAATTGGAAGGCAACTTGGAATACACCTCTGGCAGTGGCGAAACTGTATTCACTTTATCTTTCGACAAAATGGATATTCAAGGTACAGCAAGTGGTATTATTGAGGAGTAATGCTTCTACTTTAGCAACCTGATGCACAACAACTTGCCTCGTTTTCTTCATCCTCATAGTCTTTTCGGTTATGTTTTATCGATGCTATGAGTGAATGTCCGTTCGAAAATTTCGACTGCACACGAATGGCATTCAGGATAGCTATGAGTGCTACCCCAACGTCTGCAAAAATTGCTGCCCACATGCTAGCCGTGCCGAAAGTGGCCCATGCCATCACACCTACTTTTATAGACAGAGCAAATACGATATTCTGCCATACAATTTGATGCGTAAACTTTGCAATGTGTATGGATAATGGAATCTTACTTGGTTGATCGGTTTGAATAACCACATCAGCGGTTTCGATAGTCGCATCTGAACCAATTCCTCCCATAGCAAAGCCAATATCTGCTAATGTGATTACGGGTGCATCATTCACTCCATCGCCCACAAAGCCAACCTTGTAGTCCTTGTTCAATGCCTTTTCAACAATGTTATATTTGTCTTCCGGTAGAAGACCGCCTAAAGCTTCATCCACCCCAAGCTGCTTTCCTACATACTCTGCTACTTTGGGTGCATCGCCTGATAGCATAACAATGCGCTCAACCCCAAGCTTTCGAAGCGCTTCGATAGAGCTTTTACTATCCTCTTTTATTCGATCAGAAATGACAATTAACCCAGCTTGTTCACCATTTACAGCCACAAACACTTGAGCAACGGGAGCTTCCTTGGTATTTGAGTTTTCATGAATCTCAATTTTATGATCACTTAGAAGTGCCGCATTCCCCAAAACAATTCGGTCTTTGCCAACTTGTGCGATAATCCCTTTCCCTTTTACCTCCTCTTGGCTAGATACTTCTAAAAGCTCCCCTGTTCCATAAAAATTCGTCAATGCTTTTGCTATAGGATGGGAGGACTCCTTTTCAACAGTAGCCGCATATTGCATTACTTGCTGTTGGCTGTATTCATTTCGGGTGTGGACTTCCTGAACATCGAAGGTCCCCTCCGTTAGAGTACCTGTTTTATCTAGATAGAGTGCTTTCAGGGAGCGAAGTTGGTCTAAATAATCCGACCCTTTCAAGAGAATCCCATTTCTTGAAGCGGCGCCGATTCCTCCGAAATATCCCAGGGGCACCGATATAACTAATCCACACGGACATGAGACTACCAAAAATACTAAGGCACGGTAAAACCACTCCTCAAACACGTATGTATCGACCACAAAATATGGTAGAAAAGTAACCGCAACGGCCAACCATACCACTATTGGAGTATAAACCTTCGCAAAGCGAGTGATAAATCGTTGAGTAGGGGCTTTCCTTTGAGAAGCTTCTTGTACTAAGTGCAGTATGTTCGACAATTTGGAATCTTGGTATGCAGCTGTTACCTCTATTCGAATAGGGCGATCTTCATTGATTGAACCTGCCCAAACACTCTCCCCTTTTTGAAGGGATACGGGCTTTGACTCTCCTGTTAATGCAGCCGTATTCAGGTATCCTTCATCACTTAGCATTTTACCGTCTAGTGGGACTTTCTGACCAGGCTTCACTCGAATCACTTCCCCAATCTTCACCTTTGAGGGATGTATTTCAAGTTCGCTTCCATTGCGTTCAACGGTTGCCACATCCGGCTGTTGATCAATGAGTTTTTTTATAGAATGGCGAGCTTTATGCACCGCACCATGCTGGGTATATTCGCCCACCATATAGAACAACATTACCGCTACCCCTTCAGCATACTCTCCTATGGCAAAAGCTCCAACTGTAGCGATACCCATAAGCATAAACTCACTATAGAAATTGCCTTTCATTATGGATTCGAATGCTTTTTTCCATACATGAATACCAACCGCTAAATAAGATATAGCATAGAGTGGGAAGTACACCCAACTTTGGTTTGAAAATTCAAGAGTATGCTCCACTACTAGTGCTAGGATTAAAAATAAAGCGCTAGTAAATGCTTCGTAGTACTTTTTGATAAATGAGGTCATAGATGGATTTATTTTGCCCAAATCTACTCAACCTATATCCTCCATTCTTGCACCATTTTGTATTAATGATGCACCTTTTTGTATATCTATCTTAAAGCTGACTTCATAATACAATTGGAACTCTATATCTTAGCCTTTTTAAAACTCCCAGCCGATCCTATATGAGTAACGCACAACTATTAGAGAAAGAAAACCACCTTCAAGTTTACAACCGCTACCCCGTAACCATGAGCCATGGTAAAGGGGCTAAAATGTGGGATGTTGACGGTAATGAATATCTCGATTTATTAGCCGGTATTGCTGTAAACAACTTAGGGCATTGTCACCCAAAAATTGTTGCTGCTATTAAAGCTCAAGCGGATAAAATGCTCCATTTATCCAATTTCTATTATACAGAAGCCCAAAGTGAGTTTGCTCAGAAGCTTGTTCAGTCTACAGGCTTAGATAGAGCATTCCTTTGTAATAGTGGTGTTGAAGCCATGGAAGCATGTGTAAAATTGGCTCGGAAATGGGGGAATCAGAATGGGAAAACGGGACCGATTATTTCCCTTAGTAATGGGTTTCATGGGCGTAGTGTCACAACTATTACCATGAGTAAAGAAACGTATCAACAAGGATTTGAGCCCTTGCCTTCAGGTTTCGAGCAATCACCCTTTAATGACCTGGAAGCCTTGCGAGCTAAGGTAAATGACCAAACTCTTGCCATCACATTTGAAATTATTCAAGGAAACAGTGGCGTTCATGTTGTTACTCAAAGTTTTATAGATGGCGTTGTTGAGCTTTGTGAACAGCATAATGTGTTACTCATTATCGACGAAGTCCAAACCGGAGTTGGAAGAACGGGTAAGTTTTGGGCCTATCAGCATTTTGGTATCAAACCCGATATCGTGGCATCCGCAAAGGCCTTAGCTAGTGGTATTCCCATTGGCGCTATGATGGCTAAAGAAGAAATTGCTAGCGCCCTTCAATTTGGAAACCATGGTACTACTTTTGGAGGCAACCCATTTGCATGTGCTGTTGGGCTTGCTACTTTTCAAACCATGGAGGAAGAAAACATAGTAGATGAAGCTCATGAAAAAGGAGCATACATGATGGAGTTAATTAAAGCACAAACGGCAGCTCTTGATACAGTCGTAGATGTTCGCGGTTTAGGCTTGATGATTGGCGTGGAACTTAAAGGTGAAGCTCGTCCAGTAGTTGAGAAGATGTTCGCCCATAAAGTGTTGTGTAATGCCGCTGGTGGAAATGTATTGCGCATCCTTCCCCCTTTAACAATTAGCACCCAAGAAATTGAAAAGGGTGTTGATGTAATGGTTAAATCTATAAAAGAAGCATTGTGACATCATTTGATTTAACACCTCAGAAACGTGAGGAACTATTAGGGCTCTTATTAGGGAAACTAGAAAGCTATTACGCTGATACCGATGCGCTCCGTGTATCACCACCGCTTGATATCGAGCAAATTCAAACGGAAGTGCGAGAACTGTTTGAATCATCTGGTTCAGAACTAGAAGCCACGAACACACTGGTTGAAAAATTAAAAACTTTCAGTGTTCACACTCCACATCCAGATTATTTCGGGTTATACAATCCTCGAGCTAATTTTGCGGGGATACTCTCTGATATCATCACGGCATATTTCAACCCTCAACTTGCAGCATGGAGCCACTCCCCTTTTGCTGCTGAAGTGGAGTCTTTTCTTATAAAAGAATTTGGGCAACGCTTCGGTTACCCCTCAGCGAATGCTGATGGTGTGTTCGCTACAGGAGGCGCAGAAGCTAATTTAACAGCCGTACTTTGTGCATTGAAGCATACACACCCCGATTATGCCGTCAATGGACTTATGGGCTTAAATAAGCGTCCCCTGGTCTACTGTTCACATGAATCGCATCACTCTATAGTTAAAGCAACCCGTATGGTTGGTTTGGGTTCGGATTCTGTTCGAAATGTTGCCGTTCAATCCAATCTGACCATGGATACTGAAGCTCTTTCACAATTAATTCAGGAAGACTTAGATGCTGGGCATCAACCCTTTATGGTTGTAGGCACTGCAGGAACTACGGGAACGGGAGCCATCGACAATCTAAGCGCAATTCATTCCATAGCCAAACAGTACAATCTATGGTTCCATGTAGACGGTGCCTATGGTGGAAGCGCAATTATTTCCAACCGATTGAAACCCTTATTAAAAGGCATTGAGCATTCTGATTCGATCACTATGGATGCTCATAAATGGATGTCGGTACCTATGGGGACAAGCATGTTTCTCACACAACATCCAAACATCTTAAGTGAGACCTTTAGCACTTCAAATAACTATATGCCAAAAGATGCTGGTGGGCTCCAAATCGTGGATCCATTCAACCATTCCGTGCAGTGGTCGAGGCGTTCTCTGGGTTTAAGGGTCTACCTCTCTCTACTATTTTTTGGGTGGGATGGATATGAGGAAGTCATCAATCACCAAACAGACATGGGTGAATACCTAAGAACTTCATTGACTAAGAATGGATGGGCTATCACTAATCAAAGTGCCTTACCTGTAATCTGTTTCACGCACCCTGAGTATGCAAATGACTCTGAGTTTGCTACTTATATCACATCTAAAGTGGTAAAATCTGGATTGGCATGGGTTTCAACCTATCCAGTTCAAGGCACACTAAAGGTTCGAGCTTGTATCACCAATTATAGTACTCAAAAATCGAATATCGATCATTTAGTTCAATTGGTGAATGATGCCAAAATCGAATACGAGAAGTAATAGATTATAAGAAATAGACTCTCGGAGTTTTATCGATGAAGCTAGCAAATTGGTGAGCGGCTTCTTCGATTTGGTTTCGTTCTGAGTAGCTAAGCCCCCAAAAACTGCTGACCTCAATCATAACCTCTTGCTTGCGAATGGTTCGTTTCCATGTACCTGCGGCTTGTCCATTTAGAAGTACGATGGGCCAAATTATACCATTGCGGGAAACTGCGCGAGGCAAATACTCTGCATCAATGATAGCACTTCGATCTTTGTAGGCTACTACCATTTCATCAAAAGCGGGCAACAAAAAGGCTTGTTGATCAACGTAGGAGGTTTCAACCTTCGTTTTTGCTATCCAATACTCTTGCCCGTTGACTATATATGAATCCAACTCTGGGGTAATTTTCTCTACTACAGCTTTAGCCTTCCGTTGTGGTAAGCCACTCCACCATGCGAAGTCTTTTACGGTAGCAGGGCCTCGACTTGTAAAATATTTTTTAGCAATTTCAGCATCACTGTTATCATCTGAATACAAAAATTCTTGACATTCGAGGCTAGCAAGTAAGGTGTAGGTCTGTTTCTTATTACTCAGCGGTCCACTGCAAATTAGTCCTTTGAGTTCAATATCCATTAGTATATAGGAAGCCTTATTCATTGAGGTATCAATACCCTGTGCTTCCAATAAATCTATAAGTTCACGGCGAAGGCAAATTTTCTTCTCTACAAGTTCATTAACTATAATTGAACTCGCTTTATGAAATATTTTATCCGTAAGCCCTAACTTTTGATATCGGCTTTTAAGTGAATTGCGAATATGGGGAGCAGAATACTTCAGCAACCACTTAATATTATCTGGGCTAAGTAAGTGCCAAGTAGGTCGGATTGCATGGGTTCGCAAACATTCACCTTTATTGAAGGACTCTTCTATATCTGTTTCCTTCAGCCCAGGTAGTCTGCAACCAAGTGCCCATTTCGACATGGAGAAGTCTTGTGCTTGTAGCGCTCCCATCCATTCTAACATTAATTTGGGATTCGATATATCACTACCTACTACCCTTTGTTGCATCATTCTAAGATGGGTGACTTCCCGTATTGTCATATAGTTCCCTTGTAAAATTTCCCAGTTCAGTTACGCGTGAAATACGCTATTATCAATCAGTTATTGGGATACTTGCTTTAGGCAAGAGAACACAAAAGGGAACTCGTTTCATATTAGTTCCCTTAGAAAGATTAGAATTTACTGGTGGCGATGATACACCTTAGCTACCACTTTCCATTCATCCTCGAATTTGAGTAGCGATAAGTAATCCGTAAAAACGTGATTCCCATCTTTATGCAACTCTAGTTCTACCATTGCTGCATGGCCTGCTACTTTTACCGCCTTAAATTTATGGTCCCACTTGTTTTTAGAGGCATCAAAGTTTGGATTACTCTTTTGCTTCTTGGTGTTTTCCACCCAAATATTGATAGGGTATCGGCTAATAGCCCCCTCTTTTCCAGGAGAGAAGATGGCAAAATCTTCATGGAAAGTAGATTGCATTGCTTCAGGATTCAGCTCATTAAATGCCCCATGAACATAACCTTCTAATAAGGTTTCTTTGATCATAGTTTCTTCGTGATGAATCTTCACGAAATTTAGTGTAAGTACTACGAGTACCAGTGTTAGTGTACCCAGTATGGCTTTTTTCTTCATGACTATTTGGTTTGGTTAATGCTCTATCTTGTTACTTTCTTTTAAAGGTGAACTCTCCGCCACCTTGCTTCAGTATGAAGGTGGTATAATCTACTTGATCATCTATGGTATTGAATTCAATGACTAGCTCTGCGGGTACATATACAAATTTTACTTCGCTAAGCGGACTCAGCTCAATTTTAGATTGCCCCGTTGCCACCCCCATTAATTTTCCATCTTCCACAGTCATGGTTAAATCAAAGGGTAATTGTGCACTTGAGTAGATTCCAGCATACTTAGCAAGCACATCTTTACTAAGCTTAATAGGCTTGATATCGTACTCGGGAATCTCAAAATCTTTACCGAAGTAAATACTCAGAACCCCAATCAGAATATTATTAGGATTGGTATTCACTCCATTGGAAGTATAAGACAGTGCCAAATCATCCTCTTCAAAATAAGCTGCTGAAGCACTGAAGCTATCTATGCCACCATTGTGCCCAAAAGCGATTCTATCATAAAATGGAAACTGAAATAATCCATGTGCATAAGGCCCACCTATGGATAATTTCATTTTTTCAACCGATTCCGATGAAACGATTTCACCATTCAGTAAAGCTGAATAAAACTTAGTGAGATCTCTAGCTGTACTCACTAAAGCACCTGCAGCAAAAGGAATAGACATATTCGTTTCAGCTTCGAACTTGGTCCATTTATCCTTTTTAATCACTAGTGGGACGGCCTCATTTTTTTCAGGCTCAATCTTATCTCCATACTCGGTATTCATCAAGCCCAAGGGTTCAATGATTCTCTCTTCAATCAGTTCTGAGTAATCCTTGCCTGTCACTTCTTCCAGTATTAAACCTAACGCGATATAACCGCTATTTGAATATGATTGCCTTGCTCCAGGTTCGAAATCGGCCCCCATCTCATTGATTAACCCTTCCAATTCTTCACGTGTATGAGGATTCTCCATAATCTTGCGAAAACTATCATCGGCGGTAAGATTATGAATACCACTACTGTGCGACAGCAGTTGTTGAATGGTGATTTTATCCGCATTTACCACATTTGGGAGGTAGGTGTCTATGGTTGAATCTAGGGATAGCTTCCCTTCTTCTATGAGCTGAAATATGATAGCGGCAGTAAGGGTTTTAGTAATCGAACCTACACGGAATTTGGTATCGGCGTTGATTTCAGCATACTCTTTTTTTAAAGATCTTTTCCCAACGTAACGCTCATAAACCACCTCGTCAGCATGCCTTAAAACAACGGCCCCGCTGAATTTATTATGCTTTTCAAGCACGTCTAAATATTGATCTAATTTTGCTTTGTTAAAGGTAGGCGATTGGGCGGAAAGGGAAACAAGCCAAAGGCTTAGAATAGCTAGTAGCGAAAACTTCTTCATGGATATTCAATTTAAATTCAAAAACGTAAGGTTCACGAATTCAACGATTGAATGTTGCGCATGGCATTTATGGATACAAAAAAAGCCTTCTGAAACAGAAGGCTTTGATGTTAATACTCTAAAGAGGAGTTTATTCCCGCTCTCACCCTCGGATCGGATTCTCGCATCCGTAATGCTTCCAACACAGGTGCCTTATCCCCTTCCGATAAATATCGCGTAGCATTAAGAGCTCGATATCGGATTCTTGGGTCTCTATCATTTGATAGCTCAACTAACATTTCAGCCCAGTAGCTTGCATCCGTTTGAAACTCAAGAAGAAGATCTAATGCTTGTAAGCGTACCGTTGATATGAATTCATTGCCCATCAGCTGCTCTGTTAATTCTATGGCTTGACCAGTGGTATCTTGGGCAAGAACAACTTCTAGCATGGCTATACTTCTTGCTCCTGTTGTATCCGTTCGAATTAACTGAGAAACCGTACTCAGTTTCAGGTCTAAATCGGCCACGGCAAGTAGACTCTTTTTAGCTGCTTCAAAAACGGTCTCATTTTGTGCTCTTACTACTTTAGACTGTAAGGAATATGGAACACTTTCATCATCTACATAGTTGGCTAATGCCTTAATTGAAGCTAGTTGAATGGCTTCAGACTCATTATTCAATTCATTCACGAACTGTTGCTCGGTACCTGTTGCGCCTGCGGTGAATTCGCCTAAAGTTTCAAGTAAAGCTGCTATTACTTCCTCGTTTTCCTCACGATCTAACGCATCTTGAATCGCTAGTTGAAGGTCAGGGTTTTCAGTATGGTAGCTTAGTAAACTAGCCGCTAAACGTCGGTCTGCTACTTCATTACTTCTAAGCTGACTTAAAAGCATCATCACTGGGAATCGACCAAATTCAACCTTATCAAGATCTGTACCTTGTGTATCAAAGGTGATGTATTCTAAACTGAGTGGGACATCTACCACAACCGTATCCAATTCACCTGTAAAAGTGATTTCTTTGGAAGTAGTATCGTCGAAAGTATAGATGTTCATATTTACAGCATGCAATGTTTCGGCATTGCTATCAATATGTTCGAAGTACACGATCGCTTTCCCGTTTACTTCATCCATTTCTAAACTGATTCCATAATCCGCTAACTCATCGGCTTCTGCTGTCAAACTATCTAACTGATCCGGTGCTTGATCTCCTAAACCTAAACCCTGCCAGTTCAAACCCGTTTTATCGTACCAGTAGGATGCGTAGGTATCAAAAGTAACTACTCCTTTTTCTGTACTAATTAGAGTAGATAACGACTGCTCAATAACTTCACGGTAATACTCATCAATACTTTCGTAGTCATAATTATATAATTCATAAGCGAGTAGTGAAGTAACACTATCAGGGTTGGTAAGCCCTACCGCATCCTGGTTCATGGCTCTATTCAAAGCTACTTTAACCAACTCCATCCCTTCAATTCGATCTTGGAATAGTTCCATTCGGTGATACTGCCCAAACCACTGTCCTGCAATTCCACGCTGTAGCTGGGCTTCCATATTACCTCGTAGTGCCGATACAAATACTAATCCGGCTCCCTCGGTTACTTCATCCCAATAAGTGTCTTCCAATACCACAATATTTAAAGCTTCCCACGGGTACTCAAATGTCAATGCACTCTCAACGGCTTTCTTCTCACTAATAGCTTGAGCTAGTAGCGCATCTACATCGGCATCAACTTGAGCCTGCTTATAAACTCGAACTTTATGTACGCCCGATTGTGCTTCTGTAGTACTGAATGATCCCACAGCAAAACCTAATCCTGTAACGGGAATCGCAGTATCAACTTGCCAACGCACTTCTTTTTGATCGGTTGACACTACATCTTCGTTGGTCATCTGGCCATTAAAAATCACGTCTTGATCTGCAGGAATAGTAAAGGCCGCATCAACAGTTAACTCTACACGAGGGTGATCATAAACCGGCAACCATGAACGTAGCGCTTTAGGATTCATATTCGACCAAAACGTTTGATGGCGATCGAGATGAGTGCCATACGCTGGGCGGGATTGAAATGTAACCGCTAGTGCCTGTTCCGATGTTGTGGTGATAGCTTCCGCTGTTGTAATAATCAGGGAATCACCCGATACCCTATGCTCTACTTCTGCACCGTCAAATGTCACCCCATCGATCTCCACTTCTGAGGCATATAGAATCAGTTCTGTTTGATTCGGCACTTTAGCGTTCAAGGTATAAGTAGCCACGCCTTTTACCGTTTGGTCATCCGGTGAAAGGGTGAGATCTAAATCGAGGTGATTAAAACTGTAGGGAAGATTTGGTTGAACCTCATAATCAAAATCCGATAGCACATCGCAATCCTGAACTAAAGTGAGGGTAAGTATGAAAAGAGAAAATAGTTTTACGATTGAATTACTAGTCATGATAAATGAGCGTCGATAATTTCTTGTACTTTAGGATATAGTGATTTGTTCGTTGAATAACCGTTGCCACTATGAATGGTTTCTTTGCCATTTAAATCAGCAAATACACCACCTGATTCTTTCACAACAGGTAACAGAGCGGCAGCGTCCCATAGGTTTAGTTCCGGGTCAATCATAATTTCAGCGCGACCAATAGCCACCATCATGTGTCCATAGGCATCGCCCCATGTACGGTGAATGCGAGTTTCATCCATAAGTTCCTGAAACATTGGTTGCATACCCATTGCGTTAAATCGGTTTATTTCAGTTACCAATAGCAACGATTCATCCAGTGTTGAAGTATCGTTTACTTTGCAATGCTTCCCATTAAAGGTAGCACCATAACCAATAGCCGCAGCACATAACTCATCCAGAGCTGGGGCATAGATGATACCCACTTGAGGTTCGTTATCAATCATAATACCGATCAAGGTAGTATAGAATGGAACTCCGTAGATAAACGACTTCGTACCGTCAATAGGATCTAACACCCATTGAACGCGACTCTCACTTTTCACTGCTTCAAACTCTTCACCTATAATACCATGGTCTGGAAATCGTTTTAAGATTTCTTGCCTCATCAACTGTTCAGTTTCTCTATCGGCAATGGTTACTGGCGAATCGTCGGCTTTGCTAATTACTTTAAAATCCTTCTTAAAATAGTTCAGGGTATGCGCCCCTCCTATCCTAGCAATTTCAATAGCAGCTTCTTTCAGCGAATTTATATCCATTTAGTTTGTTTATCTGTTTGAGGAGTCTGTATTATTGGCCCATTAAGATTGAATGCAAAAATATCATTATAGATGACCAATACCCACATTTTAGAGCGAATTTCTGAGGATCTTAAAATCTCAGTAAAACAAGTTGGTACAGTAGCTGGTTTTTTAGAAGAAGGCGCTACGATTCCATTCCTTGCTCGATACCGAAAAGAAGCAACTGGTGGACTGGATGAAGAACAATTACGTGATGTTCGTGATGCCCTTGAGTTTCAGAAAACGTTAGCTGCTCGCAAAGAAACCATCCTTAAGTCGATCAAAGATCAAGAGAAACTTACTCCTGAACTCGAAGAACAGATTAAGGCCTGCTCCGACTTAACGGTATTGGAAGACATCTATCTACCTTACAAGCAGAAGCGCAAAACGCGTGGCGACAAAGCCAAAGAAAAAGGGTTAGAGCCATTAGCTGAATTGATTTGGAAGCAAGAAATCACTTCAGGAGATGCGGATGAATATGCAAAGGAGTACCTCAACGAAGAGCTTGAAGTAACCACTATTGACGAAGCTTGGGCCGGAGCAACGGATATTGTTGCGGAATGGATTAACGAGAGTTTAGAAGTGCGTGAGAAGCTCAGAGATATATTCTTAAATCATGCGAATATCAAAACTAAGAAGAACCCAACGGTTAAAGAGCGCACCAACTTCGAAGACTACTATGAGTTTTCTTACAAAGCGAGTAAGCTGAAACCCTATCAGATTTTAGCCATTAACCGTGGCGAGCGCGAGAATGTATTATTTTTTCATACTGAAGTTTGGGAAGAACGAACGCTAGAAACCATTGATGACTTAGTGATTACCAACGACATGAGCATCTTTACTGAAAAGCTGCAGGATGCTGTTGAAGAAGCTTTCAAACGACTATTATTCCCGTCGCTTGAACGTGAATTACGCAATGCCCTCACCGACCGTGCTGATGAGCATGCCATCGAAACTTTTGCTACCAACCTGTCTAACTTGTTGATGCAACCTCCATTGGCTAAGAAAGTGGTATTAGGTTTAGACCCTGCTTACCGTACAGGTTGCAAAATTGCCGTTGTAGATGGAACAGGAAAATACCTTGAAGGCACAACCATTTACCCAACTCCGCCTCAGAAGAAAGTAGCCGAAGCAGAAGCGATTATGGGAGCTATGATTCAGCGTCATAAGGTAGAGCTTATCGCCATTGGTAATGGTACGGCAAGCCGTGAAGCTGAACAGTTTGTGGCTGATTTCATTCAGAAAAGTGGCGCAGATGTAAAGTACATCATCGTAAATGAAGCGGGTGCATCGGTTTATTCGGCATCAAAAGTAGCGAGAGATGAGTTCCCAGAACTGGATGCCGCTCAACGTGGTAACATCTCCATTGCTCGACGTGTGCAAGATCCTCTTGCGGAACTCGTGAAAATAGATCCTAAGTCGATTGGGGTTGGACTCTATCAACATGATGTAAACCAAGTACAATTAGCTTCAAAGCTTGATGATGTTGTAGAAAGCTGTGTAAACGAAGTGGGTGTAAACTTGAATACCGCTAGCGCTCCCCTTCTCACTCACATCTCTGGTTTGAGTAAACGAGTAGCGGAAAGCATTGTAAAGCGCCGTGAAAGTACAGGGATATTCACGAATCGTGAGCAGATCAAAGAAATTGAGGGTGTAGGTGAATTCAGATTCCAGCAAGCTGCAGGATTCATGCGTATTCCAGAATCCCCAAATCCACTAGATAACACCGCTATTCACCCTGAGAGTTATGAAGCCACTGAAAAACTGTGCAATCTATTCGGCATTGATGTAGAAGATTTAGCTAACCAAAAAGATAAAATCGCATCTGCATTCTCGAACATCAACACTAGTGAAGTAGCACAGCAGATTGGCGTAGGTGAACCTACTTTAGAACTCATTATTGAGAACCTTCAAAAGCCTGGGCGTGACCCTCGTGAATCCCTTCAAGCACCTATACTGCGTCAAGATGTAGTAAAAATGGAAGATCTAAAAGAAGGGCAATCGCTTGAAGGCACTGTTCGTAATGTAGTCGACTTCGGCGCTTTTGTGGATATTGGCGTGAAACAAGATGGCTTACTTCATATTTCTAACATGAGTACTTCGAACCGTAAAATCGAAGACCCTCATGATGTAATTGGCGTAGGCGATATCATCAAAGTGGAGATTATTACCCTTGATTTAGAGCGAGGACGAATAGGTCTTAAGTTGGTATAATCGCCACTAAGCTATTACAAATTGTTAGCAATCGGCTTCTTCCTTCTGGGGGAAGCCTTTTTTTATGCCACCTTCTTGAATCGAACCACCTTTCGGTCCCACAATCCAGAAAACACAAATAACAGTGCCGTACTGAACAACAGTCCCCAAATAACCACCACGGCTAAACTTTGCCAGAAATCGTCGGTACCGTACAGAACCATCGGCATCAACCCAACTACCGTAGTGGTGGTAGTAATAAGCACAGGCCTCATTTTCTGGCGGAATACGCGATACCAGCAACGAAGTCCACGAATACCTTTATCCCGTTCAATATGTGCTTGGTGAATAAAAAGTATGGCGTTATTCACCACTACCCCAATACACAATAGCGCCCCAGAAATCGCGCCCTTATCAAAACTTAAATCATTACTCAAGCTTCCCAACATGATACCAATGGCACTAAAGGGTATGGTAAGTATAACAAACATAGGACCCGTCCAGCTTTCCAAAAGCGCCGATACGATCATCCATACACTCAGCAAACTCAACAATGCCACCATCCATAAATTTTGATTACGCTCTGCATTACCAAAGCTAAAAAACCCACTTCCGTATTCGATTTTCGCACCAACAGGCACTGGGACTTGCTCTAAAGTTTCTTCAATGTATTTATTCGCCATCCTGTAATTGCCCAGAAAATCAAAACCAATGGTTCTTTGGTAGGATTGGTTTTCACGACGGATGTCGGTTAGAGCTTTTTCCTTCACAATGCTACCATAACTCTCCAGATCAAAGTTACCGTTGCGTGTAACTCTCATAGGCTCCATCACATCTTCTTCATACATGCGCCCATCATTTCCCCTTGAAATCAAATACATCTCCTGCCCTTCAAACTCTACCTTCCCTAAACTATTCTCTGGATTGATATCCGTTATCAGTGCATTTAGAATTTCTCTTTTATTAAGGTTCGCCGCCGCTAGTTTATGCTCGTCTAAATCTAATCGGTAAATGTAGTAATCATCTCGGCTCCACCATCCACTTTTATTAACATCTACATTTCTGACTCTTCGATTCTTCTCCAGCCTGCGTTGAATGTCTTTGGCCAAATCGTACAGTTCTTCATAGGAAAAACCGGTTATGGAGATACGATGATTCGACGAACCCCCTCCCATCCCAAAGGTATTCCCATCATTAAAGCCATACACACTCGTGGTCACATTTCCTGTTCGGGCCCCTAAGTACAAAGTTTGCCCAAAAAACTCATAGGGTTCACTGGTGGTTAAATATTCCTCTTTGATATCAAACACCATACTCGCGCCACTATATTCCGATAAGTTGGCCTCGTAATAATTGAATATATGCGAGTAAGGCTCAGCTATAGCTTCGAAGTTCTTTACAATCTTATCTATTTCAGAAAGAGGTGTACCCTGTGGACTACTTATACGAACGGTAACCAATTCCCCGGTTCGTCTACGCCAAGGGCTACCAAAATAGGTCTCGTTTACGAACTTATAACTTAAGCCCCCAATCCATGGATCTATCTCGGAGCGGTTATCAAAATACACTTGGGTAAATTTAGGCCACTTTGTGTCTTCCCAATCTTCGGGCGTTTCAATGGCGAAAAATGGAATTCCCAACACCAAAATAAGTGCTACAGCAAACACCCATCGTAGTTTATTTCGAAGTAGTATAGTCTTTAGGACTACTCGTTTATAGGCATCAAAACGACTGCCTTTCTTTTGTATTTGTTGTTTTTGGCTGATGGGAGTTAACCAAATTAACGAGTAGGGAATCCATGTGAAAGCAATCACTACTGAGCTTAACAAAGTAATGGTTAATGCGACGGCTAGTGGCACCAAGAATATTCGTATTTCATCCATAGCGAAGAGCAGTGGAATGAATATACCCACCGTTGTGAAAGTACTTCCTAACACGGGCACTACGGCTTTGGAGATATGATCGCGAATATGATTAATGCGATCCGAACGGAGCTTGGGTAAGCCTGGATTGATTTGCTCGAATACCACCACCGCATTATCAATAAGCATCCCTAAGGCGATGGTAAGGCCTGCCAAGGTGATCACATTTAAGGTGTACTCGAATAGGAATAATATGGTGATACTCATGAGCACAGAAAAGATCACGCTACCTACAATCACCACGGGAGCGCGGAGCTTTCGAATAAACAGTAACACCACTAAAAACACTAGAAATCCACTAAAAATAGCTTGATTGGCTAGTTCATCGAACTGCGCTCTTAAGTCTTCTGTGGTATCCTTCTGCAATCGAAACTCCATGCCTTCGGGCAGGTTCTCTTCAATCTCACTCATCCTAGCCAGTACTATTTTTGCTAGGCTCATGGCATCGGCGCCCGATTCCTTTTTAAAGGATATTAATAAGGCAGGACTCCCATTTATTCGACGAATGGATTTAGATTCATAATCCTGCACTTTCACCGTAGCAATCTCCGACAATTTCAAAGATCGCATCGAATGAGGTAATGCAATTTTCATCTGCTCCACTTGAGTGGTATTCAAGAAATCAGGGGGTAATACAAGACTATATCTCAGCTTGCCATTATCCATATACCCAGAAGTACGCCACCTCATACGCTCTCGAACTTGTGAACTTATTGAAAGTGCCGACAGTCCATATTTTTCGAGCTTTTTCCGATCATATTCAATCACTAGAGCTGGATCATCCACCCCAGTAAGTTCTATATCAGAAAGCCCATCTATACCCAAAAGTTTGGCGCGGATACTTTGGCGAGCATATTCCAAAAGCTTCCGTGATGGGAAGTCACCACTTAGGGTGTAATCGATGAATGCTTGTTGGTCTTCGAGTTCTTCAGGTATCTGCCGTGATATCGTACCTTGCGATACACTCACGGGTAAATTTTGCTCAATGGCTGTGAGGTATTCCCTGAGCTCCAATGACCTAAACTCGACCGGGGCTCCATTACTAAAAGTAACCGTAACTGAAGATCGACCAGATTGAGTTCTTGATCGAACCTCTTTCACATCTCGAAGGTTATTAACGGCTCCTTCTACTTTGCGAGTAATTTCTTGCTCCACTATTTCAGGAGCCATATTCCCCCAGTTATAATTAACCGTTATGGAGGGTAAATTTAGTTCAGGAGCGTTCTCTACGGGGATGGCATACCACGCCGAAAGCCCCACAATACACACCATGAGGTAAAAGAAGGAAACGAGATATTTTCTTTGTAGGAGTTCCTTCATGCAGGAGTTTAATTATACATCAATGGCACAATCTTCTGCTGATGCGAAATACTAAAATGCTTATCAATGGCTAGGGTGTCGCCTGCTTCGATGTCTTCATGATTGATGATTACATACTCCGTATTCATAGCCACAGGTTCTACATACACCCATTCGGCTTCATCCCCTTTTAGCCTGAAGATGAGGGTTCTCCCATCTCGTTCTAATAAACTTGATCTAGGAATACGAACTTTACCTTCCACGCTTCTCACGTACATACGTCCCTCCATGGTCATCCCTGTTTTAAGGGCACCATCAGCATTATTTACTTCAACGATCGCTTGCCCGGTTTTCGACTCTATGTCAATTTCAGGAGATATCCCAACGATAGAACCTTGATACTCTGCGCCTGAAGGAGCCGTTAAATCTACCTTCATTCCTGTTTCCAGCTGCGCTATTTCTGACTCTAATACATCAAAACGAATGCGCACCTTTTTGGTATTGGTAAGCGTTCCAAGTTCTTTGCCCGCACCAAGAAATGCCCCGTTCGAAATTACTTCTTGTATAGAAATGGTCCCGTCAAAAGGTGCCGTGATGGTGGTGTACTTTAAATTCAGTTTCGCTTTCTCATAACTCACTTCGGCATTGGCAAATCCTGTATTTATCTTGGTGAGCTCTTCATTTACTTCACCCTCAAAAGAACGCTGACTCCGAGCCGTTACTTCATACTCGCTCTTAAACTTCAGGTAATTATTATATGCTTCCTTCACCGCTAATTTAGCTTCCTCTTGGTCTAATTGAAGGATTACCTGCCCTTTATTAACTCTTTGCCCGGGAATAAGTTGATGTTCTTCTACATAGCCCGAGGTTCGTGGACTAATCACCGTTTTTTGAATGGGTTCCACCACCCCTCTACTTTCAATAAAAAATTGAAGCGGTTCGCTATCAACAATGCTAAATACCACCTCTGGTTTAATTTCTATATCCTCTGAAGCTTCTTTCTTTTCATCCGAGGTATCAGATATACATGCCATTGTTGAGGCAAGCATCAGTACCATCATTGTTTTTAGCATGGGGTACTTTTTGATATTGAATTTCGTAGTGCACATAACAACAATGCTTTAGTTATTGATTGGAGATTTTAACTCCGATTTTCTTTGTTTCCGACCTTCTACCCATTTGAATACCATAGGTATTAAATACAGTGTAAGGAGTGTACTGGTAACCATTCCTCCCATGAGTGCTATGGCTAACGACTTCCGCAATACATAGCCATCTCCAAATGGAATTAACATCGGTATCAAGCCTAAGATGGTGGTTAAACTGGTCATTACCACAGGGCGAAATCTATTTTTACCCGCTTCGCGAATCGCCTCATCTAAGTTGCCCGTTTCTTCATAATAACGGCGCATAAAATCGACTTTAAGAATGGAATCGTTTACGGCAATACCGGTCAGAATTAGAATACCCATAAACGACAGCGCATTTAAACTAACGCCTCCCAACCATAAGGCGAAAATGGAACCTATCCATGCAAAAGGTATAGCTAGTATAATGATGAAGGGGTACTTCAAGTTTTCGTACTGTATGGCTAGTATCAGATAAATGAGCAACACACTGATACCCAATAGCATCGCTAATTCTAGGAGAAGTTGAACGAGTTTAGGTGCCGATCCATCAATTTTTACTTCATAGCCAGAGCGCTGCATAAAAGAATTCACTTCCTCTTTTATTTCATCGGAACGCCACCACCAATCCACAAAGCTGAAACTGGTGTTATAAGTAAGAATAGCTGATTGATTAGAGCGTTCGAGCTGTTCCGATTCCTCTACCACAAAGATGTCGGCAACGGTAGAAAGTGGAATCACTTTATCTTTGATATTTAGCTTCATATCCGCAGGATTAGACCCGACCTCGGCATCGCCCACTAAACGTATGGCTACTTGCTCATCTTGACGATTCCAATCTGTTACCCAAATTCCACGGGTTAAAGATTCCAAGTAACGAACAATTTCTTGTTCCGATAGATCAAACAACAGCAATTGATTGGGTTTCAGCCGCACTTGATAAGCCCGAATAGTTTGGGGGTATTTTTCTGTGAATTGAAGTCCCTCAAAAGATTTCCTCATTTCCTCTTGTAACCGTTGCCCTACACGCTTACTAAAATTTCGATCGGTGCCAATGATACTAAATTGAACGGGAGCCTCAACTGCCCCAGAGGTACTTGTGATTCGAGAATCGGCTTGCTCCGTAAAACTCCATTCCAAATAAGTACGCTGAAGTGCTTTCAACACTTGATGCACCCGATCCGCCTCTTGCCACCCCGATACCGGCACGGTTACTTTAAATTTGTTTAAGCCCTCGTCTTGAATAGAATTAAGACTGCTATTATCGGTATAGCCACCAATGGCTAAGATGTTATTCGATTCTATTTCCGCTTTGATGAAATTTGTGATGAGCATAGCGGATTCTTTCGCCGACTGAATGGCCGTATTCCCGGGCATAGTAACCAAATAATCTACCCGTTCTGGTTTACTTTCTGGCAGCGAAGCTTTTTCAACATTCAGAAACAATAGGGTAGCTCCCGATGCTAGCAAGACCGTAAGTATAATTGGGATTAAAGGTCGCCGCATGCTTACTAAGAGACTACGTTCATAGCGATCAATGATCACATCAAGCCCAGCTGATATTTTCGAAAGTAAAGATGAACTGCCCTTACCACTAAATTGAGCCACGAATACGGGTAGTATTACCAAAGCAACTAGTAAAGAAGAAAGCAAACTAATGGATAAGGTAGCGGCTAGATCTCTAAAGAAAGCCCCTTCAAAGCCACCTAAAAAGATAAGGGGCAAAAATACCGATATGGTGGTACAGGTAGAAGCCGTTACTGCAAGTGCAATTTCTTTGGTACCTACAGCTGCCGCTTCAAATTTATCTAATCCTTTTTTGCGATATCGACTGATGTTCTCCAACACCACAATGGCGTTATCCAGTAATAAACCAATGCCCAATGTAAGCCCACTCAAGGAAATGATATTCAATTGAATATCGAATAAATACATCACTACAAAGGTGAGAAAAATACTTACCGGAATGGATATCCCAATAGTGAACGGGCTCCGAACATCGTCCAAAAAGAGGAACAGAACGATGAATGCCAAAACGCCACCAATAATGAGTGTTTGTAATAAATTGGAGATGGAATTTTCTATGTATGAAGCATCTTCACGGATAACCTCTATACTAACTTCAGGGTTCTGTTCACGAACCTGATTGATCGTTTCAGTGAGCGTTTCAAAAACCGTAACCGTGTTCGCCCCATAATCTTTCTTTACCAATACATTCAGTACTACTTTATTATCTAAGAGGGCAAAACTAGTTGGGTCTGATTCAACGATACGAACGTCGGCAAGTTCACGAAGTAATAGAACACGACCACTGGCTAAAGAACGTACTGGCAGCTCTTCAATGTCTTTGATGGTGTTAATGCGACTCTGAATCTTCAGAGAGTAGCTATAGTAGCCATCCCGAAGAATACCACTGGAGGAAAAGAGATTGGCATCCGTGATTACCCTATTCACTTCAGATAAAGTGATTCCGTATCGATCTAATAACTTTGGTTTGTAGCTGATTTGAACTTCGGGCTCTACTTCACCTACTAAGAGCGCTTGAGCAATACCATCTTGTTGCTCTAGCCGACGCGTAAATACTTGCTCGGCCCATCTTTTGATCGCTAAGCGGTCATCGAAAGTGGGTTCCTGTACCTTATTTAAGGTAAGCGCGATGGTAGCGATGGGCTCATCGGAAGCGGATGAGTACACCAACTGTGGACGTTCTGCATTTTGTGGCAGCCGTTGCCTTGCTTGATCGAGCTTCTCTCGTACATCAAGAAAGGCTAAATCCATATCTGTGCCCCAATCAAATTGAAGGAAGATTAAACTTTGGCCTTGGCGTGCAATCCCTTTAGTACTTCGTACTCCTCGAACCGAACTCAGTACCCCTTCCAAAGGTTCGTTCACACGGTATTCTACATCGGCGGCTGGGGCCCCTTTATACTCGGTGGTTACCAGTAGTGTAGGTGCACTCACATCTGGTAATAATTCGATAGATAGCCGCGATAAAGTAATACCTCCAAAAATGAGGACGGCCAACACTAAAATGATAGAAGCTATTGGTTTTCTAAGAAGCAAATGGAATAATTATTAATACTTAGCTTGAATAGTATTGTTTTATTTCCAAAAAGAAAAAGCCAATACTACGAATAGTTTTGGCTTAGACGACTCGAATCCCTGATTTGTCTCAATTTAAATTTTGAAAGCTCTTTACAACCCCTCAATACTAAACTTGGTTACCGATGGGATGCCAATGCTCGTTTTATTCAACAGATAGAAGTTATCCTCTGCATCTACCCAGTTAATAAGGGGTTTATTTGGTAAGTAGTCTTCTTCTACTGATTGCACCAAACCTAAAAAGGTAACTTCCCTAGTCTCTAGATTTAAGGTCTGCGCATAAATATCGATTATTTCTTCATGGGGACCTTCTTTTTCTAAATCATCCCTCCATTTCCCCACAAACGTAATGAGCCGTCCATCCGATAACTGATACAATCCCATATCAAAGGTATTTACTCTTCCTCGATGAGCTTCGGGAAAGCCTCCAAACATTATTGACTTTAATCCTGGCACTCCGTTTTCAAGGTACAGATCATTTTCTTCTTTGGTGTTTAAGACAGTACTCTCAATCCCAAAATCTGTCAGTTTAATAATTTCTTCCACCTCCCAGGCTTCCCCTGCTCGCTTGAATACATAAAGGTTTCGGTTATAGATAATGGGGGAATAGTAAAATCTGTCTTTAGAAGAATTAAGGGTAAAAGAACCTGCTAATCCAGTAAAAACGATCCAATTAAATCTATTTTGTTCAATATCTTGTAAGTCTGGAAATGTAAAAAAAGAGGTATCCTTTTTTGTAATGTTTCGATCAGATAGATGGAAGTATTTTCTATTAAATAATGGGTTCCCTTCAATGTTATTTGTTGAAGTTCTGTATAAGCCGATGAGCTTGTCGTCATAAAAATCTACATCGTCAGGCAAATACATGCCCATATCATTGAATTTATACCGTTGCCTGTGTACAAGCTCACCTTGCTTAGTTACATACGTATAACTCATACGACCACGGTCTAAAACAAAGAAGTCTTCTTCAGGGGTTATCTCAAAAGTGTTTATATCTCCAAATTCTCCCGGACCTCTTCCTCTACCCCCAAATTCTCGAATATATACTCCTGTACTATCAAACACCTTGATGGTCATGGATGCACGATCTGCTATGTAGATATTCAACTCACTATCTGTTCGTACCCCAATGGGTCTTCCTAACTGGTACTCCTCTCCTTGATCTTCTAGTCCAATAGTGAAATGATTAACCACTGGAGCTTTTTGGTTGAACAAATCTACTGGAACCTGAATCTCTTCACTTTTTGAGCAACTAAGAACTATTAGTACTGCAAATACCCAACTAATCGTTAATCTTTTCACTTACAATCCCTCAATACTAAACTTGGTTACTGATGGAATGCCAATGCTCGTTTTATTCAAGAGATAGAAGTTATCCTCTGCATCTACCCAGTTAATAAGCGGTTTATTTGGTAAGTAGTCTTCTTCTACTGATTGCACCAAACCTAAAAAGGTAACTTCCCTAGTCTCTAGATTTAAGGTCTGTGCATAGATATCAATCACCTCTTCATGGGGACCTTCTTTTTCTAAATCATCCCTCCATTTCCCCACAAAGGAAATGAGACGTCCATCCGATAACTCATACAAACCCATATCGAAGGTATTTACTCTCCCTCGATGAGCTTCGGGAAAGCCTCCAAACATAGTAGTAGTAAGACCAGGGACTTTTCTTTCAATATATAAATCATGTTGTTGTTTAGTGTTTTCCACTATACTCTCGATACCAAAATCAGTCAGTTTAATGACCTCCTTTACCTCCCAAGCATTCCCTGCTCGCTTGAATACATAAAGGTTCCGGTTATAGATTATGGGGGAATAATAAAATCTGTCTCTAGAAGAATTAAGAGTAAAAGAACCCGCAAACCTGGTAAATACTATCCAATTAAGCCTTGTTTGCTCTAAATCATTTAAATCTGGAAATGTAAAAAAGGAAGTATCCTTTTTTGTAATGTTTCGATCAGAAAGATGGAAGTATTTTCTGTTAAAAAGGGGATTCCCTTCAATATTATTCGTTGAGGTTCTATATAGGCCGATGAGCTTATCATCATAAAAATCTACATCGTCAGGTAGATACATACCCATTTCATTAAATTTGTACTGTTGCCTATGTACTAGCTCACCTTGCTTAGTTACATACGTATAACTTCTTCGTCCTCGGTCTAAAATAAAGAAATCTTCTTCTGGGGTTATCTCAAAGGTGTTTATCTCACCAAATTCTCCAGGACCTCTTCCTCTACCTCCAAACTCTCGAATAAATACACCGGTGCTATCGTATACCTTAATGGTCATCCAAGATCGATCTGCAATGTAGATGTTCAACTCACTGTCCGTTCTTACCCCAATCGGACTTCCTAATTGATATTCCTCTCCTTGGTCTTCTAGTCCAATAGTGAAATGATTAACCACGGGCGCTTTTTGGTTGAATAAATCTACCGGAACAGAACTTTTATCTTTCTTTGAACAACTTAGAACGATAAGTACTGCAAATAACCCACTAATCGTTAATCTATTCACTTACAATCCCTCAATACTAAACTTGGTTACCGATGGAATACTAATTCTGGTGTTATCCAACAGGTAAAAATTATCTTCATTATCTTTCCAATTGATGAGTGGTTTAAAATGATTCATATCTGCTTCTACCGATTGTACCAGTCCTAAAAATCTCACTTCCTTTGATTCTGTATCATAAGTTTGGGCATAGATATCTATTACAAACTCATGATCTCTTTCCTTTGATAAATCATCTCTCCATTTCCCCACAAACGAAATGAGACGTCCATCCGATAACTCATACAAACCCATATCGAAGGTATTTACTCGGCCTATATGCGGTTCGGGAAAACCAAATCTCATAACTACAAGACCTGAGACATTCTTACTTCTTAGATCTTTATTTTCTTGAACGGTGGTTTTGGTAAAACTTTTAAGACCAAAATCTGTCAGTTTTCTAACTCCATCTAACTTCCATTGCTCCCTATCCTTTTTAAATACATATAAGTTTCGATGATACAGATAGGGAGAATAGTAAAACCGATCTTTCGCTTTATTGACTACAAAACTCCCCTGCCTTCCAATAAACATGACGAAAGTAAACCTGTTAATCTCTATCTCTTGAAGCTCTTTAAACTTAAAAAAAGAGGTATCCTTCTTTGATAAATTCCTGTCATAAATATGAAATAATGGCCTTTCAAAAATGGGAAATAACTCCACTTCATTGGTGGCACTCACATTCAACCCAATGGTTTTATCCTCATAAAAGTCTACATCATGAGGGAAAAAATTACCCATTGGCTCAAATGAAAAAGACTCGCTACTAATTTGTTCACCCTGATTATCTACAAAAGTATATCTCCATCTCCCTCTATCTAAAACAAAGAAGTCTTCTTCTGGGGTAATTTCAAAAGTATTCATATCCAGAAACTCGCCCGGACCTCTTCCACGTCCTCCAAACTCTCGAATATATGTTCCTGTACTATCGAATACCTTGATGGACTTAGATGCTTTATCTGCGATGTAAATATTCAAATCGCTATCCGTTCGTACCCCAATCGGACTTCCTAATTGGTACTCCTCTCCTTGATCTTCTAGTCCAATAGTGAAATGATTAACCACCGATGCTTGTCGCTTAAGTAGATCTTTGGGAACGGTATCCTTTTCGCGCTTAGTGCAACTAAATACGGTTAACACGATGAGCATCGAAATACCTAAATAAACTAAAACAGTATGATGTGTAATTATTTTAGTATCCAAGAAGCTTAATTAATTGAACTTACTATGAAGTGTATTATTTATTTAGCTATTATCAAAAACCACTACTAATTTTTTGGATACAACCCAACCTAGATCGCTTGAATTATTTTTTGAAATTATGAAACGGATTCTATTTTCGAGTCGTCTCCTTTCAAATCAAATCAAACCAGAACACCCCCCAATGAAATTAATTACTACACTAACGCTGGCGCTATTCGTTATAAGCTGTGGATCGGATTCAGATACTTCAACCGATATCCCAATTATCGAAAACCCAACTTATTTAATAGATGTTACTTCAGAGAATGCACCTATAACGTTTGAACCGGTTGGTGAGCTCAATTTAGAGTTGAATGAAGATGAGATAGCTACCCGCATCTATGAACTGACAACAGATAGTGAGGGAAACATTTACTTTGTAGATGGCCAAATCAATAAACTCATTTCTTTTGATTCGGAAGGGAATCTTCGTTTTGCGAAAGGGCAAAAAGGTCGGGGGCCGGGTGACTTCGAATTTGTTCTATCAACCATTTATCATAAAGGACAAATTTATGTCAGCAATATAAGTGGAAGTCGAATAGATCGCTTTAACCTCGATGGCACCTTTGTGAATAGCCTTAATGTAACTGATGATATTACCTTCCCAAGTTTTACAGCATCTATTTCAGACAAAGAACTTGTGCTTTCTACTGTTAGATGGGGCGCTCTTGGACTTAATTTAGTGTATGCAGAGCTACATCCTGACAGCATTCAATTGAACTCAACGGTTGAAGTTAATCAGGCCTCCAGCGACATAGAGGTGCTTGAAGGTATGAATGGCTCCGCTGAAATTCTGATACTAGAAGATGGTTCCTTTATATCGGGTCATCTTTCAGAGTACAACCTCAGCTATTACACACGTGAAGGTACTTTAACCAAAGTGGTAAAGCGTGATTTAGATACCATCACCCCTCCTGGATTCTTTAAAAGTGAACGAGGTTCTATGATGGGTACATTTGGAGGCGTTAGACCAAAAGCACTTTTACGCTCTGGGCATCTATTGGTACAAGCTCAGTGGCCTACCAATGTGGACGATCCGAACGAAGAGATGCGCCTTCGAGCCAATGGCAAAAAACCAGATACTAAGTTTAAATCTTCCCTCGATCTGTATTCAGAAGAAGGTAAGTTATTACATACCATGGAGTTTGATGATATGAACCCTGATATGGGACGGTTGCTGCATATCGACGACAACGATGTAGCTTACTTTCTAAGAGATGAAGAATCTCCGATCATCGCGAAGTACCAAATTAAAGTGGCGGGGTAGGAATTATTTCCGAATAAATAAGCACTGAATAAACACTTTACATTCAGTGTCTTTCATTTTTAATATATCTGAAATCTCTTTGTCTGGATGGTAAATCATAATTTGAGTATAAAGTCACACCATTCATATAACCATGAAAGTAGGTACTTGAAGATTCTAAAACATCTAAGTTCCCGTTGTTCGTATTAAGAAGCATTGTTTTAAAGTTCATCGGCCTTTCTTCAAGTGGCTGAGCTAATAATTTGTTTACTCTCTTCACCTCTTCAAACTGCATAACAAGATATTCTGAATTGGATACCTCTCGAAAAGGGGTACTCATATCATAGAAACCTTTATTTGCTAATTTAGACCACCCAACACCTTGAACAGGATTAAATTTCTCAATCGATGTTTTATTCCGTAAACCATCTAATCGAATGGCCCAATTTTCGGATCCATCAGGGTTATAACTAAAAATGATTGGAGCATAGATCATCTTTGCTAAAATAGATTGGTTTTTTGCCTTACATGAAAGCTCAACTTGAGAGAGTATTCCTTCATATATACCAAACCCATATTCAGATTTATATTGATACCCGAAATCAATTACTACGGACTTGTTATCTAAATCAATCTTAAGAATTGGACCTTGAAAATTAACGTTATCAAGTTCCAGAATCCTTTTAGTATAAGATTCAGATTTCACAAGGTCATTGTATAATTCTCTATTGATATCAAATCCACTTACATACAAGTTCCCATTCAAATGGCATATGTCATAGGCTTCCATGAAAATGTTTTGAAGGGTGAAATCATATTCATAGCTCTTGCTTTCAGCTTTAAACGTATAGACTTCAATTTCTAGGCGATCTATTACAAAAATTTGGTTAAAATCTTCCGAAACTGTGAATGCAATTACCTCCTCGAATTCACCAGGACCTCTTCCAGCTCTACCAATTCGCTGTATTAAATTCCCTTCAAAATCTATCCTATCAATACTGTATTCATAGCTGTTTAAAAGGAATAACTCATCCTTTGTAAAAAATAGATTTTGAGAGTTACGATAATCGTAGGTTTCTATAGGTAGCTTTTTTGAATTCGACGTGTCACTATAAATATCCCACCCAATTTCTATTTCAGATTGATTTTCCAATCTAGATACCTCAAAAAGATGCGTGAAATAATCATCGTTAGGCAATGACTCTTTCCTTGGATGTGTGATTTCCTGAGGTGTGTACTTACAACCAAACGAGGGAAATAGAAGTGTGTAAATACCAATAAAAATTATTAGTTCAAGTAAGTTTAATTTTTGACGTTTAAACATCTGGTATTAATTGTTACTAAAGAAATTAATAATAGAAGGTAAGCTTTAAATCCTAAAAGATACCCAACAAAAAAAAAGCTACCTCGGTTGCCCGAAGTAGCTTTTTGTATGTGATACTGTGGAGGTGCGGGGAGTCGAACCCCGGTCCGAAACAGTAAATCTACAAGCATCTACATGTTTAGTTATTGATTAACATTCGCAAGAAGCCGAGCCCAATAACTAAGCGACTTCAAACTAGTCTGATAAATTTCACGCATTGAAACCAGACAATAACAATACGCTATCCTACCTGATATGGCGTTCAGCTTGGCGCGGATAGGCACACTGCCAAGGGAACGGCTTAGCTAGCTTACGCTGCTAGGCGGTATGAGTAATTATTGTCAATTACATTAGTTTCCATAATGGATATTATTACGAGATCCATTGGACAATCTCGACATGCAACCTGCGATGTTACGCGTCCCGTCGAAGCCAGAACACCCCCATCTTGTGCAGACGTTTAGTATACGAATTATTTAACACATTATTTTATTCCGATTGTTCCAAATTCGTGAATGATTCCCCCATATTTTCGCTTTTACACCACATCGAAACCCTTTATTTTGTTTACCCCTAATACGTTCACTGCAGTACCATTATGAAATTCGGAAGCGTTAAAGATCCTTCTTCAATTGACTTTAGTTTACCTCAAGATCATCCTGATACGGCAGTAGTATTACAAAATGCTTCTTCAACTCAGCCGTTTTCCGTGTCGGTGGGTTGTACAAACTGGGGCAGGCAACAATTACAAGGCTTCTATCCTCGGGGTACGAAAGACGAACTCACCTATTATTCACGTCAATTCAACAGCATTGAATTGAATGCCACTTATTACAATCAATTTAGTGTTGAGCAGATTCAAAAGTGGTTAGCTAAAACACCCGATGACTTCAAGTTCTACCCGAAAGTGCATCGTAATATCACGCATATAAAAAGACTGCAACAGGTAGAAGCTTCAGTAAACGACTTTGCCCAAATGGCCTATTCCTTCGAGCAAAAACTAGGTGGATGCTTTGCACAATTGCATAACGACTTCAGCCCAAAAGATTTTCCCCGGCTTCAACGTTTTATAGAGTATTGGCCTGATGAACTACCATTAGCCATCGAACTACGCCACACCGATTGGTTTAACGATGAAGTGATGGCTACTCAGCTCTACCGCTTGCTGGAACAGCATCAAGTGAGCAATATAATTACAGATACTGCTGGTCGCCGTGATTTACTCCATATGCGATTAACTACGCCTTCAGCTTTAATTCGGTATGTTGGAACCAATCATGAAAGTGACTATACCCGACTTGAAGCTTGGGCACAACGCATCGCAGGTTGGAAACAACAAGGGTTGCAGCAGCTACAGTTTTTTGTACATCAGTTTGAAGAGAAAGAAATTCCGCAGTTAATTGCCCATTTCATACATCACTTAAATCAACATGCCGGAACAACATTATCGAAACCTGCTTATGAATCGCCACAACCATCCCTTGGACTGTAAGTGATTGTAAACAAACTGTTAATATTGAATTTATTTGCCAACTTTTTGATGCCTGTCCCGTTAAAGGCGCCAAACCTTCATAAAGAGATACATGCCTAAACTATTCATACTCACTGTGCTGTTTCTATTGCCACTTTCTGTACTTGGGCAGCAAGCTTCTGTAAACGGATATATCACAGATGCTTCAAGCGGTGAAACCCTTATTAGTGCCAACATCGCCTTACTTGAAAACAACCGAGGCACCTCTTCCAATACGCTTGGATATTATACCATCACAAATGTAGCGCCGGGTACTTATACCATTGCCTGTTCCTACGTGGGCTACAAGCCTTACAGAAAAGAAATTACCTTAAAGGCAGACGAACCCCTTCGCCTCGATATTAAACTTGAACCCAATGTGGTTACAACCGAAGAGGTGGTGGTTACAAGTACACGCGAGGAAGAGAAGCTCAAAGACATTGGCTCGGCACAAGTGGATACAGAGCTTATCAAATCGTTGCCTGCTGTATTTGAAGCCGATGTATTTCGCTCCATCCAATTACTACCGGGAGTAAAAGCCGCTTCTGATTTCAGCAGTGGCTTATACATTCGAGGTGGCGGACCTGATCAAACATTGATTTTACTCGACCGAAATACGGTATACAATCCCAGCCACTTTTTTGGATTCTTTTCCACCTTCAATCCTGATGCGATCAAAGATGTTCGATTATACAAAGGGGGTTACCCCGCTGAATATGGTGGTCGTTTAGGTTCTGTTCTTACCATCTACAACAAAGACGGAAATAGAAATCGAATGGAAGGAACCGCCACACTTGGTATGTTAGCTTCACGTGTTTCTTTGGAAGGTCCTTATAGTCGCGGTTCTTGGATGATATCCGCCCGCCGAAGTACTCTGGAGCCTCTACTTGGCGCCCTTCGGCAAAACAACGACAACATCCCCTCTAAGTTTTACTTCCTCGACTTTAACGGGAAAGTAAATTTTGATGCCTCCAAGAACGACAAGCTTTCGCTGGCTTTTTATGCCGGTGAAGACAACGTGAAATTCCCGTTTGCCGACGATGCTGAATTTAGTTTGAACTACGGAAACAGCACACTCAGCGGTACGTGGACACACATCTTCAATGAGAAACTGTTTTCTAATTTCGTACTCACAGGATCGCAATACTTCAATTATCCTGAGTTACAATTTGGTGGAACCCCCATCGAACGACGAAATAATATATACGACTACTCGGTTAAAGCTGACCTAGAATATCTTCCAAATGAGAAGCATGAATTTGCTATCGGTGTTTGGGCGGGGATGCTTACCATTCGTCTCAAAGATCGTTTTGATAATGAGGATAGTTTTCAGTCTCGGAGTCACTCGCGCTATGGGTCGATGTATATCTCGGATACATGGCGCCCCTCAGATAAATGGAAAGTGACGGGTGGTTTGCGCAGCAGTTACCTTTCTGATGGCGACTACCTTCGCTTAGAACCTCGACTTGCACTCGAATACCGCCCTATGGAGCGAATTCGCCTTCAAACAGCATACGGACGTTATAATCAGTACCTCACCCTAATCACCAACGAAGCCTTTTCTGGCTTTGATGTTTGGCTTACTGCCGATGACGGGGTGAAGCCATCCTATGGAGATCAGTTCATTGTAGGGGCTAAAACCATCCCTTTTACAGGCTACGGTTTTGATGTGGAATTGTATTACCGAACCATGAACGACCTTTTCGAACTCGATCCCTTTATACAAGATATTTCAGGCTTAGCCTATCCCGAGATCTTCCGCATTGGAAATGGGGATGCTTATGGTGCTGAAGTGTTCTTTGAAAAGAGAGCTGGACGATTCACCGGTTTTGTGGGATACACCTTTGCTTATACCTGGAAAAAGTTTGATAACTACAATAACAGCATGTTCAACCCCGATGGTGGCGGACGTCGTTACCCACCAAAGTATGATCGCCGAAATGATGTGAATGTGGTTCTGAACTATCAAATCAATAGTAAGTGGAAAACTACGGCAGCCTTTAATTATGCCACGGGTCAGGCTTACACGGAAGTACTCGGGCGATATGCGGCTAAAAATGCTCCATGGACCAACGACGACCTCAACACCTTTACCGTGGGTAAGATTAACGCTTCTCGCCTGCCTCCCTATCATCGCCTCGACGTCTCTTTTTCTAGACTTGGCACCTTTTTTGGCAAAGGGAGTACGGAATGGCAATTTCAAATTATCAATGTGTATTCACGACGAAACATCTGGTTCTACAATTTCAATTTTGAAGAGAACCCCGTTGAACGCTCCGAAGTACCTCTACTTCCCCTACTCCCAACTATCAGCTATACTGTAAACTTCTGATGATGAATATGAATAGATCAATTTTTATTACACTCCTTGCCCTGTCAGCACTTTGGGTGTCTTGTGATTTATATCCACAAGATGAGTATGAAGAAGCTTATGTAGTGGAAGCATATATGGTTGCCCAAAACACCTTGCCCAAGGTGTTTGTATCTCGAACAGCGCCAGTGTCGGAGGCTTACATTTTCGACGATTATGCGGTGAAAGGTGCCAATGTTGAAATTCGTTTGCTGGAAGATGGAATCGGTTCAAATATTGAACAACAATTCAGCTATAGGATGGCAGACCCGGGCATCTATGAACCCGAAATCGAATTAGAAGTGTTGCCCGCACGTACCTATCAGTTGAATATCACCTTCAATAACGACCCCATTGTTATTCAAGGTTACACCACGGTACCAGATACTTTTAGTTCCAACACTGCCATACCAGACACCGTGATTTACCAATCGCCCAATCAAATTGAACTGGATATCACCCCAAGTGAAAACCGTGATCGGCAGAACTATTTCATCTTTACAACCATCGCTTTGGATGCTGATATAGAGAATTTCACCCCCCTTTATGCTGATTTCTTTGATGAAGAAGAGGATGAGATCAATGATTTTGTGAAGACAAGTTCTGGCATCGTAAATGAAGCCAACTTCGAAACTAGAGCTGATGGTACCATCAACTTAAAATACCCGTGGATTGCCGTAGCATTTTATGGACGCAATCAAATTGTGGCCAATATCATCGATGATAATTTATATGATTTCGTGCGGTCGCAAGCCGTCCAACTTGGAAGCTCTACACTCTCACCGGGTGAAATACCAAATTTGATTTATCGTTTAGACAATGCCGTTGGCGTATTTGGGTCTATTGCCGCCGATACCATCCAAACGTATATTAAACGCCCACAATAAACAGCTTCATGAAGAAATCACTGCTTTTACTTATTGGCTTGTGCACCTTTTTGGGTGTGGTGGAAAGCTATGCCCAAAGCAGTGGTGAGTTTGAGATTGGTCGTGTTAAATATCGAGGTGGTGGCGATTGGTATAATGACCCGTCTGCCCTAACCAATTTAATAGGATATGCGAAAGACCGGCTTCCTATTCCTATTGCCAACAAGTACAAAGATGTTGCCCTTGGAAGCACCGACCTTCACTCCTACCCTTTTCTGTTTTTAACGGGACACGGAAATATAGCCGTTAACACTTCGGAGGTGGAAAACCTGCGGTCTTATCTCGAAAATGGTGGTTTCTTGTACATCGATGATGACTATGGCATTGACCCTTATGTTCGCTCAATGATGCGGGAAGTATTTCCGAATGAAGAGTTCATCGAGATACCTTTCTCACACCCTATTTATAATAAGGTGTATGATTTTGATAACGGCTTGCCCAAAATCCACGAGCACGACAATAAAGCCCCTAAAGGTTATGGCATTTTCCACAAAGGAAAGTTGGTGGTGTTTTACAGTGTGGAATCCAATTTAGCCGATGGATGGGCTGATGCCGAAATTCATAACAACCCTCCCGCACTTCGTCAAAAAGCGTTACAGATGGGCACCAATATTTTGGTTTATGCCCTCACTTCCTTATAGTTCATCGTAATTATAAGGGAATCATAAAATAATGGAGTTATGGAAGGCATATCACCCTATCTCTTCTTTCAGGGTAATTGTGAGGAAGCAATCACATTCTACCATCAAGTTTTTGGTGGAGATCTAAAAATTCAGCGATTTGGCGAAACTGAAATGCCTGTAGATGATGCATACAAAGACAAAGTTATGCATGCAGAATTAATTGTAAACGGCTTATTGATGCTGTTTTCTGACGGTGCACCACATAAGGAAATCGTTCAGGGTAACAACATTCAAATCACACTCAATTTTACCGACGAAAACGAACAGGCTACCGTGTATGAACAACTAGCCGATTGCGGTAAAGCCTCTATGCCTATTCAACGCACATTTTGGGGCGCTAAATTTGGTATGCTAGTTGATAAATTCGGTGTGCATTGGATGCTCAACTGCGAATCGAATTAAGCAACAAACTTAAAGCATCTATAGGGTTGCTTGAGTTTCTTGGTAGTCATTCTCACGGGGCGTGATATAGAAAGTCCACGATAACCCTGCCACCATCATCATACCACCGTAAATCATAATCAGTGGTTTGATCGGTATGATTTCGAACTCCAGTATGAGTGCCGCAATAGTTACCGATATGGAATTCCCAATCGTAAACAGTAACCACTCTGTACTAAAAATACGCCCTCTGAAGGTGTCTACCGTTCGCTTTTGAAGTAAGATCGTACTCATTACCCAGTTCGCACCTGAAGCGGCATGAGCAAGTAACACAAAAAGAATCATCACTACGATACTACTGCTCCATCCTACCACGGTGTACATGGCACCCGCAACAAAAATACAGGCGCCCATTATCATCACCCAGTCCTGTTCTTTCTTGAAGAAACGACGCCCCATAACCGGACCAATACCGGTGCCTATACCACGTGCAGCATATAACAAGCCTAAGCCAATGCTACCCATTTTTAAAACATCCTCACTTACAATTATAAGCAAGTACACCAATCCACCTAGAAACATAGTTGAGGTGCCTTTGGCTAAACTCGGACGCAGAATATGCCTGTTTCTTATCAGGTAACTGGCCCCTTCTTTAATTCCTGTGAATGGATTTCGAGTTCTATGCTTTTCTTCGGCCGTTTGCTCTTGTTGTGGGATTATCGCTCGATAGAGAAACAAAGCCGAAACGATATAACTGAGTGCATCAAGAATAAAGACCATATCAGTACCAAGCCATTCGGTGGCAAAACCGCCTATGGCCATCCCAGAGGTAAAAATGATACTCCATGTTGCTGTTGAAATCACATTCGCGTTTACAAGCTCAGCTTCAGATGTAACATTAGGGATGGAAGATGTTTTAGCGGGTTCGAACACCGCCGAAAGCATCATTTGAATTGCGGTGAGCACATAGGCCAACCAAAGAGTCTCGGCAGATTGTACTAGAAGTAGACCTGCCAGTGCCGCAGCTCGGGCAACATCGCAGAAAATCATCAAATGCCTACGGTTAAAACGGTCGGCCAAATAACCTGCAAATGGTGAGAAAAATGCTAAGCTCAACATCTTCACCACGATGATGAGGCCTAGTAGTAACTCCGAATCAGAATAACGTGCTATTACAGCATACAATGCCAGTAACCCAAACCAATCTCCAAAGTTAGAAACAGCCTGACTCAACCAAAGTAAACGGTAATTTCTGTTTTGTTTTATTAACTGTAGGTACGGCTTAAGACTTTGCAAGCGGGCTGATATAAGGCATTCTGTTATTTAATTCCTGTACTACCAAAACCACCTTCGCCGCGTTCAGTCTCATCCAAGTTTTCTACTTCCACCACAGGAAACTGAGTAACGGGAGCGATCACCATTTGTGCGATCCTATCACCATGACTTACTTCGAAGTCTTCTTGGCCTAGATTAATAGCAATTACCTTTACTTCTCCTCGGTAATCGGCATCAATTGTTCCTGGTGTGTTCAACATAGTGATGCCGTTTCGAATGGCTAAACCACTACGTGGACGTATTTGAGCTTCATAACCATGAGGTATTGCCATTTGTAAACCCGTAGGTATCAAAGCACGCTCTCCCGGCTTCAAAACCATCGGTTCTTCAAGCGCTGCACGAATATCCATCCCTGCAGCTGAAGAAGTTTCGTAACTAGGCAGGGCTAAGTCTTTGGCGTGCGGTAATTTCTTAAATAAAATCTTCATCTATCCATTCGGTTGTATTCAATAAGTCGAATGATGGTATTGCCGAACAACACTTTTACACGTGCTTCTAATGGCACTCGAAGATCATCGGTTAAATACCATGCTCTAAAATTTCCTGAAAACCCAAAAGGGCCATCAATATTTTCAGTGCTTCCTTCCATTTTGTAGGTAGCCACTCTTTCCTCCCAAGGGGCATAATTTCGCATCTCTACTTTCTTGGGATTCTTCATGTGAATGTAGCCTAATTTTTTGGTTACATACACCGGCAAAGTTCGATCAAATCCACTGCCTGCAAACATACGACCGTAGTAAAAAATGACTTGTCCAGCTGTAGCAGGTTCAACCAAGGCTAAGGTATCACGAGTTTCATCCTCTTCTTTATATCTAACCACCATCTCCTCTCGATCAAAGCTGTACTCGATATCTTTGTACTTATCCTCGTCGATATTGTCTTTCCAATAGTATTCCGTTACGGGTATCCCGTCGTCGTTCACAAAGAAAAGCGAATGAAAATAGTCTATTTCAGTACCAACCAATGGTATGCGAGCATTTGAAGTGATACGCGTTACCATATGCTTCAACGTCTTGCTGTTATAAGTGGTATCCGATAGTAGCTCCACTTCTACCCACCCTAATTTTAGAAACCCATACTTCACTTCATATTTGAAGGTCTCTTTAACGTCAAAGATTTGTTGAAGTGTAGGTGGCTTTAACTGCTCACTTGGATAGGGATGCTGAGCAAATGCGGAGGTGGCAAATAGAATGCTCATACAGAGCATTCCTAGCCATCTAAAAGTTTTATGTGGAAGAGTTTTATTCAATTACTCTTCTTCGTCGTTATTTGCTTTCACGAAGTTTTCAATCGCTTCTTCATCAAAGCCTACAAGAACGGCTTCGTCTTGAACAAGCACTGGACGTTTAATCATTGACTGATTCTCGAATAAAGTCTGAATCATTTCTTCATCAGTTAGTTCTTTATCCTTTAATCCCAAATTACGATAAGTGGTACCACGTGTATTAACTAACACATCTAAGCCTACTTTAAACTCCAGCTCTTTGATCTCATCAATAGTGAGTGGTTCTTTCTTTAAATCTACGAACTCATAATCAATTCCATTATCACTTAACCAAGCGCGTGTATCTCTGATTTTATTACAGTTTTTTATGCCAATTACGTGCAACATGTCTTTTCAATAATTATGTTTTGTATTTTGGGCGAAAGATAAGGTTTGAAACTGCAATAACGAACCCTATCTCCGTTTTTACACATACTTTATATGAGATTCATACATCTATTATTCTTACTAACTGCATTCCTTCTCATTTCTTGTTCTGGGGATGATGCACAACGCGAATTTGAAAGTCAGGCATACCAAGATCCTTCCGGAATAACCATGACCAATAACCAAGGTTCGGTGAGCAGTTTCGACCCCGATGACTGGCGCATATCTCCAATCTACCAAGGCACTTTCGAGGTAACTCCACCTTACCCAAATCCCGTGCAATTGGGAAACCTTATTGAGTTCGAATACAATGTATTGAGTGTGCAAGCCGTGCGAGGCTTAGATGTTCGCATTCAAACGAACAGTGGATGGAAGAATTTATATCGCAGTTTTGAAAACCCACTTCCACCGGGCCAAGAGATTTTTCGTATCAGCGCGAGCGAATTAAGTCCGGATAATTCTGACCAACTAGCACGTGGATTACATCGCATTTACTTTTTCGATTTCAATCAGCGTTTAATCAGCTACGGCGATGTTGAAGTAAGGTAGACTAAAGTTTGTTATAAAATCACTTCTACTCTATCTTCACGGTCTATGAAAAAACTCACCCCATCCGAGCGCTTAGTTATTGAACGTCTCATTTTTCCTGAATCATTTGAAGTGATTATGGAGGAAACACAAATGGACTATGGAGCGCTGCGTGATGACCTCATGAATTTAGTTAATTTCAAGTTCGTGGAAGTTTTTAACCCCGATGATATCGACACGGGTTTGGCTTTTTACGACAGTGATAACATCCGTGAGTTTACTTTCAGAGCAACCAAAACCGGACTTAAAAGCATTAGACGTACCGCATGAAATTTGAAGCTAGCATCAACGAAAAGGCCATTCAGGTAGACCTTCAGGAAAAAGAAAATACCTTTACAGTAGGTGATACTACCGAATCGTATGAGTTCATCGAGCAAAACGGCCGTTATTTACTCCGTTTCGGAACAAAACTCTACAAGATCGATAATGTAAGTTATGACGGTTCCGACATTGAGTTTTCTATTAATGGCGAATGGCACACAGTTTCTGTAAAAGATGAGCAAGAGTTGTTATTAGATAAACTCGGATTCAAAACAGGAAATGCGGCCGCTGAAGGTTCTTTAAAAGCTCCGATGCCAGGTAAAATTTTAGATATTTTAGTATCTGAAGGCGATGAAGTAACAAAAGGTCAGCCTATTGTTATACTCGAAGCCATGAAAATGGAAAATGAATTAAAAGCCGCAGTAGATGGCACCATTGCCTCTATTGAAGTTGAAGTTGGGCAGTCTTTAGAAAAAAACTCACCCATACTGGAGATCGAGACCCTTGGATAAATTTGTGATTAAAGGCGGTACCCCTTTAAAAGGTACCATTGCTATTAGTGGTTCAAAAAATGCGGCATTACCTATCATAGCTGCATCTCTATTAGGAAATTCCCCATCTACCATTCGAAACACACCTCGACTGCAAGATATTTACACCTTCAACAATGTACTGAGAGTTGTAGGTGCTAAGGTTGACTTTCAGGAAGAGCAAAACACCTTAGAAATTGACCCTACTGGGGTTTCACATCTGGAAGCACCTTACGACTTAGTTCGCAAGATGCGTGCTTCTTTCTATATGCTTGGTGCTTTAGTTGGCAAGCATGGCTATGCAAAAGTATCGCTTCCGGGTGGATGCGCATGGGGACCTCGTCCCGTTGACCTTCACCTTAAAGGCATGGAAGCCATGGGTATCGACATCTCTTTAGACAAAGGGTATGTAATAGCCAAGGCCGATAAAGAACTTGCTGAAAGCAGTTTCACTCTGAAACCAAGTAGTGTTGGAGCTACCGTAAATTTACTCTTAGCTGCTGTGCTTCGTACCAAGAAGTTTACGATTAACAATGCTGCAAAAGAACCCGATGTGGTTCAATTGTGCAATTTCTTAGTAAAAATGGGAGCCAACATTGAAGGCATTGGCACCGATACCCTTATCATATCTGGCGTAGATGAATTAAAAGGCATCGAAGTAGATAATGACCCAGATCGTATTGAAGTGGGTACCTTTATGATTGCCGGAGCTATGATTCCGGATTCAGATCTTACCTTAACAGGATGCAATCCCGACCACCTTGGCTCTTTCTTGCCTGTTTTCAAGAAAACTGGTGCTGATGTGAAGGTAGATGGAACTACCATTTCGGTTAAAGCCCCTAAGCAATTAAAAGCGGTGTCTATCAAAACAGAGATCTACCCTGGTTTCCCAACTGATATGCAGGCGCAATGGGCAACAATGATGACGCAAGCGGAAGGAGCATCGAAAGTGACCGATACGGTGTATTTCGATCGTTTTAGCTATGTACCTGAACTCACACGTTTAGGGGCCGACATGCACCTCGAAAAGAACACGGCACACATCCAAGGAAAAACGCCTTTAGAAGGTGCTTCGGTAATGAGTACCGATCTACGCGCAAGTGTAAGCCTTGTATTGGCTGCAATGGTTGCTGAAAATACAACGGAAGTATTGCGTGTATATCACCTCGATCGTGGCTATGAATCCCTAGAACACAAATTAAATGCTGTGGGTGCTGAAATCACCCGAGTGGATGAATAAATCCTTCATCTTCCAACACCATTTAATACTCTAAAATCAATCTTGAAAACTAATTGTCATTTTCAAGATTTAATGATTTTATTCTAGCACATTCAGCGTTATATTTGTATTTAATACAGTCGGTTAAATAAAAAAGACTTTTTAAGAAATTTATTTTTTGCTAGACGCAACTAATACATATCAAGAATACACGGTACAAGAAGAGAGCAATGACCTTCTTGGCTACCTTACTATCGATTTATTCTGTTTCTGTAGCTTAGTATTTACACTTATCAAACAGGAACTTTTTCATGGTTCAACTTCTGAGCCATCCCTAAACCAAACAAATTTTCAAGAAATAAAGGCCGATGTTACTGCTTTGCCTTCTCAGGTAACATCCTATCTACACACATTTAGAAGTCCAGATGTAGTCCTAAAGATCAGAGACTGGATAGCTTGTATTGCGAATACCGGCCCTTCAAATAAGAAATTCAATGAAGAATCAAATAATCATTCATTCCTCGGGCGACCAAGCCCGTATTGCGTTGCTCGAAGACCGAGAGCTCGCTCAATTATTCATTCAATCCGAAGAGAACCAGCGTACTGTTGGTAATATATATGTAGCGAAAGTCCATAAAGTGATGAGTGGTATTAGAGCCGCTTTCATCGATATGGGAACTCCTAAAGATGCTTTTCTTCACTTTTCGGATGCCGGAGATCACTTAGACGAATACGTTGCGATGTTAAATGGTCGCAATGCCATTCCTAATTACGCTAAGGATGATATCAAGAACAAAGAAAACCTCAGCAATGTTGAGAAACAGATGCTGGCTGGTAAAGTGCTTCGTAACGGTCAGAAGCTCCTAGTTCAGATTGTAAAGGAGCCTATTGGCTCGAAAGGCCCACGTGTTTCTACCGATATCACTATAGCTGGGCGTTTCTTAGTGTTAATTCCAATGGGCGATTATATTGCCGTATCTAAGAAAATCTCGAATTACAAAGAACGTCGCCGTTTAAAAAATGTACTCGGCGATATGGTTCCCGATGGATTTGGTGTAATCGTAAGAACGGTTGCTCAGGGACAAGACGATAAGGCTATTGAAGACGATTTAAGAGATGTGTTAAAGAAATGGGAACGTATTCTTGATAAACTAGAAACGGCTAAACCCCCTTCTCTTCTGCACCGCGATTTAGATATGACCGAGAGTTTGATTCGTGATCTATTCGCTAAAAATTACGATCGCGTACTGGTTGACGATCAAAAGCTATATAGAAACATCAAATCGTATGTTTCTCAGATAGCACCAAAGATGGTTCCTAATGTGCAGCTCTATAAAGGCAAGGAACACATTTTTGATCACACCAACATTTCTGAAGATGTGAACTCCATCTTCAATCCTAAAGTGAGAATGAGATCGGGTGGATACCTTATCTTCGAACAAACGGAAGCCATGTATGTGGTGGATGTGAACTCGGGTCCTTATGCCGCGAAAGCCAAGCAAGAGGATAATTCGCTTAAAACCAATTTAGATGCCGCTCGTGAGATCGCTAAGCAACTTCGCTTACGTGATATTGGGGGCATTATCGTGGTCGACTTTATTGATTTAAAAGACGACAAAAACAGAAAGAAAATTTATGATGAGCTAAAGAAGGAATTCCGTAAAGACCCAGCTAAGACCAATCTTATTGGCATGAGTGACTTCGGTTTAGTTCAGATTACGCGCCAGCGTATTCGCCCAAGTGTAATCAACTCTGTATCTAAAGTATGCCCAATGTGTGGCGGCTCTGGTAATGTTGTAAGCCAGGATACTATCCTCACTGATATCGAGAGTTGGTTAAGTCGCTTCAAACACAACTCAGCTTACAGAGCTGTTGATCTCTTTGTTAATCCGTACTTAAAAACGATGATCACCAAAGGCTTATTCAGTAAGCGCTGGAAGTGGATGACAAAGTATCATATTAAAGTAAATGTGATTGGTGAAGAGACTATTTCACTTAACGATTTTAGAGTAACCTTAGCCGGTTCAGATGTGGATATCACCGAGGTGATTATTCGCGGAGAATCGATTGATGATGCTTTAGCTGCTGTTGAAGAAGTGGAAGTGATTTCTACAAGTAAAGAAGATCTCGATATATCTAAAAAGGAACGAAAGCCGTCGAACCGTGGTGGTAATAACCACAGAACGTCAGGTCGTTCTGACAATTCGAATGGAAGATCCAACTCACGACGATAGAAAAGTCGGGGTACCTTCAATGGCTTGATTCTTGCCAATTAAGCTTTAATTACGAATTTAATTTTTTAGAATGAGTGCATTTAATTTACATGCCACTACCGTTGTAGGTGTAATTCACAACGGAAAAGCAGCTTTAGGTTGCGATGGACAGGCAACGATGGATAAAACAGTGATGAAAGCCACTGTTCGCAAAGTAAGAAAACTATATGACGGCAAAATCTTAGCTGGTTTTGCTGGCTCTACCGCCGATGCTTTCACCTTATTTGAGCGTTATGAGGAGAAATTGAACGAATACAATGGCAACATGCAACGTGCTGCTGTTGAATTAGCCAAAGACTGGAGGAAGGACAAATACCTTCAGAAATTGGAAGCCCTCCTTATTGTAATGAACAACGAATATGCCTTAGTGATTTCTGGGCAAGGGGATGTGATTGAACCCGACGACAACATAGCTACTATCGGAAGTGGAGGCTCGTATGCTTTATCCGCTGCTCGTGCGTTAAGTAAGCATGCCACCCATCTTTCTGCTAAAGAAATGGTGGAAGAAGCGCTAAATACCGCCGCCGACATAGATATCTATACGAATCATAATCTCACTATCCTAGAAATCGAAGAGTAAATCATGATTACTGAACACAATTTAACCCCTCAACAAATTGTACGCGAACTCGACAAGTACATTGTTGGGCAGAAAGAAGCAAAAAGATCGGTTTCTATAGCTTTGAGAAACCGCTGGAGACGTTTGAACTCACGTGAAGAAATCCGTGAAGAGATCGTTCCTAATAACATTTTATTAATTGGACCAACAGGGGTTGGTAAAACTGAAATTGCCCGCCGTTTAGCGAAATTAGCTATGGCTCCCTTCCTAAAAGTGGAAGCTTCGAAATTTACTGAAGTGGGATATGTAGGCCGTGATGTAGAATCAATGATTCGCGACCTCACCGATATAGCGGTAAATATGGTTAAGCAGGAAATGCAAGACCGTGTGAAGGAAAAGGCTGCTGATGCGGTTGAAAACCGTATTCTAGATATTCTCATCCCTCCTGTTAAAAAGCCAAGTGGCGTAGGTTTTAGCAGTGATAAAACTGATTTTGATCCAACCAAAGCTAGTGATAACGAACTCAATGAACGCACCCGAGAACGTTTCCGCGAAAAGCTTAAAAATGGTGAATTAGAAGACCGCCAAATTGAGATTGAGGTTAAGAACAAGAAAACCCCAATGATGCAGGTTTTTGGACCAGGCGGTATGGAAGAAATGGGGATGAACCTCCAAGATATGCTGGGCAATGTAGGTAAGAGTAATAAGTCTAAGAAAAAGCTCCCTATCTCAGAAGCCCGTGAAATGCTACTTGAAGAAGAAGCAGAAAAACTGATTGATCACGACTCAGCCGTTCAAGAAGCCTTAGAACGTGTTCAAAAGCAAGGTATCGTTTTTATTGACGAGATCGATAAAATTGCCGAGCCTTCAACAGGTGCAGGTAAAAGCGGACCCGATGTAAGTCGCCAAGGGGTACAGCGCGATCTACTTCCAATTGTGGAAGGAAGCACTGTGAACACCAAACACGGAATCGTTAAAACCGACCACATTTTATTTATTGGTTCTGGAGCTTTTCACGTTTCAAAACCTTCGGATATGATTCCTGAGCTTCAAGGACGTTTCCCAATTCGTGTAGAATTAAATTCACTTACTGAAGATGATTTCTACAAAATTCTGTCGGAACCGAAGAACGCGCTTACTAAACAGTATGAAGCCATGCTTGAAACCGAAGGAGTTTCCATCTCTTTCACGGATGAAGCTATTCGAGAATTGGCAAAAATTGCGGCTGAAGTGAATGCTCAAGTAGAAAATATCGGAGCACGTAGACTACACACCATCATGTCTTCGTTATTCGACGAGTTATTGTTTGCGGTGCCTGATGATATCAGTTCTGGTGAGATTACAATCGATCCAACCTATGTGAACAAACAATTGGATTCTTTGGTTAAAGATAAAGACTTGAGCCATTACATCCTTTAACGTTGCCTAACTGTCGGTAATTGATTACAATCGTGAGTATAGAAACATTTGCTAGACTCAAGAGTTAAGAGGTAACAAAGAAATTATCCTTATATGTCGTTAAAAAAATTCATCGCCCCACAAGTTGTAATAGTAGCAGTACTGTCGCTGCTTAATGTATTAGGTATTGAAGCCATTGTTGAACGCAATGATGATGACCGAACCAATATTATAAAGTATGCTCAAGCTACTCGAAGTATTGTGGCTAATTATTTTAGCGATGCTGACCTAAACAACATGTATCAAGTGAGTATCAAGGAGTTTGTAACTCATATCGAGGACTCCACTTTGATATTGGAAGGCACACCTATTGATACAACCTTTGCTGGGGTTGAAATTGAAGACATTACGGATGCCTTTACAGGTTTCGAAAAAGCTTATTTCTATGTTGCCAACAACACCGAGGGAGAAGACATGAAAAAGCTTACGGAATATGCAATCCGTGGCTTATTTTCTACACTCGACCCTCATTCGGTATACATTGAACCAGAAGACAGCGAACGAGTTCAGGAAGAATTTGCTGGAAAATTCCAGGGTATTGGTGTTCAGTTTAACATCATTCAAGATACCATTACCGTAGTTACAGCCATTTCTGGTGGACCAAGTGATCAACTAGGTATTAGAACTGGTGATCGTATTGTAGCCATTGAAGACAGCAGTGCGGTAGGTTTCACTAACGACCAAGTGCTGAAGCGCTTACGTGGTGAAAAAGGATCTGAAGTAAATATTACTATTGTACGTCCAGGAGTAAGCTCTCCAATGGACTTCAAGATTATCCGCGATGACATCCCACTTTATACCGTTGATAGCTCATATATGCTTGACGACAAAACGGGATACATCAAAATAAACCGTTTTGCGGCTACTACGCATCAAGAGTTTATGCAAGCCTCTGAAGAGTTAGAAACAGAAGGCATGGAACGCCTAATTTTAGACCTTCGTGGTAACCCAGGTGGATACCTTGGGCAAGCCATAGCTATAGCAGAAGAATTCTTCCCTAGAGGAACTGAAATTGTGTCTACAAAGAGTAAGCACACTCGATTCAATGGCGAGTACTACTCACGCAACGATGGTGCTTTTAAAGACCGTCCTGTAATTGTGTTAGTAGATGAAGGCGCTGCATCAGCCAGTGAAATTGTATCAGGAGCTATTCAAGATCACGATCGTGGTTTGATTGTTGGGAAAAGAACCTTTGGTAAAGGATTGGTTCAACAGCAGTATGAGCTTATCGACAAAAGTAACGTGCGTGTTACCATTTCTAGATACTACACCCCTTCTGGACGCTTAATTCAAAAGCCTTTTGTGGAAGGTGGCGGTGAAGAATATGCCTATGAAATCTATCGTCGTAACGACAACGCGATGAATGATGCCATAGAATTCTCTGAAGAAATTCCAGATTCATTAAAGTACCGTACCGATGCTGGCCGTATTGTTTATGGCGGCGGCGGTATTGTACCTGATTATATCATCCAAGATGATACAACGCGTTCTGGCTATGTGATTAACTTCACCATTCGTAAAAGAGCTTCTTTCGATTTTGTGCGTTCTTACCTCGACACTAAAGGGGATGAATTTAGAGCACAATGGGAAGGTGATTTTGAGAAATTCAGAAACGAGTTCGAATGGACCCAAAGCGATTTAAATGATTTCGAAGATCTTTTGAAAGAGCGCGGTTTGGTGGTTACCAATGAAGTAAGTAAACCTGAATTTAGAAGTGACTCCCTATTTATTCCTGAAGGTCATATGGCTGAAGTATCATGGATGAATGAAGGCAGAATGAAAGCTGAGTTAGCTCGTCAAGTATGGGGCATGCCTTACTTCTACCCTATCGTGAATGATGTATTTGATGAATCTCTTAAAGAAGCAATGACCTTATGGGAAGCTGTAGATCGCTTGAAAGCGATAGCTGAAGGCCGAGCTTCTGCAAACGTTGGCAACTTAGACAACTAAACCATTTCGTTTTACCAATCTAAGATTATTTAAGCCTTTCAACTCGAAAGGCTTTTTTTATGCCTTAGAGTTTGGATGCCTATCAAACTTCACAGAAATTGCTTTAGGTGGAATGCTTCATATTTGTTATAATTTTGGGGTACAATCATTTATCTATTATGTACTCTATGTATAAAAAACTGCTGTTAATATCGATGTTATCGATATGTTGGGGATGTTCTAATATCAATACTTCGCCATCCGTTCAACTCGATGAACTTACCATTCCTGAAATCCACACTGCTTATCAAGAAGGCACCTATACAGCAGAAGAGTTAGTTAGAGCTTATATAGAACGTATTGAAAACAACGACTCGCTGATCACAGCCATTAGTGTGATTAATGAAGATGCCATCCAACAAGCTCAAGCTCTAGACCAAGAATTTGAAGAGACTGGCGTTTTAAGGCCACTTCATGGTATCCCAATGTTGGTGAAGGATAACTTCAACACTAAAAGCTTACCAACTACTGCGGGTTCACTAGCCCTAGATGGATTCATTCCTGAAAGTAACGCCACTATGGTTCAGCAGTTAATAGATGCAGGAGCTATCATTATCGCCAAAACGAATATGGCCGAGTGGGCCTTTAGCCCGATGCACAGTCATAGCTCCACCATTGGTTTTACTCGTAATCCTTATAATACTGATCATGTACCAGCTGGATCTAGTGGTGGAACGGGTGCTGCTATAGCGGCTAACTTTGGTGTAATAGGCTTAGGTACCGACACCGGCAATTCTATACGAGGTCCATCATCTCACAATGCTTTAGTAGGTTATAGATCCACCTTAGGACTAACTAGTAGATATGGAGTTATTCCTCTTTATCTCAGAAATGATGTAGCAGGCCCCATGATGCGAACAGTTCACGATGCTACATTAGTGCTGAATCAGATTGCGGGCTTCGATCCAAAAGATCCCGTCACGATCTATTCAAAAGGGAAGGTGGAGGAAGATTACACCCAGTTTTTAAAAGAGGACGGCTTAGAAGGCGCTAGAATTGGGGTACTACGAGCATTAAGTGATTCGAATACCGATCCAGAGATTCAAGCACTATTTGAGCAAGCATTACAAGATATGAAAGATTCTGGTGCTGAGATCATCGACCCTTTTGTGATTCCAAGTTTCGATGAAGTACGTAGAAACCAATGGTGTGCAATGTTTAAAAATGATGTAGAGTTATACCTCCAGGAATTTGTAAAAGATAGCTCTATGCAAACCATCGAAGATATCATAGCAGTGGGCACTGAATCTGACTTCGCGGCCTCAAGATTACAATCATCAGCCAATGCAAATGTGCAAACTTCAACTGAAGGAGTTTGCTCGGACCCATTTACAGATAAACGTCGAATCGCTTATCGATCAGCTATTGAATCTGAGATGGATCGATTTAATGTGGATGCCATAGTATACCCTTCATGGAATCACAAACCTGCATTAATTGACTCCTTCCGAGTTCAGTATAGAGGAGATAATAGTCAGGTCATCGCGCCTCATACTGGTCAGCCTGCTTTTACCGTACCTATGGGCTTTACATCTGGCAATTTACCAGCAGGTTTACAAATCTTAGGACGAATGTTCGACGAAGCCACACTTATTGAAATAAGCTATGCATACGAACAAAAAACAAAGCACCGTAAAGCACCTTCATTAAACTAAATGAATTACTCTCAACCTACATTGGCCAAAGGTTATCGAAGCTTGGCAAGACTTCTTGTTTTGGCTATGTTTTCACCATTAACAAACTAAACTAATATCTCTGTGAATACGATTAAACATCTCTTACTCTTTGCATTGGTGGGCTTATTCTTCCAGAATACCACTGTTCAAGCACAAACCTATGCCCGTAATGGCATGGTGGTTTCAGCTTCAGAAATTGCATCTCAAACCGGAATTGATATTCTAAAACAAGGGGGAAATGCTATAGATGCTGCTGTAGGAACAGCCTTTTCGTTAGCGGTAACGTGGCCCTCTGCAGGTAATATTGGTGGCGGTGGATTCATCGTATTTATGGACAAAGATGGCAAAGCCACAACTTTCGACTTCAGAGAAAAAGCGCCTTTAGCATCCACTCAAGATATGTTCTTAGATGAAAACGGCGAAGTAATCTCCGGGATCAACCATAACACCCTCCTTGCTGTTGGGGTACCGGGAACTGTTGCAGGCTTATATAAAGCTCATCAAAAATATGGCAAACTTCCGTGGAAAGACGTAGTTCAACCTGCTGTTACACTAGCTAAAGAAGGCTTCCCTTTTACTTGGTCGCTCTATCGCGCAGGTAGTTCGTATAGCAAAAACGAAAACCTGCCCTTTATGCAGCAGTATTTCTTGAATGAAAACGGTGAATTACCAGAGCCGGGTGAGATATGGACACAACCTGAATTAGCCTATACTCTTTCTTTGATTCGTGATCATGGTAGAGATGGTTTTTATAAAGGTGAAGTAGCCAAAGAGATTGCTAGCTATATGAAGGAAAATGGTGGAATTATCACCGAAGAAGATTTAGCTAAATATGAAGCTATAGAAAGAGAACCACTCAAAGGAACGTACAAAGGATACGAGATATACTCTATGCCTCCTCCTAGTTCAGGTGGGGCTACCATCATCCAAATGATGAACATGATGGAGCAAGCAAATTTCGATGAGATCGAGTTTAATTCTGCTTCCTACATCCATCTATTAGCTGAGACCATGAGACGTGCCTACGCCGATCGTGCGCAGCATTTAGGGGATCCTGATTTCAACCCAGACATGCCTGTTGATAGATTAATTTCCAAAGAGCATGCAAAAAACCGCTTTGCTAACTTAGATATGACTAAAGCTTCTGAAAGTGATTCTTCGAAATTCGGTCAGCTTTACGACGGCACGAACACCACGCACTTCTCGGTGATGGATAAAGATGGAAATGCCGTTTCATTAACCTACACGCTAGAACATAGCTACGGTGTGAAAATGGGATCTGAAAAGCTTGGTTTCATCTTTAATAATGAGATGGGCGATTTCAACCCTCAACCAGGTGTTACTACCTCGCGTGGACAAATTGGAACCCCAGCTAATGTGGTAGCCCCTGAAAAACGTATGCTTTCAAGTATGTCGCCAACCATTATAGCCAAAGACGGTAAACCATATTTACTCATTGGAAGCCCGGGTGGACGAACCATTATCAATACCGTGTTTCAGACTATTTTAAATGTAGTTGAACATGATATGCGTGTGGACAAAGCCATCGAAGCTCTTAAAATTCACCATCAATGGCTACCAGACCGAATTGTTTATGAAGGTGATTTGATGTCGCCCGATACCCGTAAAATCCTTGAAGCGATGGGCCATACTCTTAGTACACGTACTAACTTAGGAGCTCTAATGGGCATCACTTATTTTCCTGAACAGAATCTCATTATTGGTGCAGCTGATTCATCTCGACCTGATGGTGCAGCCATAGGTTATTAAATAAATATTCGGATAAGGATCTGTGTATATTCTCATTCATTTATATACAGACCTTATCCTATTCAATGACCGAAGCCAAATTATTTGCACGTAGCAACCATCAATGTGAATTATGTAGTGCTAACACCGATTTAAGCATATACGAAGTCCCACCTACCGATTATTCAGATAACGAAATTGTTTGTTGCCAAACTTGTGTAGAACAACTCAACGATTCTGATTCTATAGAGCCTAACCATTGGCGTTGTTTAAATGAAAGCATGTGGAGTACAGTACCTGCTGTTCAAGTGGTTGCGTGGCGCATGCTCAACACATTAAAAGGTGAAGGCTGGCCCGTTGATTTACTCGATATGATGTACTTAGAAGAGGAAACTTTGACATGGGCTAAAAGTGGATTATCTGAAGTAGATAACATGGATGAAGTGATTCATAAAGACTGCAATGGAGTGGTATTGGAGTCTGGAGATACGGTAGTTCTTATCAAAGACCTCAACGTTAAAGGAGCTGGATTTACCGCAAAAAGAGGAACTCCTGTTCGTAACATCTCACTGGTTTATGATAATGCTGAACACATTGAGGGACGTGTAAATGGCCAGCAAATCGTGATTCTTACCAAGTATGTAAAGAAGAATAGTTAGCTAGCAACCACCTGCATAAAAAAAGCCCACACTCTGCGAGTATGGGCTTTAAAGGATGAGACTTGTCAATGACAACAGGTACTCTAAATTTCGTCTACTACTAATTTGTATGTAGGATCTTCCATTACATTCACGTCGATGATTGACTCGGCATCTTTTAGAAGCTTGCGGCAATCAGCACTCAAATGTTTCAAGTGCACCCTCTTACCTACTTTGTGGTAACGCTCTGTAATTTTATTCAGTGCTTCAATAGCCGACATATCAACCACTCTACTTTCTTCGAAATCGATGATGATTTCGTCAGGATCGTTTAATACATCAAACTTTTCATTGAACGCTGAAATAGATCCAAAGAATAGTGGTCCATAGATTTCATAATGCTTCACGCCATCTTCATCTACGCGCTTACGTGCACGAATACGCTTTGCATTATCCCAAGCGAATACTAAGGCTGAGATAATCACACCTATAATTACTGCAAGAGCTAGGTTGTGTAAGAAAATGGTTACTAGTGTTACCAGCACCATTACAAAAATATCTGACTTAGGCATGCGGTTGAAGGTTCTCAAACTAGCCCACTCAAAGGTTCCAATCGATACCATAATCATCAGTCCCGTTAAAGCAGCCATAGGTAGCTTCTCAACGAGTCCAGCACCAAACATGATAAATACGAGTAACATTACTGCGGCAACAATACCTGAGAGTCGAGCTCTTGCACCAGCTGATACGTTTATCAAACTTTGGCCAATCATAGCACAACCGCCCATTCCAGAGAATACACCTGACAAGATATTTGCAGCTCCTTGAGCTACCGCTTCTTTATTTCCACGACCACGAGTCTCTGTAATTTCATCAATGATGTTCAACGTTAATAAACTCTCAATCAGACCCACACCCGCCATTACAAAGGCATAAGGAAGAATGATACTAAGGGTTTCTAAACTAAATGGTACTTCTGGGATATGAAATGGAGGAAAACCACCTTTAATAGAAGCGATATCACCTACCGTTTTGGTATCAATATCGAATACAACAACAGCCCCAAATATGGCTAAGATAGCTACTAAGGAAGCAGGGAGAGCTTTGCTGATTTTTGGGAGCCCCCAGATGATGAGCATTGTTAATAGTACAAGGCCTAATAGCATATACAGTGGTTGGCCGGTAAGCCAATCGTCACTTGGACCTTTAAACTGTTCTAACTGCGACATAAAAATGATAAGCGCTAAACCATTCACAAATCCGAAGATTACTGGTTGAGGTACTAGTCGCATGAGTTTACCCAATCGAAGTACACCCGCACTTACTTGGATTAAACCCGCAAGTACTACGGTTGCAAACACATACTCTACACCATGTGAGATTGCAAGTGATGCAATTACTACAGCCACAGCTCCTGTTGCACCTGAAATCATGCCAGGTCTACCTCCAAAAATTGAGGTAATTAAGCCCATCATAAATGCTGCATACAAACCAGTTAATGGCGATAGTCCAGCTATTAAAGCGAAGGCTACAGCTTCTGGTATTAAGGCCATCGAAACGGTTAATCCTGATAAGAACTCTGTTTTGTAGTCTACTTCTTGAGAGAGATCAAATAGGTTTAATATCTTTTTCATGTACTTCTTTAAATACTATCCCTAGAAACAGAATTGTTCATTCTGAGTGATAAAGACAGCGGGTTTGTGATTTCTGAATACTCTACACGAGTGGTGAGATAACTATAGCGCTATATTGTGCAGAGTTTTTTAGGTTAAACTTGAGCGACCAAAACTACGGATTTATTTTTACAGAAACCTATAGGAAAGTACTCTCTAATCTAGATTAGCAGAACCTAATACAGGTTCTGCTATCCAATAAAAATTAGCTTTTAAAGAGCGTTAAAAGCCTGCATTATAACATCCATTTCAGCTTCCGAAATTTGGAAATGAAAAGTAATACGAACTGTATTCGGGCCAAATGGAATCATATGAATATCATGAGCACTCATCTTCTCGATAAACTCCATTGCCGATTCCTCTTTGGTGTCAAACAAAAGAATGTTCGTTTCTAATGAATCTAAATCAACGCTGAATTGCTCTTTGCTATTAATCACTTCCGCAAGCTGTCTTGCTCGCTCATGATCTGTTTTCAGAAGTTCATAGTGATGAGTTAGGGCGTGGTCGGCCGCAGCTGCAAGTATTCCAACTTGGCGCATTCCTCCACCCCACATTTTTCTAAACCTTCGGGCTTTTGCAATCCGTTCTTTGGTCGACAGCAGCATGGATCCCACAGGTGCTCCCAAGCCTTTACTAAAGCACACTGAAATGGTATCAGCTATGTTGCCAAAGAAGGAAGCTTCAATACCTGTTGCTATCATTGCATTCCAAATACGAGCACCGTCTAAATGCACCATGAGGTTATGATCGTCAGCAAATTTTTTAAGGGCTATCAATTCTACTTTGGAATAGCATGCCCCGCCCCCTTTATTCGTTGTGTTTTCAAGGCATAGCACTTTCGTTTTGGGTTCCCAGTCGAATGCTCCCCGAACGGTATTAGCTAATAAGTCAGGATTTAACTTTCCTCGTTCCCCAGCTATGGTCTGAATTTGAACTCCCGATAACACCCCCACACCGGCCGTTTCATAGTTATATATGTGGCCTTTTTCATCAATCAATAATTCATCACCCGGCTCGGTTAGTACTTTTATACCCAGTTGATTACTCATGGTACCACTTGGCACAAACAGGCCTGCGTCCATTCCAAACAGTGTAGAAACTCTTTTTTCTAAAGCTTGAACCGAAGGGTCTTCATTAAACACATCATCTCCAACAGGAGCCTCCATCATAGCTTTAAGCATTAATGGAGTTGGTTTTGTTACCGTATCACTACGAAGATCGATCATTTTAATTCTTTGTTTTTCCGTCATCAAGGGATATACTTTGATGATTTCCCTTCATACTCATTTAACATTTATCTGTGTGGAAAATCTATATAAAATAGCGGTGGTACAACACCCACCTGTTTATTTAAATCTCTCGCAAAGCGTAGAGAAAGCCGTCGAACTTATCAAAGAATCGGCGGAAGGAAAAGCACGGATGGTAGTTTTTCCAGAAACGTGGCTGCCCGGTTATCCAGTGTGGCTTGATTATGCTCCCAATGCCGGTGTTTGGGATCATCCCGGTGCAAAGCAGTTGTTCAGGTTGCTTCACGAAAACTCTCTTGAAATAGATTCTTCCCTCTTTCATCAACTTCAAAATGCGGCCATAGAAAACGATTGCCTTGTAGTGATGGGAGCTAATGAACGAGTGGGCCGAACCATCTACAACACAATTTTTTACTTCCACCCGAGTTGTGAGCATGTTCTTCATCGTAAACTCATGCCTACTTATACCGAGCGTTTGGTTTGGGGAATGGGCGACGGTAGCACTCTAAGCCCCGTTAAACATGATGGGCATACTATCACTGGTCTTATTTGCTGGGAACACTGGATGCCTTTAGCTCGAGCTGCTACTAGAGCACAAGGTGAGGATATACATATCGCCCAATGGCCTATGGTTAAAGATCTGCATCAAATAGCTAGCCAACAGTATGCCTTTGAAGGCCAATGTTATGTGATAGCTGCCGGCTGTACCCTTACAAAAGCTCAAATGATTAATGGTATCAAATCTCATTCAAAGGAATATGCCGAAGCACTTGAAATGATCCATTCCATTCCACTTTTAGAACAAGACTATGTTCTCAAAGGTGGCAGTTCTGTCATCAAACCTAATACTGAATATTTGGTGTCTCCGGTAAAAGAAAAAGAAACCATTATATATACTGAGTTAAATCTGTCTATTTTAAGCGAAGGAAATTTGTTTATTGATACCAACGGTCATTATGCTCGCCCTGATGTCTTTAAACTAACCGTGAATAGGAATCCACAACAAAACATAAGCTACAACGACGACATTGAAGGTTGAAGCAACATACGATTTAATAATAGCTGGTGGTGGGTTATCAGGTTTGAGTTTGGCCTATTATCTGGCCGAAGGTGGTTATAAGGGAAAAGTACTAATTGTGGATTCGGCCTTTGCCCCAATAAACGACAAAACATGGTGTTTTTGGACAAAAGACACTCCCCCCTTCAAAGATGTAATCTATCGTACATGGAATAAAGCATATTTCTCGGCACTCGATATGCAAACATTTCTGTACCTGAATGAGTATTCCTACTATTGTATTCGAAGTGGCGACTTCAAAGAATTTGTACTTCGAAGGATACAATCACTTCCAAACTTTGAGATACTTGAAGAGAACGTTTTAGACTTTTCTTCGAATTCGAATAAAGCCATAATGCTTACCAAAAACAGTGTGAGCTACTTGGCCGATTATATCTTTCAAAGTATTTTTGACCCCTCCAAAAGAGCACCAAGAAAAGCTAAGTATCCACTTATTCAGCATTTTTTAGGATATGAAATTCATACCGAGCACGATGTATTTGATCCAGCTACGTTCACACTCATGGATTTCGATAATCAGTTCGATGACGGTGTAGCCTTTATGTATGTGCTACCGTTTGATCACAACCGTGCCTTACTCGAATTCACTGTGTTTTCTGAAGAACTTTTAGAAAAAGGCGTGTATGAGGATAAAATTGAAGAGTACATGGATTCCAAATTTGGTCTTCATCACACAGAGTACAAAATTGAACGGGTCGAGTATGGTCAGATACCCATGCATGACCAAGAATATCCGCCTACCTATGGCAAAAACATCATAAACTTAGGAATGGTTGCCGGCCTCACTAAACCGAGCACCGGCTATACATTCTTAAAAGTTCAAGAGTATACAAAACAGCTCGCTGATGCATTAATAGCCAAACAAAAACCGATTCTACCTCCGAAGTCCTCCTTTCGATATCGGTTTTACGATTTACTACTACTTCATATTCTATCTACATCAACGGAAGATAGTTTGGCTGTATTCAAAGACCTTTTCAAGAATAACTCCTTCGATAAAGTGTTTAGCTTTTTGTCGGAAAAAACGAACTTTGTAGAAGACTTAAAGATTATGAGTTCAGTGCCTAGCCTTCCATTTTTGAAGGCTATCACACAGAATTTGAAGCTTAAAAATAAACCTAAGAATAAAAACCGTACTGCTTAACAATGTCTAAAAAGGGAAACCTCAAAGAAATTGCATTATTATTTTTCAAACTAGGTTGTATCGCTTTTGGAGGGCCAGCCGCACACGTTGCCATGATGGAGGAGGAAGTGGTAACAAAGCGTAAGTGGATGAGTCGCCAACATTTCTTAGACCTAATGGGAGCCACCAACCTTATCCCAGGTCCAAATTCTACAGAAATGACTATGCACTGTGGACACGAACGCGGTGGTGCATTGGGTTTATTTGTAGCCGGTATTTGTTTCATCTTTCCTGCTGTTGTAATTACAGGAATTCTAGCATGGCTGTATGTTGAATATGGTCAACTACCGGCTGTAGAACCATTTATAATAGGTATCAAGCCAGCTGTACTCGCCATCATAGCAGGGGCTATTTTTAAGCTCGGTAAGAAAGCATTAAAGAATTGGGAGTTAGGAGTATTAGGAGCTCTTGTATTGGCGGTGAGCTTATTTGGGGTGAATGAAGTAATGGCTTTATTGGCCGGTGGTGTTTTAGGAGCCTTATATTTCAGCATAAAAAATAGAGTTGCTCTCAACACCCCAAAAAGCATCTTACCTCTACTGTTTTTACAAGGTGGAACTGCAGCTGTGACCAAAATTGCCGCTGTAAAAGTATTCTGGACTTTTCTAAAAGTAGGGGCTGTACTCTATGGTAGTGGTTATGTACTCTTTGCCTATTTAGATGCTGAACTTGTTACAGCTGGATGGATGAGCAGACTTGAACTGATCGATGCCATCGCTGTAGGACAATTTACCCCAGGACCTGTGCTAAGTACGGCAACCTTTATTGGATATCAACTAGCGGGATGGCAAGGTGCTATTGCTGCAACAGCAGGTATCTTTTTACCATCATTTCTTTTTGTGTTATTGCTGAATCCCCTCATTCCTAAAATGAGACAATCTAAAGTATTGGGCTACTTTCTTGATTCAGTTAACATTGCTGCCGTTGCAGTTATGGTAGCCGTGTTATTTGTGATGGGAAAAGACACTCTCACAGGTTGGATCCCTGTTACGATTGCTCTATTGAGTGTCTTTTTTACTTTTGGCCCCAAGAAACTTGGAGCCATGTGGTTAGTAGCAGGTGGTTCTATACTCGGATATTTACTTCACCTTATTTAAAAGTGGCTTTTAGAAAGCCACTTCTACATGAAATTGTACTTTGAAGTAATTATCACTTTCTACGTAATCTAATAACCCAGCATTTGCTTGGAATTTTAGATTATGGCCTGCAATATACTTCGATAAACCCAATGTGTATTCTGAATATTCATTGAAAGCAGAAAAGCGATCATTAACAGAAATGCTTGCTGTGCGAGCTGCAATACCAAAATCATTTTTAAAAACATATCCTAGCGCACCCATGTAAGCCGTTCCGCTTCCAAAACCTGCTTGTTCATTTTCTTTATTACGTTCCGCATATTCTAAATGAAGAGTTGCACCGTCATACTTCATAAATAGGTCGGCTAAATGCGTTTGAAGATCGTTTAGTATTAGATTTCCTGCATTGTTATAAATAAAGCTTCCCGTATGCCCTCTACTTCTTACCGCCCCATCGTTATACTCATAGGTGTAGCCAAGCGACATCTTTAAATCTTTTTCTCTAGCCAAATCTGGACCTGTGTAATCCCCTTTTGAACTAAACTCGCCAAAAGGTAGAAACTCTACTCGTCCGGTATAACTATAGCCACCTGGGTTTTTAGTAGTAATATCTTTTCCTTCCCCTATCGAAAGGGCAAACGCTTCTTTAAGAATAGCTTTACTACCTAATTTCGATTTATTTCGAATTTGAACACCAATATCACGGTCTAAATTGAAACTCGAATTTAAGATACTTCGATCTACAAATTGTAGTTTTTGAGAAGAGATGGCGCGTTCACGATTTCCTGGAAGTGTTGTTTGGCCAATCCAGATTTCGAAATCTTTTACTGGATTAATCATCAAAACCGCATCCAAAATCATGTTTGCAGTAGCACTGTTTTGAACAATACCCGACTTACTTGAATTTCGTGTATCCCTATTACTCAAGCCTAACTGTACTTTATACTTGAACATTTCAGAGTAAATATGTCCGCTCAATTTTAGACGAGCTCTTCTGATCAACATCTGATCTGTGTACTCATCGGTGTCTAAATTGTAATCTCCCACATATAAACTTTGAAAACGCATCCCCAGTTTTAAACTGTATGAATTGTCTTCTGGAGCAAAGCTAATCCCTTTCCCTAATGTATTAACTTCCGCCGTTTGTGCTACTACAGTTATGGATATTCCAAACATAACCCATACTGCAAGCAGGGCTTTAAATATTTTATTCATGTGTATTTGTGCTGATCTATTTTTTGGTGACGGGGCCAAATGTACTAAGACCAATCCATAATACTATGCAGTTTACGTTAAGATAATACACACTTAACATTCCCGTAACATTGACAGGGGAAATAATTGATTAACTTAGCGCCCAACAAATACCCTAACTAACACGCTCTATGGAATTTGGTTTTTTTGAACTATTAAATCTACTCGGTGCACTTGGCTTCTTCATCTATGGTATGAAGGTGATGAGTGAAGGTATCCAAAAAGTTGCCGGTACTAAAATGAGGCAGATCTTACGATCAATGACCTCGAATCGTTTTAAAGGTGTACTCACTGGTTTCGCTCTCACCAGTTTAGTGCAATCTTCTTCAGCTACAACAGTATTAGTAGTAAGTTTTGTAAATGCAGGCTTACTTAGTTTAGTTGAATCAGTTGGGGTTATCATGGGGGCCAATATTGGTACCACTATTACAGCATGGCTTATTTCGATTATAGGGTTCAAAGTTAAAATTGCTACGTATGCCCTTCCGATTATTGCCATCGGTTTCCCTTTAATGTTTGTGAATAAGAGCAAACTTAAATCTTGGGCAGAAGTACTAATAGGTTTTGCACTTCTATTTATTGGTCTTTCTTACCTGAAAGAAGCTGTACCTGATTTAAGATCAAATCCAGAAATCTTAGCCTTTTTATCTAACTATACCGACTTAGGCTTCCTTTCAACCCTGATCTTTGTGGGTATTGGAACACTTCTTACTGTAGTTGTGCAGTCATCAAGTGCTGCAATGGCCTTAACTTTAGTAATGGCTAATAATGGATGGATTGAATTTGATCTTGCAGCCGCTATGGTATTAGGTGAAAACATCGGTACTACTATTACTGCAAACCTAGCTGCTATTGTAGCAAACATTCATGCAAAAAGAGCTGCAGCCGCCCACTTTATATTCAACACTTTCGGGGTGGTTTGGATTCTTATCATGATGCCATTTTTCTTAGATGCCATCGACAGCTACATGGTTTCCAATAACGGATTATCTCCATTCAGCAATGCGGAATCAATCCCAATTGCATTATCTATATTCCATACCTCCTTTAATATTATAAACACTCTATTACTGGTTGGATTTGTTGGCTTCATTGCTAAAACTGTAACTAGAATGATTCCTTCTAAAGGTGAAGACGAAGACTTCCACTTATCCTACATCGGAACAGGCATGATGGATACGGCGGAACTTTCACTTGAAGAAGCCACAAAAGAGACCGCTAAGTTTGGTGAAATCACTTCACGTATGTCGGGTTACCTTCGTGAACTTATCACTACTGATAAGCCAAAGAAGCAGAAAAAAATGCTTTCTAAAATCAAAAAATACGAAGAGATTACTGATCGTATTGAAGACGAAGTAACTAAGTACTTAATGAGTGTTTCTGAAGGTTCACTGAGTAACGAAAGTACACGTAAAGTTGCCCACCTCTTAAGTATTGCAAACGACCTTGAGCGTATTGCAGATATCATCTATCAAATTTCTCGTGATCTTGAGAAATTCTACGAAGGTGACATCATCTTTAATAGCGAACAGAAAGAAGGTATCCTCAAGATGATTGACGCTATTGATGAAGCTTTCGAAGTAATGAACGAGAACTTAAACTCCGACTACAATGCTGTTTCTATCGAAGTAGCTTCTGAAAAAGAGCAAGCTATCAACACCTTGAAAAAGAAGCTGCTTAAGAAGTACATCAAGCGTATCGAAAATAACATGTACAACATCAATAGTGATTCAGTGTACAAAGACATCTTCCACGCTTGTGAGAAAGTAGGTGATCACATCATTAACGTGAGTGAAGCCATCACTGGCGAGAAAGAAGTAGTTCCTGAATAATACTTCCCCTACTTAATAAAATTAAAAAAGCCTGTTTCATTAGAGACAGGCTTTCTTTTTATATCTATATGAACCTTGCTTTCCCTTAGTCTTCAGCGGAAAAGGTATAATGAGATAAGAACGCTGCAACCGCTGTTTCAGCACGTAGCCGGTGAGAGCCCAATGATACAAAAGCTCCCTGTTCACAATTGGTTTGCAGCTCTATTTCACGTTGTGAAAATCCACCTTCTGGACCTACTAACAGGACGTTATTATCAGCTTGAAGGGCCTTTGGTCGTTCAGTAGTAGGAGTTCGTTCATGAGCCATCAAGAAGGTATACCCTTTGTAGTTTTTGTATACCTCATCCAAAGAACCCAAAATGGTTAACGAAGGCATAAAAGCTCGATTACTTTGTTTAAAAGCACTGATTATCAAAGTCTGCAATCGGTCTTCGTTTAAGCGACTTCGCTCTGAATGGTCTGCATCGAACAAGCAGATTTCGGAAGCATCAAGCTCCACTGCTTTTTCAATGGCAAACTCTAAGCGATCTCGTTTCTTAATAGTACCTAAGGCGAGTACTTTTCGAATTTTAGCAGGCTGAACCCGTTCACCTTGAGTAAGGTTTAACCTTACGAATTCCTTTCTAGTTTCAACGATTTCTCCTTTAAATTGAGCGCCATTCCCATCAGCAACAAAGATAGTATCTCCAATATTATGTCGGAGCACTTTAGTGATATGCTTGGCCTCTTGACCATGTATTTCCACACTTTGGTCGTTTTGCCAATACTCTTTAGGTGAATAAAACAATTGCATAATCTAAGGTTGTCTAATAAAAGCACCGGGCACAAACTCGGTCTGCCCTGTCTCTAATGCCAGTTCTACATAAGGCTCACACAACTTACAGTTTGTACAGCAAAAGTCTGCAGCCTCTAAGGCATCCGTTGTAGTAAGCTCATGCTCTTTAGCATACTCAAGAACTTCTTTAAAACTTCTATCTCTGCAAATGCAACGATCTACCAAAGTTATTGCTGCTTAAAATGTTTACCGAGCTTTAAACCTTGCCCTTGATAGTTACTTTCAATTTCAGTGCCGTAAATAAACTCTGGAACCTCAGTGTTTGGCTCAAATTGCATACTAAACAATGTTTGGCCATCCTCAATCATAAATGGAACATCATGTGATCGTACTTCAAGCACTGCGCGTGCTCCTTTGTCTTCCACACTTCCACCAAAGCCACTATCAAAGAAGCCAGCGTAATGAGTGCGTAATTCACCTGAGCCAGTATCATAGGCCATCATCTCACAAGCGAGTTTAGCAGGCACACGAATCCGTTCTTTAGAAGCAAAGATATAGAAAGCTTCGGGTTCTAGAATTAAACGAGCTTCGGGAGTTGAATAAATGGGTTCCCAAAACTCATCCACTTCATAATGGTTTAAGTTCTCAAGATCGATGAAGTTATTGTGCTTCTTAGCTTTATAGCCTATCACTTCACCCGGTTCGCCTTTAAGCTGCACACTCATAAAAAGTCCTTTATTCACCTTAATCTGTTCCATTGAAACGGGCTTGATCTGTTCATCAAATAACAATGGATCGGAAGCATGAATTCGCAATAAGTCCTGATCCGAAACCACTTCAAAACCATGGCGAACGCGCAACTGATTTAGTCGCTGCCCTGTTTTTACTTTGATAGAAAAGGATTTGGGTACTACCTCTAGATATAATTGCCCTTGGTAACCTGGGGTGATCTCTTCAAAGCGATGGGAGTAATCCGTAATTACTCGGGTAAATACATCTAATCGGCCTGTAGAACTCTTTGGATTCGCCTTCGCCGATAAATTCTCAAGTGAAAATAACTTCACCTCATCCGTTTGTTCAGGCACTCCGTTCTGAGTGGTATAATGCGCCTTTGGTAAATTGAGTCGCTCTAATAGCGGTATGATATACACACAGTTTTCTTCGAGTACCGCTCCATCTTTTATTGAAAATGAATACTGTTCTAGACTATCAATTTTTTGAGTAACCGTCTCATTTTCAGGCAGAAAACTGCATCGAACTCTATAGGCTACTTCACCTAATCGAAGGTCTAATGAATTTGGCTGAAATTGATCATCCTGAATAGGGTAATCTGGGTGGGAATCTAAAATCCCTAGATCTCTTAGAATCTTTAATTTTTGTACAGGCAATATGCCTTTTGTGTGTAAACGAACTTCTTTAGAGGATACTGACATTCGATAAGACGTATTCAAATTTTTGCTGAAGATAACAAGGCTATGCCTTAGCACAAACCTGTAAATACAATGAAACAGGAATGAAGCTATAGCTCCCTCGTTAATAGGCTGAAGTTAAAAAAATATCTTAGAATCGGTACTTAAATTAATCCCAAAGAATATTCCAGAATCAGCCTTTTATGAATACGGTATGGGTTTCATCAAAATGGCTGATATAATCTTACTACTAATATCACGCTTGATATTAGTAGTAAGATGTTAAGCGTCCCCACTCCGCAATTATTAATAACCATCATTACATTTTCTCTCTTATCTTAGCTCTTGATTACCAACTATAAAGCTGACTATTTACACTTCATGGATAAGATTAAACTAGTGATCTGGGATCTTGATGAAACTTTTTGGAATGGCACCCTATCAGAAGAGGGAATTCAATTAATCTCATCGAATATTGAAGTAGTTAAGACGCTAACAAACCGTGGTATCATCAACAGTATTGTTTCTAAAAACACCTACACTGATGCACAAGAGCAACTAAAGAAAGCAGGTATTTGGGATTACTTTGTATTTCCTAAAATTGAATGGGATTCAAAAGGCACACTGATTAAACAGGTTATAAATCAATGCCAACTAAGAGAAGAAAACGTCCTTTTTATCGACGACAATCATATAAACTTAGAAGAGGCTAGTTTTCATAATCCTAAGTTACATACAGCTACCCCAAATTTTATCCCTGAAATACTTACTCACCCAGCTTTCATAGGTAAAGATGATTCCTCTCATTCTAGGCTAAAGCAATATAAAGTGCTTGAACAAAAATCTGCCGCCCAAAAAGATTTTGGAGATAATATTGAGTTTCTTCGCACCTGTAATATCGTAGTGCAGGAAATTGTTGGTGATGAGGTAATCAATCACTTAGACAGAGCCTATGAATTACTTGAAAGAACAAATCAACTCAATTACACCAAAATAAGATCTTCAAAATCTGAGTTGATTGAATTAATCAATAACCCAGTTTATTCAACATCACTAATTAAGGTTCATGATACGTTCGGTGATTATGGTATTGCTGGTATTTATTCTCATAACACCTCTACTCATACACTACTTCATTTTACCTTTTCTTGTAGGATTTTAAACTTAGGTATCCCGCAGTACCTATTTAGTAAACTAAATAAGCCTGCAATTAATATTATTCCTGATGTGGCTGAGCCTATTCAATACGAAAGGAATGTGGATTGGATTAATTGGACCAACTCTAATAAAGCTCAAATTCATAAATCGAACTCAAGTCGAAACAATTTAAAGGTCTTGCTAAAGGGTGGCTGTGATTTAAGTCAACTCACATTTTATCTACAAAACAAACCCTTTCTTATAAAAGAAGAAACCAACTACGTAGCTGATAACAATTTTGCCATTCATCAAGAACACACCCAAACTCTTTTAAATACCGTAAGTCTGAATCAAAGTGTAAAAGAAGAGATTACAGAATCGAAGCATATTCCATTCATCGACTCCAATTATTTTAACACTGAAGTGTTCAAACTCGACTTTGACGTTTTTGTATACAGTTTGCTTATGGATTATTCTCAAGATCTATATCAGCATAAAGACCACAAATATTTGATTCCTTTCGGTTCGTACAACCTAAGTTGGGATAATGAAGCAGATCATGATCAAATTTTGGCCGACCTAAAGAATAGAAATTTAGAATTCGAACGTGAAAGCCTTCAGAAATTCAGTGCTGAATTTATAAACCATGGTCCCATTTCGAATGAAAATTTGATTCATAATTTGAATCAAATAAGAGAAAGAATCCCTCTTCATATTCCAATTATTCTAATAAATGGAGTTGAAGTTGAATCACCTCACCCTGCTGAATACGATTTACATTTTCGCCATGCAGAATTAAATGCATGTATTGATCAATACATAATGAAAAATGAAAATGTATTTCTATTGGATATGCGAAACATCGTAACCGATCAGAATCAATTAACTAACAACATTAGACACTATAGAAGATCGGTTTACCAAAAAATGTCTATCGATTTAGTACAATTACTAAATGATATTTATGACGAGAAATTTCCGACAGATATTAGCACCACCACAAAATGGAAGGATTCCACTTATGAGTATGTATCTCCATTCATTCAACTATTAAAAAAGTTAAAACGAAAGATTCCTATTTAAAACTTAAAGATACCTATACCCTTCTTTCATCACTTTTTCGCATTCTTTGAGCAGTTCTTTATTCCCTTCTCTCATCCCTTTAAGGATTTGGCTCTTTTCGTCGAGGTACACACGTGCAAAGCCTTTATCGTAGGTAACAATAGACTGTACGTTATCAATCAAATCTGCATATTTAATGCTTTGCGAAGTGGGTGAAATGCTACTTAAACGCTCCGCCTCTTTTGCTTTACGTTCTTTTCGATTTAACTGTGGATAGGCTTCTTTGATATACTCATCGGTTAAATCACATACACCATCGGTAATCCTTTGTGCAACACTAGACGTGTACTCAAGTTCTATCAATTTTTGATATAGCGAATCTTTGGTACACTGTGTGTCTTCAATTAAATCATGGCCCAAAGCAATTTCTATAATCCCCTCACCTCTTTCATAATGGGACACTAGTTCTGCCACTCTGAATACATGATTCCAATAAGGTTCTCCCGTGTACTTTCGCTTTTGTGAACCATGAGATTCTTTCACGAAGTTTAAGAATTGCTTTTGCTGACTCGAGAGAACCATAGAGTTTACTTTATCTCGGCACCTGCCATTTCGTGGACTTTGATCCACTCTTGCTCGGTTATAGGGGTAATCGAGAGTCTACTTCTCTTAAAAATATGCATCTCTTCCAGAGCTGGCTCGTTTTTCATAGCCTCTCTTGTCACTGGATTTTCAAATTTCTGAATGAACTTAACGTCCACTAATTGCCAGCGTGGATCAGACTCTTTACTCTTTTCATCAAAGTATTTTGAATTTGGATCGAACTGTGTTGGATCTGGGTAAGGTTCGCTAGCAACTTCCATGGTTCCCACTATAGCAATGGGTTTTGCATTCGAATGATAGAAGAACACTCTGTCTCCTATTTTCATATCGTCTCGCATGAAATTTCTGGCCTGATAATTTCGGATACCATCCCAAGGTTCTACTTGATCTCTTTGAAGGTCATCGATGCTATAAGCATCTGGTTCTGATTTCATCAACCAATAATTTCTATTACTCATAGTGTGCTAAATTGCTCTTTATTTGCTGACTCGCAGCGTTTAATTATTATTTGTTACTGTATTTATTGATATACCACAAAATGGTTTCTCGTAGCATTCCATCGAAATCTTGAGAAGGCTCCCATCCCAATTCATTCTTTATTTTGGAAGCATCAATCGCATATCGGAAATCATGCCCTAAGCGGTCCGTCACAAAGCTGATCAAGTTTTTATAATCGCCCTCAGGTCCTTGTCCTAGTTCATTATTCAAGATGTCACAAATCTTATGAACTAAGTCTAAATTCATCCATTCATTGTTCCCACCTACGTTATAGGTCTCTCCGGCTTTCCCTTTTAAAAAAGCTGTTTCAAGAGCTTCACAATGATCTTGTACAAATAGCCAATCTCTTACATTTTCGCCCTTACCATAAATAGGTATGGGATTGTGTGCCATGGCATTGCGAATTACAGTAGGAATGAGTTTTTCATCATGTTGATGTGGCCCGTAATTATTAGAACAGTTGGTGGTAACCACATTCATTCTGTAGGTGTGATAATAGGCTCGAACAATCATATCACTACCGGCTTTTGAAGCACTATACGGCGAATTTGGAGCATAAGGAGTTTGTTCGGTAAATAACCCATCATCCTCTAGCTCACCATATACTTCATCCGTAGAAACATGGAGAAATCGATTCTCTTTCCAACTTTGAGGATCTTCACTCCACAACTGTCTACATTCCTCTAATAAATTAAAGGTACCTACTACATTCGATTGAATAAAAGGCTCAGGCCCCGTTATTGAATTATCAACATGCGACTCAGCCGCTAAATGAAATACACCATCGGGCTTGAAGCTTTTAACGATATCTTTTATTTCATCACGATCAACAAGATCCACTTTTTTGAAGTAATACCTTTCCGAATCTTTTAGAGGCTTCAAATAATTATGATCGGAGGCATAGGTTAACTTATCAATATTCATGATAGTCCAATCCGGATGATCTTTGAAAAGCTTCAAGATTAAATTGGACCCTATAAATCCGGCACCACCTGTTACAATTATCTTTTTCAAAATGTATCCTCTTCTGTAATGGATGAAAATAATGGGAGCTTACGATCTTTTTCAGATAAAATAGGTCGAGCTACATCCCAATGAATCCGAATTAAAGGGTCATCCCATCTTAGCCCTCGCTCACCTTCTGCATGGTAGTAATCTGAACATTTATATGAAATAACCGCCGTATCACTTAATACAGAGAACCCATGAGCAAATCCTTTGGGCACAAATAGTGCATGATGGTTCTTCTCCGACAATTTAAAAGCAACATAATTGCCAAATGTTGGAGAGTCTTTTCTTAAATCGACGGCAACATCTAGCACCTCACCTTGTAGGCACTGAATAAATTTATCCAGAGGGTGTATAATCTGATAATGAAGTCCTCGAATGGTGTCTTTTTGGGATTTTGACACATTATCCTGTACAAAATGAACATCAATTCCAGCTTCTTTGAAATGACTTTCCCGATATGATTCGTAGAAATAGCCTCTCTCATCTTCAAAAACTCGAGGTTCAAACAGAAAAACACCTTTAATTCTACTTTCTGTTATTTTCATAGTTCTTCAATTAGTTTCTTTAACCCTTGCTTCCAGGGAATAATATTCGTGCCTGAAATAGTCTCTAATTTCATGGTGCTTAATTTAGAAAAAGCGGGCCTCTTTGCTGCTGTAGGATAAGCATTACTTGATACCGGCTTTACTTTAACTGACGCAGATGTAAGTTCAAAAATAGCTAATGCAAATTGATACCAGGTGCATATACCTTCCGAACTTATATGAAACACTCCTTTTTCATCAGCATCGATTAGAGCTTGAGTGTTCTCCACTACGTTGCTAGTAAAAGTAGGCACACCCATTTGATCATCAACAACCCTTAACTCTTCAAATTTCTCTGCCAGTTCCATCATCTTGAACACAAAGTTTGTTTGGGTGTGCTTTCCACATAACCAACTTACACGAAGGATTAAGAAATCACCATCCACTTCTTGAATTGCTTGTTCACCAGCTAATTTACTTGCCCCATATACATTTATGGGTTGAGTCTGCACATCCTCTGTATACCCATTCGGATAATGAAGGCTGTCTTTTACTGATCCTGGAAATACATAATCTGTTGAATAATGGATGAGCTTTGAATCATTTTCCTTACACCATTGTGCTAAATTTCGAGCTCCCTGTTCATTTACCAAATAGGCCTGTTCAGAATTCGTTTCAGCATCATCTACTTTAGTATAAGCGGCACAATTGATAATAACATTGGGCTTATACTCATTTAAAACCTGATCAACCTGCCTTGGGTTTGTGATATCTAAATCAGTGGATCGATACCCGCGGCACTCCAATTTATGATGGTCGCAATAAAGCACCCATTCTTTACCCAATTGACCATTTGCTCCCGTAATCAGGTACCGCATTAATTCCCTTGCACAAGTTTATTAGCATGTTTATAAGACTCGGGCGTCCCTGCATCGGTCCACCATCCTTCTAGAATGGTACTAGTCATAGCTTTATTCTGGATGTAGAAATTATTCACATCTGTAATTTCTAATTCTCCCCTTCCCGAAGGCTTCAAGGTTTTAATGCACTCAAATACCTTAGCATCATAACAGTAAATACCAGTAACTGCATAATTTGATTTAGGTTGCTCGGGCTTTTCTTCTATAGAAATCACTTCATTTCCTGCAATTTCAGCAACACCATATCGTTCGGGATCATGGACTTCTTGAATTAATATTTGAGCGCCGGTGCCCTTATAATTATTAACCGCTTTCTGTAGAGAATGCTCAAAAATATTATCCCCTAGGATTACCAATACGGGGTCATTTCCTGCAAAATTTTCAGCTAAACCAAGTGCTTGGGCAATGCCTCCTGCTTCATCCTGAACTTTATAGGTGAATCTGCATCCAAAGTCTTTTCCAGAGCCTAATAAATTTACTACATCACCCATATGCTCGGTGCCTGTAACAATCAAAATTTCTTCGATTCCAACTTCTGTAAGCTTTTCAATTGGGTGATAAATCATAGGCTTATCACCTACCGGTAATAAATGCTTATTGGTCACCTTTGTTAATGGGAATAAACGTGAACCCGTCCCTCCTGCAAGAATAATTCCTTTCATAATTGAATATAGTTTAACATTCCCTCAAAACTACTTTATCTGTACATGAATTAGAAAAATAATTTTAGGCAAAGTTTTATCATAGCCAACGTCCATGCTTGCCTAATTTCATGTTAAAAGAATTGAAATTTTTAATTCTTAATTTCTGTAGTTCGTAATTTTCAGCCTCAGCAAAGCTTTAGGAAATTACCCTTTCAATGATTGAAACGCGTTCTATTGTAAGTTTCTTCATTATTATAATTCTTTCGACAACAGTTCATGCCCAAGATATAATCTGGACAGGTGCTGTGGATTCCTCATGGCATAATGCTTCAAATTGGAATACTGGTAGTGTACCCACATCGAATAATGTGGTTAAAATCCGAAATACCCCTCCTTACCCTGTTATAACAGCCAATGTTACCATCAAGTCCATCGTACTGAGTGATTATTGGAATGGAGGCACAATAACGCTTCGAAACAATTCTACATTAACCGTTACTGATGACGTGACACTCAATGGTGAGGCACAGTTCAACATCGTAAACGGTCATTTTTTCCACTCGGCAACCAGTTCTGGAAAGAATAACTTCTCGCTAAATGGTGCCACTACACGGATTGATATCGAAAATGGCAGTTTTCAAGTTGGTAGATCTGATGAAAGCATCGATGCTGAAATAATTGGATCCTTTTATGCAGGCAATGGTCTCATCAATTTCTTCGGTGATTTAGACATTTCAGATAGTGATCATTTTTATGTTGAAAATGCAGAAGTAAATATAAAAGGTGATGCGCTCATCAATGGCACATACCATGGCGAGCATGGAAATACCACATTTGAGAACGAGTTAGAGGTGAAAAGTGGTGGCCATTTAACTCTAGAGTTGGGTGAGCTAACTATGCAGGGCGTTACAAGTATTGGTAATAACGGAACCGCAAGCCTTGGTTCTGGTACAGTGACTATACTGCAAGATATCACTGTTAGTAGTGGCGGTTATTTACATGTGCAAGATGCCAACCTCACGGTTTCAGGAGACGCAAATTTTACGAGTAACGGGAATCTAACCACTCAAAATGGCTCAATTTCCATCACTGGAAATGCTTCTTTGAGTAGTGGGGGTAGCCTAGATTTAAATAATGGAAGTCTCAATATCGGTGGTGATGCCTCTTTTACTTCGGGTGGGGTTGTGAATGCAGGCCATGCAACTATTGAATTAAAGGGTGATTTCACCGTTCAAAACGGTAGCAATTTTAATCCCGACTCTAGTACCGTTGTATTTAGTGGCAGCTCAGAGCAAACTATTCATTCGAATGATGACGTCACTTTTTATAATGTTGTTGTGGACTCAGGGGCCGTATTAAACACTGATGGAGGAAATGGAAATACAATTATCATTGAAAATGATCTCGTTGTTGAAGATGGTGGCGAAGTTGAAGTACGTGAAGACGATCAAATAGATGTTCAAGGTGATGTAGAAGGCGACGATGCCATTAACAGCCCACAACCTTATGCTGTAACTGCAACAGCACCTTCAACTAATATGGTTTTAATTACTTTTAATAAAGGGCTTGATGAAAGTACTGCTGAAAACCTCACCAATTATTCCATTCAGAACTTATCTAATAACTCCACTTTAGCAATATCGAATGTTGCGTTAAATACAGATGCAGACAGTACCATCGTAACTTTAACTACGGATTCCATTAGTGATCATGTGACCTACGAGATCACAATGAATAATATTGAAAGTAATGCTGGAAGAAGTATTTCACCCAACCATAAAAAAAGATTTCATAGAAATAGCCAGATCATCTTCTATAGTAGAAAAAATGGGCAATGGTCTAATTCGAGTACGTGGTCTGAAATTAGCCATACAGGTGAAGCTACCAATCGTATCCCTTCCGAAGTTGATGGGGCGGAAGTTATTATTGGTGCAGGACATTCAGTAAAGGTTAGAAATACGGTTTCTATACAATCATTGGCTTCTATTGAGGTAAAAAGCAGTAGTGAATTAAGAGTAAGAGATGGAGGTGTTTTCAATATTGGTGAGAAAGTAATAACTGGTGCCGGCACCTTTAATCATAGATCAGGCACTCTAATTACAGCTCATCCGCAAGGTCTTAATAAAACATCTGCTACTGGAAATATTCAAACTACGACTCGAAAATTCAATAAATCTGCCTCTTACACATTTAATGGGAATTCTACCCAATGGGTAGGTGATGGATTGCCTTCTAGAGTTGCAAATCTGAATATTGACAACCCCACTAGTGTTCATCTTTTATCGTCTATTGAAGTAACTGATACTCTTTTTTTAACAGATGGCACTCTAGAGCTTCCCGTAAATCAATCTCTTTTATCTAATACCAAAGTTGTTGGAAGCGGCCAATTAACCATACACCGAACTTTGGAAGGAAGTAGAGGTTGGAGATTATTGAGTGCACCCATCACAACTTCGTTCGGCGATTTATTAGATGGTACCATTACCCAAGGATATTCAGGGGCTCATTATAGCACAGGTTCCATGCCGGGTGATACCCTTCAACCTAATGTGATGTACTATGACGAATCCTATCCCGGAACGGATAATCAAAGATGGCGTGCACCCTCTTCTGCTAGTACCAATATTCCAACAGGATTGGGCCTTCAAGCATTTATATTTGGCTCCATATCAAATGATAGCAGGTATAACAATCCATTACCTGATACTCTCACTGTAACTGGGGTTGAACCTGATGCACCCATCGCTCTGCCTGTTAGTTTTACAACAGAAGCAGACTCTGGTTGGAACTTGGTAGGCAACCCATTTACAACGGCCATAAATTGGGATGAACCAACAGGATGGATTAAAACCAATATTGACCAAAGCATTTACATTTGGGACCCAGAAACAAATCAATATAAAACATGGAATGGGGTTACAGGCGATCTTAATTCCGGCAAAATAAGCCCTTTTCAAGCTTTTTGGATTAAAGCGAATGCAAATGCTCCAAGTCTCTCAGTTTCAAACGAAGCAAAAACTCTTAATAGCCAATTTATTGGGAAACAGGTCGCTATACCAACAGAAGCGCCATCATTTTCACTCATAGTTTCTAATGACGAACAAGAATCAGCAGTTCATTTCATGTTCGATGAATCTGCGAAGATTGGTAAAGACCCTTTGGATGCATATCGTTTATTACCACCCATTGGCATTGGTACTTATATCGATTTATCAACGCTTTCGGCAAACGGCGATAAGTTCTCCATTAATAATCTTCCTCGAAAATTTGGAATCCCAATAAATATACCCCTTGATGTGCAGGTATATAAAAACGGTTATTCCTACTCAACACCCCTTCATTTTGTAGCTAAAAACTTCTCAAATATCCCCACTGGTTGGAAAATTGAATTAGTTGACACTTTTTATAATGACCGAATTCAACTCAATGAAGGAGAATCGTATTTATTTAGACATGAAGTTAAGTCGAAAAATAAAGCCCCTAACTTCGATCGTCAAAAATCACGATTGATAGAGAAAAGAAAAACTGGCCATCAACGCTTTTATCTTCAAATAACCCCCGGTGATGATGCTATAGGATTGCCTGACCAGATTAAATTACTACCGAACTACCCAAATCCATTTAATCCTACAACCAACATTCAGTTTGAATTACCAGTTCAAGAATATGTTCAGCTTAAAATTTATGATACTATTGGTCGGCAAGTAGCTACACTCATAGACTCCGAATTAGCCAGTGGGGTTCATCATATCACATGGGATGCTTCCTCCCTATCCAGCGGGCTATACCTTATTCAACTTAAAGCTGGAGATAAGTTCTTTACCCAAAAAATGACTCTACTGAAATAGTATCTATAGAATTTTTTGTACTTAGTTAGAATTGATTAATTAAGCTAGCAAGGTAGCTGGCAATAATTATATTAGCGTAGAATAAATTAAAAAGCGTGAATTTTAACTATATACATAGATTTGCATACTTAACTAAGACTTTACTTACACTCATTCTTGCACTTCTGATATCAGAAGTGGCATTTGCCCAATTGTCGGGTTATCAGTACCGAAAGAAATTTTCGGTTGATAACACAAAAGTAAGTGGTGCGAGTAACTTAACGAACTTTCCTGTTCTTATTAGTCTTACAGATGCTGATATGGCCACAGTAGCCAATGGTGGCAAGGTTACTAGTGCACAAGGCTATGATATTGCCTTCACGTCGGATGATGGAGCTACTCAACTGGACCACGAACTTGAAAGCTATAATGCCTCAACTGGGCAGATTTTATTCTGGGTGCGCTTCCCTACCCTCAATGCTACCGTTGACACTGATTTTTTCATTTACTTTGGAAACGCATCCCAAACAACCGATCAATCGGTTAATACTACGTGGGATAGCAGTTACAAACTTGTACTTCACTTAGACGACTTTAACGATGCCACCTTAGAAGGCAATAACGGTACCAATAACGGAACTACTTCTACAACTGGTAAAATTGGAAATGCCCGTCAGTTTTCATCGGCTGGAAATGATTTCATTTCTATTGCGGATGATGCCAGTTTAGATATTACTGGAGATATTACTTTTTCAGCATGGTTTAACGTAAACAACTTTGCCGAAGTGCCAGATTTAATTACTAAAGGAGATTATAATCAGGCTTATTCTAGTTGGATCAGAAATGATGGTACACTCAGATTAGGTACCGATAACAATACCCTTACAAGTACGGGTACGGTAACATCAGCTACAACAGCTTTTGTTACATTTACAAAGTCTGCTACTGGTCGTACTATTTACATAAATAACACAAATGCGGGTAGCGATGGTACAGCAACGAATTTCAGCACCAATAATAGCCCGTTAACCATTTCTACAGCCGCATACCCATTAAATGGCTGGGTGGATGAAGTACGAGTTTCGAATGTTGCTCGAAGCCAAGATTGGGTATTCACAGAGTATGAAAACCAAAATACTCCCAATACTTTCTATACCGAAAATCCCGAAAACCCCGTTTTAGCCAATATTGAATCTAATGCATTGAGCTTTAATGCTGGCGGTTCCGCTCAATTTATTACTTCTGATATTACGATCGCCACTCCTTTTGCTGATTCTATAGTCAGCGCTACCGTTCAAATCACGGGTAATTACCTTTCCACTGAAGATGTGCTAGCTTTTAGTAATACCGCCCTTATAACTGGAACATGGACCGTAGGTACCGGCACTATGACCTTATCGGGTAAAGCCAGTCTTGCGGATTACCAAAGTGCACTCAGAAGCATCACTTACAACAACACCAATGCTTCTACTCCTAGCCAAGCTGCACGTACAATATCATTTACCGTAAACGATGAGTTTTATGCTAGTAACACAGCTACTAGAAACGTAAATATTACAACCACCTTAACTGATTTATCTACTGATTTCCCGAATACAGTATTTCACTTCGATGCTCAAGATATCGACGGTGATTTATTAACAAATGACCAGCCTGCAGATGGAAGTCTTGTAACTACCTGGAGAGATCGTTCACAAAATGCAGGTGGTAGTTCTGTTACCATTACAAATGCAGCTCCAGCTGGCGATGAACCCATTTTTGATTCCAATTACTTTGGTGAGCGTGGAGGGTTATACTTCAATTACAATGCCAATAATAATGGGGATAATTTTCAAGTAGATGATGATGCTCTAATAAATACAAATGGCCCGTATACTCAAAAATCATTTGCAGCAGTATTTAGAACAGGTACGGATTTAACAGGCTTACAAATTATATACGAGCAAGGTGGCGGCTCTAAGGGCTATCAAATTTCCATTAAAGACGGAATTTTATATGCCTATGCATGGAGTAACGATGCATCATGGACAGATGGCGATGATCAGTCAATCAACTTAGGTTCTGTATCAACGAATACAAGCTATATTGTAATTGCAACCCATGATGCTACTGCTCAAACATGGTCGGCAAGAGTCAACGGTGGTTCACTTGTTCAAAGTGCAGGTATTGCTCCTTCAATGGGAAATCATAACGGTGACCCTACCATTGGGGAAGAAGATGGTACTTCAGATCCAGTAAATTTCAATAATCCAGGTGGACCAACCTATAACTTCGATGGATATATAGGTGAGTTAATATCTTGGAACTCATCCTTGAATGGTGGGCAAGCTCAGAGTATCTATAACTTCCTATGCGATAAATGGTGTAATACCCCATCAGTTTTATCTTCCATCGAAGGTTCAGACATAGATTATAACGAAGCCGACCCTCCTACCGCTATCACTTCAACCATTGTATTAACGGATGTTGACAATACCGTTGTTGATTCAGCTCATGTTGTAATTTCGAATAATTATGTTCCTAGTGAAGATGTATTAGCCTCAACTCCAGCTGGTGGTATAATTAGTACTTGGGATGCTGTTACAGGAACTCTCCGTTTAACTGGAACAGCTAGTTTAGCTGACTATCAATCTACTTTACGTTCCGTTACCTACGAGAATACCGATGGCGTTGCACCTACTGTTCAGCTTCGCCAAATCGATTTTAAAGTGTTTGATTGGGACGATGAAAGTAACACCCAATCTCGCAATATCAATGTAATTGGAAATAACTCCCCTCCAGTAATATCTGGTGTATCCGGACCAGCGTTTACCTATACAGAAGGTACAGGTGCTGTTTCTCCTCCAATTACCGTTACCATAACGGATGACGATGACACGAACATTGAATCGGCAACCATTGCTATTTCCAATAACTACCAGTTAGGCGAAGATGTTTTAGGATTTACTAATACCGCAAATATTACAGGGTCATGGAATAGTACAACTGGTGTACTCACACTTACCGGTTCAGATACCAAAGCCAACTATGAGACTGCCATTGAAAGCTTCACTTTTGAAAATACAAGTTCTGACCCTGTTGAAGTTACCCGAACATTTTCGGCTAAAGTAAATGACGGGGACAACGACAGTAATACTCAAACGAGAGATCTCGACTTTGTTGCTGTAAACTCGAAACCGGTGCTTTCAAATATTGAGGGGACTAATCTAAGTTACCCGAATGAAGCTGTCCAAATAACAAATACCATTGAAGTTTCAGATCCGGATAATACCATGATTGATAGTGCTTTTGTGGTTATTTCGGGAAACTTTAAGGCTACGGAAGATTCACTTATTTACAGCACACTATTTGGCATTAGTGGAAATTATAATACCGCGAATGGTCGACTGAAACTCACGGGTACTTCTTCCTTTAGTGATTATGAAACCGCTCTTCGATCGGTTAAATACAAGAACTTTGCCACCATTCCTTCAGGCCCTGAACGTGTTGTTAGCTTTATCATCCATGATGGAGACTTAGCTAGTGATACATTAAAAAGAACATTGGATGTAAGTGCTGTTGAAGCCATTTCGGATCTTAAAGTTTGGCTTCGTGCCGACGTAGGTGTGGTTACTAGTGGTAGCGAAGTGGTTACATGGGAAGATCAAAGTGGTAACGGCAATGATTATACAGGGATTTCTGGGTCTGGTACTCGTCCGACTTTAAACGCCTCTTCTGCTCCTCTTGGTGGGCAACCATCCATTGAATTCGTCGGTAATGGCGATAGCTTCGAAGATGCCGATGGACATACGAATTATTTAAATAGTATGACTGAGTTTACACTGTTTGTAGTATATAAATCTGATGTAACCAATACCGATAAAGGCTTATTTATAGGAGATACCCCAAGTGGTGCCGATGAAATCATCACAATTCGTTATGATGCCGCGGGCGCAAATAACGGTGGATCGTTTACGAATGTAATTAAAACTGGAGTGGTTGGTAATAATGCAGCAAATCAGTTAGAAAGTTTCTCAGATATTCAGAGTACTGATGCCCAAATTACGAGTTTACATTGGGAATCAGGGGCAACCTACGATATTTTTGTTGATGGTATTTTGAATAACCCAAGTTCAGCGGGTCCTCCACCCACAGGAACCATTACCACAGCAACAACAGCTATTCTTGGTAAAGGCGGCAAAGATTCAGGTACTGCTAGTTGGGACGGCCAAATTGCCGAGTTTATCTTGTACTGTAAAAGTTTAACGGATGCCGAAAGAGAAAAAGTAGAAGATTATCTATCTGAAAAATACAATGCGGCTATCCGAAAAATTACACCTGCTGCTGGCGGTGAAGCCATTTCTGCCGACGATGCAAATACAACCTACACTTCTCTTACTGGACCTGTGATTCAAGAAGGTTTACCTGGTGAACTCAATGCATCAGGTACACTAATTCTTAAAGCACCAACAGGTTACGAATGGAATACCTCTGCTACCTATAATGTTACTGAAGCACCTGCCTATGGTGGTTCAACTACATTAGATGCTTCTTTCACAAGTGTAACGGTTACAGACCTAACCTACACCATTGATGTTGCCTCCGCCTCAAACCCTGGGCAGTTAACTTTTACGGGGCTTGAAATAAGACCTACTACAGGCATATTACCTAATACAGGAAACATCACCAATATCGGATCTACAGGCCAAGGTGGTGGAACGAACTATGGTACCCTTACCATGATTCCGGGTACAGTTGATAGTTTAACCTTCGTTCAACAACCAACCATAACCAATATTGATAGTGTTATCACACCTTCAGTACGCGTTCAATTGGTAGATCAATTTGGAAACGAAGTAGAGACTAGTGGTACTACGGTAAGTATTGCAAAAGCATCTGGAGCGGGGACTCTTGGCGGAACTACTTCGGTGAGTACCAATGCCTTAGGTATAGCAGAATTTAATGACTTAACACTTGATAATACGGGCACTCATACCCTTATCACTTCATCAACAGGTCTTGACTCTGAAACCAGTAACTCCTTCGAAATTGTTAACGCTGGAGTATTGGTTGGATTTAGAGTTGAACGTAGTCCTTCAGGCAACATAAGTTCTAAAACAGCAGGGCAATCTTTTAACACCGTAATTACAGCCATAGATGGTACTGGGAATACAATAACTACGTTTAATGGCACTGTAGTAATGAGTTCTTCTTGTACTATGGGAGTTGGACAAGGTACTACCGCTAATTTTACCTCAGGTGTACTTTCGTCACATACTGTGAGCATTACCAGTGTTGGTAACTGTACGTTAACTGCAACGAATTCAAGTGGTAGTGAAAATGGTACAAGTAACTCATTTACAGTAAGTGCAGGTGCTGCGGATGCAACCAAATCTAAAATTACAGCCGCACCAACAGTTATTCTAAACGACGGTGCTAGTACATCTACAATTACTGTTCAACTCAAAGACGCTTACGGTAACAATTTAACTACGGGTGGTGCAACGGTAACCTTATCCCCTACTGCTGGCTCAATGGGTACAGTTACAGATAATGGAAATGGGACCTATTCAGCTACCCTAACTTCTTCTACTAGTGTAACCACGTCTATTATCACAGGTACAGTGGGTGGCTCTGCCATTACTGATAATGCTACCGTAGAGTTTGCTGCCTTCAGTCATATTTGGGAAAGTCAATTGGGAGCCCCAGCTAATGCAACCAATTGGGAAGACGGTGATAACTGGAACTCAAATACTGTACCAACAGCGGCCTCAGTGGTTCTTATTCCTGCAAGTCCAGCAGAAGGAAATGAATTTCCTGTAGTAGATATCACTAACACCACTATTAATACTCTTTCCATTGAGGCAGGTGCACAAGTTTCAGTTTCAGGGTCTGTAAACTTTGTGGTTACTGGAGATGTAACCGGTGGCGGTAACGTACTAGGATCCAACAATGACTCCTTAACCGTGGGTGGTAACCTCGACGTACCCGATGTTACTTTAGGTAACCTCATCTTTGATGGAAGCAGCAACCAAACTATTGTTAGCCCTAGTACTTTCGTGAATGTTGAAGTGGATAACCCTGGAACTGTATTCACTACCGACAACTTCACCGTAACGGGCACTTTATCTTTAACAGATGGAGAACTATTTATACCCTCTGGAAACAATTTAATAGCAAATACCAAAACCTACGGAACTGGAACTCTTAGATTCCAACGTGAAATTAGTGGGGTTCGTGGATGGCGTATACTTTCCTCTCCTGTTGCCTCCACTTATGGTGATTTCTTAGATGGCACTGTTACTCAAGGGTATTCAGGAGCATTTTACAGCACGGGATCAATGCCAGGTGATACTCTGCAGCCAAATGTTCTAACCTATATCGAAAGTTATCCAGGAACAGATAATCAACGCTATCGTGCCCCTACGAGTTCGGCTCAGTCTTTAACTCAGGGACAAGGTGTGTTTGTATTCTTCTTTGGAGATATCGCTGCTGACTCACGTTACAATGAACCTTTACCTGATACCTTAGATGTAAGTGGACAAGAATTTGATGGTAATGGAACTCAAGTTGACTTCGGTATTACCTACACCACGGCCGCTGATTCAGGTTGGAACTTAATTGGGAATCCATTTGGTGCCACTATTGATTGGGATGATAATACCAATTGGAACAAAACTAATGTGGAATCGACCATTTATGTTTGGGATCCTGCAGCAAATGCTGGCAATGGTGAATACCTAACATGGAACGGTACTACGGGTACACTCGGAAATGGACTTATAGCTCCTTTCCAAGGATTCTGGGTTAAAGCGAATGCGAATAGTCCTTCACTGATTGTAAATAAAGATGTTAAAACCACGGGTGGAAATTTCATAAGAAAGCAAAATGCTAGAACTGAACCCGTACTACAACTAGAAGCCATTACGGATGGGTTAAGTAAACGCACCAACTTAATGTTCAGTGATGAAGGTAGTTTGGGCATTGATAACAAAGACGGGTATCGCTTAGTACCATTCTCAAGCTCACATATTGAATTCTATACTCTGCTTGAAGACGGCACTCAAATGTCGATTAACAACCTACCCCTCGATTTCAACAATCGTATTCGGATTCCGCTCACTATTAATGGCTATAAGGATAATGAACCGATATCCGGTGACTTTACCATTCGATTAGCTGGACAAAGAAATTTACCTGACGATTGGATTGTTTTACTTCGTGATAAAGAGACCGGGGATATTATAAACCTCACTGAGAATAGTGAGCACACCTTCTTTTATGGTACTAAAGCTAAAATAAACTCGAACACATCTTCATCGCCTAAGAAAATGAAGATTACGAATAAGAGTGAATCACAAGCAACTCGCTTTGAACTACAAATTAGTACAGAAGAAATTGAAGCGACTATTCCACAGACCTCTTTCTTGAATCAAAACTACCCGAATCCGTTTAACCCTGAAACGGTCATTCCTTTTGGTATAAGTGAACAAAGTGAGGTGTCGTTGATCGTTTATAATGTATTGGGACAAAAAATTAAAACATTGGTTAATCAATCGTTAGCTGCTGGAACTTACGATATCACTTTCCAAGCAAACGATTTGGCCACAGGAGTTTATTTTTATCGATTAATCACAAATGAAGGTACATTTGTCAAAAAATTGACGTTTATTAAATAAGTATCCTAAAAACATTGTAATAAAGTGTTTTTGGTGTACTCTTTATATGGAGAGAATGTATTCAATGGAGGGTTGAAACATGTCAGATTATTCAGATTTATTATTATTACTAGGTGCAATGGTTGCCTTTTCATTGCTCTCGGTTACAACTGCAGTTACATTTCAAAGTAATTCTGATATTGTATACAATTCTGAAGTTGAATACCGTGCTGTAGCACTTGCTCAAGGTATCATTGATGAGATGAGATGGTTTACAGACGAAGACTTATTTAAAAGTAGTAACACACAATATTACTTTAAGAACTACCCAGAAACTCGGACCATATCTTATGGCTCAGGTGGGAATCAGTACACAGCTGATTACATTGTTTCTGGTACATCCAGATTAATTGCTTCTACAGCAGATGTGAATAAATACGAAGTGTTGATAAACGTTAAAAACACATCTACTAGCAAAGATGTAAGTGCAACACTTCAGTTTATAAAATCTTTCAAACGTTAGTATGAATATTGGTTTAGTAACAAGTTTTATTGTAGGTGGTCTACTTCTTTTGAGTGTTTTGTTCTTCAATGTAAGTCTTCAAAACAAATCACAAGAAAATACCTTAGCTACAACAACCAATGAGACTTTAAATGATTTGGTTACGCTGATTTCTCATGATATAAATCGCATGGGTTATCAAGTTACTAGTAGTGTAATTAAAACAATGGACTCGAATAAAATCGCCTTTCTAGGTGATATCTACGACAACGATTCCATGGATACTACTCGAGTTACATGGGAATGGAAAAATAACTCTTTCGGAGCAGTAAGTAGCACCCCAAATCCAAATGATTATTATCTAGTTCGCACAGGCCCTACTAGCGATGGAAATGCAGCTGGTGAAATTCAATTCCCTGTAACCTATTTCAATGTTAACTACAGAAACGGCCAAGGCGTAGCAACAAGTAATGAATACTTAGTGAGAGAAATTGAGATAGAAATTATGTTAGAAAGTGGCGAATCATATAGTGTTACTTCTAGAGGGGATGGCGATAGAAGATATTACCGTACAGTTTGGAAACGCAGTTTCTTCCCCACAAATTTAAATAAAGTACTCTACTAAGGAGGCACCTTATGGGACGAGGATTATTATTAATAGTAAGCGGTCTAGTTGTAATTGTAGGCATCTCTAAAATCAATGTTCAAAAACAGATTGAATACTTGCCCGAAAACACGGTCGACTACTACTATGAACAACAAGCACGTAATATTTCAATCAGTTTAGTTGATGAAGCCATTCAGATGCTCCTAAAAGACAATGACTGGACTGGTTCTATTGAAACAAATGAAAATTATGTGGGTTCAGGTATCTTGAAATCCTACGACCAAACTACCATTTCACAATTATCTGATTCGGTAACGGTAAAGCAATGGGATCAATATACAGTAGTACTCTATAGCGAGGCTGAATATGAAGGGTATAGAATTTCTACTGAAGTGTTGATGTCTCGTGATTCATTTTCAAAGTATTCTTACTACACGAATACGCAGCCTTCAAATATTTACTTTACTAGTAAAGATACCTTAAGTGGGCCTGTACATACCAATGGTACCTTCCGAATTGCCGGTAACCCCGTATTTAATGGCTTTGTGACTAGCCCTGCCGGAGGATGGATTGGCCATTATTCTTATTCAAACAATCCTCAATTTAATGGTGGCTCAAACTTTAACGCTCCTGTTAAAAGTTTTGATGTTAGAGATCAAGTAAATGAATTAGTTGTAAAGGCGAATAGTGGTGGATTAAGCTTTAATACGGCCATTTTGGTTCAACCCAAAGCAAATGGAACCGTTGATATAAGTGTACCGAATGGCATTTATTGGAGTACGCCTACTAATTATGATATGAGCACCTTTAATGGAATTATCACTTCGACTGAAGAAATTGACATTACAGGCACTGTAAATGGGCAGCTAACCATACACTCTGCCAAGGATATAGAAATTATTGGCGATGTAACTTACAATACAGATCCTAGAGTGGATATCACTTCTACAGACTTTTTGGGACTTGTAGCTGAACAAGAAATTCGTGTTGATCAATATGCACACACTTTTAGTGGTTCAGGGGATCTAAATATTCATGCCTCTATGATGGCTATGAATCGTTCATTCTATGTAGAAGATTATACTTTAGGTTCACCTCGAGGTGTACTTAATATTCTCGGCGGACTTATTCAGGAAGAACGTGGTCCGGTATCAACTTTTAATAGGTATGGTCTTTCTTCTGGATATAGCAAAGACTATGAATATGATGAAAGGTTGAGATACAACATCCCTCCTTCTTTTCCACGTGAACGTGTATTTTCTATCTTACACTGGAAAGACAAGGTAATATCTAGGCCTACTTCATCAAGCTAAAATCGAATTTACTACTAACATTTATCTATCATCTATAAAATGAAATCAATTTTCGGACTACTTCTTGTAGTATCATTATGTACCATTCAAGCTAGTGCACAGACAAAGGTTACTTTTAATGTTAATTTAAAACCGATGTTGGAAGACAGTAGTTTTGTACCAGGAAAGCATGTGCTTCAAGTAAAAGGAGATTTCTTCCCATTTACGGCTACTACTCGATTTGAAATGAAAGATTTGACCCCAAAAGATAGTGTTTATAGTGTGACACTTACTTTTCCCCGCAGGTTTACCAACAAAATGTTGACCTATAATTATGTCATTAGGTCCATTTCTGGTTCTGAAATGAATGAGTTTCTTCCTCGTCAATTAGATTTAAAAGGTCGAGAAGTGGAATTACCTCCCTTCTACTTCGATTCCTTCCCTAATTAGGCCTCATTTGGGTATATATTACAAAGTTCTTATTAAGAATTATTAACTGGTTAAAGTGCGTCATTAATACAATCTTTTATTCAAAAGTAAATGTAGAATGCGTACAGTAATACCCTCATATCTGTTTTTAATCGCAGTTTTTCTGTTAGGATCCTCAGTTGTACACGCTCAGAATACTAACAGAAAAATATCTGCCAATATTAACATTGAAGCCCGTATTGTAAACTCTATCGAGTTGATTACGGTTAAAACCATCACTCTAGGGCAGCTACAACCCGAACAAGATGAAATTTATGTTAGCTCACTGAATGATGTGAATGCAGGCTATATGATTGCTGTAGGTTCCCCAAATGCCTTATTCCGATTGAACTTTCAACAACAAAGAGTATTAACTCGAGTTGAAGGTCCAGGTACCCTTACTTTCGAATACGAGATTTCGGGCAATTCTATTGAAGAACAACGTAGTGCAGAACTCATAGAAGCTGATAATAAAAATCTACAGTTCAACCAAGAAGGAAGATATTACATTTGGGTAGGCGGTAGAGTAAATTTAAGCAATGCCCTTCCTGGTAGTTATGATGGTGATTTCACGATTGAAATCGAATACATCTAAAATGTATGCTATTAAATACATATCTCTGATTGCATGCTTTGCAATTTTAAACAGTTTTTCTACTGTGTTTGCTCAAGAAATAGATTTTGGGGATTACAGTAGTATATATAATGTATCCGTAGCAGAATTAAACCCTGGTGAAGATATTGAATTTGGAATGCTCGTTCAAAATGAGGGAGTAGTTGGGATTAGTCTCATTAACTCCAAAATTTTAACTATCGATGGTGTGAAGTACTTGGATGTGATCGTAGATATCACTGCAGATAACTACCTCCTATTAAATGGTGATTTAAGTTGTCAAACAAATCCTTCTTGCCGAATTCCCTTTACATTACAAGCAGCTTATGCCAATCGAGGATCTAATAATACGAACCAAGCTATTATAATGAGTGTTGCGGCAAATATCGCAAGTGCTCAATTCCCTATTCGATATAGAGGGAATGTACCTCCTGGTCCCCCTCCTACTCCTGTATATGAAGGCTTCAACCCTAATCTATTCCAAGAAACAGCCTATTTATATATATACGGATTTGTAAATGTAGGTAGTATCGATGCAGGGAGTTATACAAGTAATGTGACGATCAGCATTAGTTATGATTAAGCGTATATCCATAGCTACCTTCATTTTTATTCTATCTAGTTCTCTGCATGTATCCGCCCAATTTATCAATCTTCAATTAAAAATTGAGCCTGAACTAAGTGCTACCGTTGAACAAAACCTTGACTTCGGCACTGTAGTTACCAACTCTGGGGAAAAATTCATCAACTTAGGTGATTTAAGTATGGGCGTGTTTAGTATAAAAGCAATAAACACTCAGTCCTTATATATTGAGCTGAATGCTCCAGACTACTTAATTAACACAAACCCCCTCCAAAATTCTCGCATTCCTTTAAATCTAAACATTTCATACAACAATATGGGAATAGACGATGCGAGCAGCAGTACGCCAATGGATGATAATTCGATTTACGTTAAGGTATACGAAGAATCAGATGGCAACATTATTAATCAAGATGTTTGGCAAATAATGTACTTATATGTCTATGGCTCGATCAATGTAGGCAATATTCCAAATGGCGATTATTACGGTGAAGTGGTTTTATATGTCGATTATGACTGAAATATTAAGATCCCTTAATGTTAATTTAAGTAAAACTGCGTTTTTGATATTAAAAACGCATGTGGGTAAGGATTTCTTAATTAAAGGAATCTAACTAGGTTAGATTTGGAAGGGTGGGTAAATTTGTATCAGAAAATAAACAACAAGTCAATCTTTACCATTATGAAAACTCTAAAGAACATATTATCCGCTTTCGCTTTAGTAGCTCTTTTCACTGTAAATGCTACTGCACAAACATCTGACAACGCAACTGTAACTGCGTCAGCTACAATCGTTGGTTCTCTAACAGTAACTAATGTTAGTAACCTTTCTTTCGGTGATATCCTTACAACTGATACACCAACAATTTCTTCCACTACTGCTGATGCCGGTGCTGTTTCAGTAGCTGGTGCTACTACGGGTCAGGTTATGAACATAACTATCGATTACCCAGCTGTTTTAACCGATGGAACTAATAACCTAACATTTGACACCTATACTGCAGCATTAAGAAATGATGGAACAAATGATGCAACTGGTGCATCTGCACTTGCTGCTCCTTCAGGTACACAAATTACTGACACTTACACCGCTGCAGCAACTACTGCATATATCTACGTAGGTGGAACTATTTCTAACGCATCTGCTGGTGTAGCTGGAAATACATACAACGGTACAATTACAGTAACTGTAAGCTACAACTAAGCTCAGTACTCAAGATTATCAAAAGTCTCGCTCAATCGGCGAGACTTTTTTTTGGTCTACAGTTTATACTTAAGCACAATATTGCTGAACAACTTTCATGGTTTTTACCTATGTTTTTGGTAGAACTGAAATAATACCGAACCTATGAGAAAAATTACTCTTTCCGCAATTATTGCCGTACTAAGTTTAATATCCGCTCCGATATTAGCCCAAGTAACTATTGCTCCTACCAATCTATTTATAGATGGTAATACCAAATTTGGAACCTATATGGTGATAAACGGGTCGAATCAAACGCAAGAAATTGCCATAGATTTCTTCTTCGCTTACGCCCATTTAGATGATAATGGAATACGATCCATGGTTACGGAGGATCCAGAGGCAGAAGCTAAATACTCTATTGCAGATGAAGTAAAAGCATTTCCGAAGAACTTTAAACTCGCTCCAGGTCAACGACAAGTTGTACGACTTAGAATATCGGGTGGAAATGACCTCGCTGATGGCACTTATTGGTCTCGTATTAAAACGGCTTCTTCTCCAGAAACACCACCTTTGGAAATTCAATCTAATGATGCTGTAACTGCAAGAGTTGGTATTACCGTTGAACAGGTTACGGGCTTGTTTTATAAAAAAGGTGAAACAACCACTGGAATTGCTGTTGATCAGATCAATCCTTCGCTCTCATCCGACAAAAAGAAACTATCAGTTAAAACAAACTTTAGGCGGTTAGGAAACTCTCCATTTTTAGGCTCTATTACTACATCAATTATCAATAGCAATGGTGAGGAAGTTCGCAGAGGCTTTGTTTCCACTTCATTATACTTCGACGGCACACATTTGCAAGATTTCGAAATTGAAGATTTACCTCAAGGCACTTATACCATTCAAGTAACTTTCGAATCTAATCGTAGTGATGTATCAAGTAGAGACCTAGTACAAATGGAAACCGTAACTAAGTCAACTTCTTATACGATACAGTGAACCTAACCAGTGTCACAAAGAACTTTCTTTTTGTAGCTATAATCCTATTATGCTCTGGATTTGTATCTCCGATAGTTGCTCAAGAAGATTCTGAAGACATTGAAGTTTATTTATCCTTCCGTCATCGTGGCGTAATAAACACTGTAGTAATCTCTTACTACAAAGATGACCGCTTTTTTTTACCAATCACTGAATTATTTAGTCTCTTTCAGATAGAAGCTAAACAAACAGGTCTTGTTACTACTGGTAGATTTTCATCCGAGCAGATCCCATATACCATTGATTTAGGAAGACAGTTTATTAAGTTCGGTAACCAAACTTTTGAACTTACAACGGATGATTTTTTAGTTAAGGAACTCGACAATTACCTTCCCCCCAGTATCTATAAAGACATATTTGGCTTAGAATTCACCATTGATTTCAACAATCTTACTTTAGATTTAGAAACCAATACCGAGCTTCCACTCATTCAAAAACGTCTTAGGGAGCAGAAAAGAAAGCTTGTAGATTCTAATTTAAAAGAACAGACCTTTTATCCACTTAGAAAGGGAAAAACTTGGAGTTTATTGAACGGCGGAGCTGTTGATTATTCCCTAACCTCTTATAATTCCAACCAAGCAAGTACCTATAACTTCAATACGAGCATTGGGCTTCAGTTAGCAGGTGGTGATTTAGAAGGAAGTATTTTTGGTAGATATACAAATGATGAGCTGATTACAGATACCGATAATCTTCGATGGAGATACATCTTTCGTAATAACCATTATTTAACAAAAGTAACAGCTGGCCAAACCAATATGGATGGGGTCTTAATGAATCCATATACCGGCATAAGAATTACCAATGAACCAATCGAAAATCGTAGGCTTTTTGATGAATTTGAAATTCGAGGTTCAACATTCCCACAATCAGAAGTGGAAGTATATCTCAATAATGCTTTAATCGATTATGCCGAAGCTGATGAAATGGGTAATTATCGATTCTTGGCACCACTTTATTATGGATCATCTCAATTAAATCTTAAAATATATGGGCCAACAGGACAGATTATTGAGCGATCGAACCGAATTCAAGTCCCCTTTTCATTCACTCCTAAAGGTGAATTGAATTATATCATCAATGCAGGGATCCTAGAAAATCCTCTTTTTGGAAGTACAGAGAAACCCCTAGCCGCCCAAGGGAATATCAGTTATGGTGTTACAAATTGGTTGACCGCCAAAATTGGCTCTGAGTACTATGATGAAGGGCTAGAAAAAGATGCTCCCGTATTCACTTCTACCCTATCTGCCCGTTTAAACAGCAATTACATACTCACACTAGAAGGCGTTACTGATGCTTACTATAGAGGAAATTTAAATGCTGTATTTGCCAATGCCGCTAGTTTCAACTTAGACTACACTAATTACATCAACGATTTTGGGATATTCAACTCTTCAGGGAACACAAAACAATTAATCACCTCGGTATTCTATCCTATACTTATCCAAAATATTCCATTAAATATTCGATGGTCTACCTTTACTCGTTATAGACCTGAATCGCAAACAACATCTTTACGATTTGATCTAAGTACGCGTCTTAGAAAATTCAATATTCGAATGGGTTATAGTGACCGCTTGGTTGACACATATAACCCTATTGAGGCGTCCCAAACATCTAGTATTGAATCGTCGGTTACTTATAATGTATCTCGAAACCCTAATTTACCTGCTATTATTCGTGGTACTTTTTTAAGAACACAATTGATTTATCTGCCCAAATTAAATGAAGTGGAATCCGCACAATTTTTACTCTCACGAAGTATTTTCCAAACTGGACGAATTCAATTTTCTTATGGTCGAAACTTCTTTAGTAATTTCAATGCCTTCAGGTTTAGCTTAGTATTAGATTTTAATAAAGCTCGTTCAAACACCACCTTCTCATCTCTTAAAGACAATACGAGCATCACTCAGAATATTAGAGGTTCTGTAGGTTACGATACTAACTACAACAACTTTTTAATATCCAGTAGAAACCAAGTTGGACGTTCAGGAGCTGCTATTAAGCTCTTTGTGGATAACGATAATAATGGAAGATTCGATAAAGAAATAGATGATCCTATTGAAGAAGGTAGCGTAAGAATAGGGCGTTCTGGATCTTCATCTATTAGAAAAAATGGAATTCTCTATTACACGCAGATGCAGCCTTATTACCAATACAACATGGTGATGAATAAGAGCTCTATCAAAAACCCAATGTTAGTACCTGAAGAAGAAGAATTTTCGATTATAACAGACCCAAACACTTTTAAGAAGATAGAACTACCCTTTTATATGTCGGGCGTGATAGAGGGCGTGGTAGAGCGTTTATATTCAGATGGCCAACGTGGTGGGCTTGGTGGTTTAAAATTAAATCTGGTAGCAAAAAATCGTGATTTCACACAGGAATTGAGAACTTTTTCCGATGGTAGTTTTTACGCCTATGAAATACCACCTGGTGAATATGAAATTGCTATTGATGGTGGCCAATTAGAAATCCTTAAAGCCAACGCTAAGCCTAGAATATTAAATTTTGAAGTACAGGCAATTGCGGATGGCGATTTCGTTGAAGGCCTTAACTTCTTAGTAATACCAGAAGGACTTGAAGAACTAGTGGAACCAGACACCGTTCTTTCTACAAGTATTGGAAATGCCCCTGAAACTACACCTTCAAACGTAACATCTACTACTTTCAACTATTCTATTGCCGTTGAATCACTCACACTTAACGAATGTAGATATGGACTTCAATTAGGAGCTTATAGCACGCTAAATAAAGCAGTAGAACTATCTATGTCGGCTAAAAGCATTGATGCTTACGTACTCTACAATGCAGAGCGAAATTTATATGCTATAAGAAGTGGTTTATATCAAAACTTGAGTTTAGCCTCCGATTATGCAATAAAAGCTAGCAATTCGGTATTCCCTGATGTATCGGTTGTAAATCAGTGTTACGGGAATGTAGCCTCTAGCTTTATACCGGGTAAATCATTGTATTATTTACAATTCGGAGCCTTTTCAAGCAAAGAAAGATCACAAAATTTTGACAGGCTGTTGAATGAACGATATGGTATCTCTAGCATCATAACTCAAGATCCTAACGACAACCTATTCAAGGTAAAACTTGGGCCATTCACTACGTCACTTGAAGCAGTGAAAGAACGAGCTATCTACCTAAAGAACCCAATAGTGAACGACATCTATATTTCAAAAGAAGATGCTATAGAATTTGTAACGGTTGATTTTGAGTATCGCTTACTATTTGGGGAATTCGATAATATAGACAATGCCATTCTTTACGCTAAACAGTTATCGAATAGCTTTCAGGTTACTGCAAAAGTAGTAATTGATGAGCGCGAGAGTATCACTCTGGTAACCGATCAGAATATGACCGATTGGGATAAAGTACTCAAACTCCGAGATGAGCTTAGGAAAAATGTTACTTTCCGTACCCCTGTAATTCAGCTTATTGAGAAAGTAGTTCAATAAAAAAAGTCTCAAACCTTTCGATTTGAGACCTTCGTAAAAATATATACTTATAATCTTTATCCAGTGCTTAAAGCAGCATAGATAATGGGTTTTCGAGTAGATTACGAACGGTGTTTAAGAATTGAGCAGCTTTCGCACCGTCTACAATACGGTGGTCACTAGATAAGGTCATTTTCATTCGCTTACCAGGTACTACAGCTCCATCTTCAACCACAGGCACGTCTCTAATAGCACCAACAGCTAGAATACAAGCATTTGGCGGATTAATAATCGCTGTGAACTCTTCAATACCAAACATTCCTAAGTTGGAAATAGTGAAAGTACTTCCTTCCATTTGTTCTGGTTGAAGCTTACGATCTCTTGCTAATCCTGCTAATTCTCTTGTTTCCGAAGAAATCTGAAGCAATCCTTTTTTGTCGGCATGATTGATAACCGGGGTCATTAGGCCTTCATCAATAGCAACTGCAACCGCAATATTTACGTCACCATGCTCCATGATTACATCGTCATGCCAAGAGCTATTTATAGCTTGGTGGCGTGTTAATGCAATAGCACATGCTTTCACAACAATGTCATTAAAACTAATTTTAACGTCATTAGCGGCATTCATGGAAGCACGTGCCGCCATTGCTGCTTTCATGTCAACGTCAACAGTTTCGTAGAAATGTGGGTTTGTAAACTTACTTTCAGAAAGTCGACGTGCAATCACTTTTCTCATCTGAGAAACTTTCACTTCCTTACTTTCTAAACTCTGGAATGATGTAGTAGAAGTGGAAGAACTACTTGGCTTAGTTAGTCCACCACTTTGCTCCTTAAAGTTCTCGATGTCTTGCTTTACAATTCGGCCATCTGGACCAGAACCATCTACTTTAGATAGATCAATGCCTTTTTTTTCAGCTATTTTCTTAGCTAATGGAGAAGCTTTTACACGACCATCATCTGAGCTTGAAGACTTTGTAGTCTTTTCTTCAGAGGAGGTCTCTTCTTCCTTAGACTCTTCTTCTTTTGATTCTTTCTTTTCCTCTTTTGAATCAGAGCTAGAACTTGATGAACTAGAGGCATCGGCACCATCTAGAATATCACTGATGTCTTCGCCTTCTTCACCAATAACTGCAATCAATCCACCTAAAGGTACCGCATCACCTTCAGCAGGAATTATTTTAAGAAGCACACCATCATCAAAAGCTTCTACATCCATCGTAGCTTTATCAGTTTCTACTTCTGCAATAATATCGCCGGCTGAAATTTTATCGCCTTCCTTTACATTCCACTTCGCGATTACCCCTTCTTCCATGGTATCGCTCAGTTTCGGCATTTCTATCTTAATAGCCATGATAATTTATTTAATATGAATTGATTTAGTTTCTATACGTTACTTGATTTACGGCATCAATCACTTGCTTTGTACTTGGGTACCAAAGGTCGAACAAGTTCTTAGCAAAAGGAGCACATACATCAGGTAGAGTTACTCGTAATACTGGAGCATCTAAATAATCAAATGCTTCACGTTGAATCAAGAACCCAACTTCAGCTGCAAGTCCACCAAATGGATGAGCTTCATCTAAAATCACACATCGGTTTGTCTTCTTGATCGATTCAATAATCAATGGGAGATCTAGTGGTTTTACCGTTCTAGGATCTATAATCTCACACTCAATACCATCTTTCGCTAATTGGTTAGCCGCTTGAACTGCAAGATGGTACATCTTTCCATGAGCAACTAAAGTTACATCGCTACCTTCGCGCTTAACTTTACCTTTACCAATTGGTATGATGAAATCTTCATCCTCTGGTACTTCACCTTTCATACCATACATTTGTTCCGATTCCATGAAAATAACGGGGTTATCATCACGAATGGCAGCTTTTAGTAAGCCTTTAGCATCGGCTGGCTCTGAAGTGTAAATCACTTTTAAACCAGGAAAATGTGCATACATTGAATCGTATGATACCGAGTGAGTGGCTCCTAATTGTCCTGCAGAGGCGTTTGGACCTCTAAATACTATTGGGCAATTAATTTGACCACCAGTCATGTACTTCACTTTTGAAGCATGATTGATAATCTGATCGGCAGCAAGTACAGCAAAGTTGAAAGTCATAAACTCAACAATTGGTCTTAAACCATTCATTGCCGCACCTACACCAATACCTGCAAAACCAAGCTCAGAAATAGGAGTGTCAATCACTCTTTTATATCCGTATTTATCTAAAAGTCCTTCAGTGGCTTTGTAAGCGCCGTTATATTCAGCTACTTCCTCACCCATAATAAAAACTTTTTCTTCGCGCGCCATTTCCTCATCAATAGCGGCTCTGATTGCTTCTCTAAATTGTAATTCAGCCATTATTCTATTTTTGATATTCTTAGTTATGGAAGTAAGGATCGTCTTCTACAAACATATCTTCGTAGAGCTCTTCTTCTTTCGGGAAGTCTGAGTTATCTGCAAACTCTACAGCATCTAATACTTCTTGCTCTACTTTGTCGTCAATCTTCTTTAGAGCCGATTCTTTTACGATATCGTTATCAAGTAAATATGTTTTTAAACGCTCAATAGGATCAATCTTCTGATACTCATCCAGCTCCTCTTTTGTACGGTATTTTTGAGGATCAGACATTGAATGTCCTCTATAACGGTACGTTCTGATTTCAACAAACCAAGGTTCAGAGTTCTTTCTAACGTCTTCTGCAATTTCCTTCATTTTCTCATATACCGAGAACACATCCATGCCATTAATAACCGCGCTTTTCATTCCGTAGCCTTTTGCACGGTCAACGATTTCAGCAACGGTATGCCTACGAGCAGCAGTACCCATTGAGTACCCATTGTTTTCTACCACAAAAATAGCAGGTAGCTTCCAAAGCTGAGCAATATTGAAAGTCTCATGTAGTGCTCCTTGATCAACCGCGCCATCGCCGAAGAAACAAGTAGAAATTCTACCGTTTTGCTCATATTTGTTCGTAAAGGCTAAACCAGCTCCAATAGGAATATGTCCACCTACGATTCCGTATCCACCCCAGAAATGATGGTCTACTTTGGCAAAGTGCATTGAACCACCTTTACCTCTTGAAGAACCTGTGCCTTTACCAAATAGCTCGGCCATCCCTTCATTTGCAGTAATACCTCTACAAAGACCCCAACCGTGATCTCTATATGCAGTTATAATATCATCGTTGTCGTTTAGCGCAAATACAGTCCCTGTAGAAACCGCTTCCTGCCCAATATAAAGGTGTAGGAAACCCCCAAATTTACCTTTTTGGTACTGTTGCATAGCTCTTTCCTCAAAGCGACGTTGCAAGTACATCTGCTCGTACATGTCTTTGAGCTTCTTAGCCGACAGTCCTAGGTCTTTGTGTGATTTCTTTGTTGCTGGGGGTAAATCTACCCCTTTTTGTACTGCACCAGATTTTTCGTCTCCGATACCTTTGGGAGCAAAGTTAATCTCCGCTGATTTCTTTTTTGCCATAATTTATTTGTTCTAAACTTAGCCCGATTAAAAAGGGCTTGAATATATTCAATTTTAAGTTGTTATGTAATGCTAAAGCGCATCAAGAAATAGATTCTGATATGAGTTCATTCACAGCGCTTAATGCATCATCAAGTTTCTCAGGAGCTCGCCCACCTGCAGTTGCAAGGTTAGGCTGCCCGCCTCCTCCTCCTTGTACCATGCGCCCTAGTTTACCAACTAAAGCTCCGGCTTTTATTCCTTTTTCTTTAATGAGGTCATCAGATACCGCAACCATTAAGTAAACCTTGCCTTCTGCCTCATCTTTGGAACCTAGTACTGTAATGGTAGATGATGGTGACTTTTCGAGCGCATCGTATCCTAATTGCTTAAGTACATCCATATCTGCACCAGCTATCTCGCCTTTCACAAGCTTGATTCCAAGATCATTGGTATCGGCTTGCTTAAGAAGTTCATCAAGCTTTGCACCCGTATTTTGCAGATTTAGTTTATCTAGTTCTTTTTCAAGTCTTTTCTTTTCTTCTTGAAGTTTCTTGATATCAGCTACTAAATCTTCACTTTGGCCTATAGTCTCTTTTATCTGCTTAAGTAATGAAGCTTCATTTCTTAGCACATCGTCAGCAGCTTTACCACAAACAGCTTCAATTCTACGCACTCCAGAAGCGACCGAAGTTTCTTGTGTGAATCTGAAATAACCAATCTCACCGGTTGCACCCACATGAGTACCACCACAGAGTTCAACCGAATAATCTTCATCAAAAGTGATAATACGTACGTTATCTCCGTATTTCTCACCAAATAGCATCATCGCACCACGATTCTTCGCCTCTTCAATTGGTACATTGCGCTCTTCAAGTAATGGGATATTCTCTTGAATTTTCTCATTAACGCGCTCTTCGATTTTCATCAATTGCTCTTCCGTTACAGCTTCAAAGTGAGAGAAGTCAAATCTCAAGTGATGATCATCTACAAGCGACCCTTTCTGAGCCACATGATCTCCTAATTCGTCGCGTAAGGCTGCATGCACTAAGTGCGTTGCTGAGTGATGTTTCTGAGTTTCTAATCTCTTTTCTAAGTCAATCTTAGCGGTCCAGCTACCACTTAAGTCATTCGGTAGTTTATCGGTATAGTGAACAAATTCACCATTCACTTTCTGAACATCAATTACATGAATGAATTCTTCACCATTCGTAATCATACCCGTATCAGCTACCTGCCCACCACTTTCAGCATAAAATGGAGTTTTGTTAAGAGTAAAAGCGAATTTATCTCCTTCACTTCTAAATGCCACAAATTCTACTTCAGCTTCGGCATCATCATAGCCTACAAATTCAAAATCATCATGCTCTGAAATGGTAGTCCATTCTTTAATCTTACTTTGATCAACGCTGAATTTCCCTGCAGCACGAGCTCTATCTTTTTGCTCTTTCATGAGCTCGTTGAATCGAACTTCGTCTACTTCAACGTCATTTTCACGAGCCATCAATTGTGTTAAATCGATAGGAAAGCCATAGGTATCGTGTAATTTAAAAGCATCATCGCCTGATAACTTTTCTTTACCCTTTATCATCTCATTAAAGAGGTCGATTCCTTGGCCTAACGTTTTTAAAAAGCTTTGCTCTTCAGAGCGAATTACATTTTTGATGTACTCAGTTTGAGCAACCATTTCAGGGAATACATCTTTGAATTGATTAGCTAGCACATCTACCAATTGGTAAAAGAACGGTTGCTTGAAGTTTAATTTATCCCAACCGTATCTGATTGCTCGTCGCAAAATTCTTCTAATTACATATCCTCTACCATCATTGCCCGGCGATGCCCCATCAGCAATCGAAAATGCAACCGCACGGATATGATCAGCAATTACTCGCATGGCAATGTCTTTCTCTTCATCCTGGCCATACGTTAAACCCGCCATTTCCGAGATTTGATCTAACAATGGAGTAAATACATCCGAATCGTAATTGGAGGTTTTACCTTGCAGAACAGCGCAAACACGCTCAAAGCCCATTCCTGTATCCACATGCTTATCTGGAAGCATTTCTAAAGACCCATCAGGCTGCCTATTGAACTGAATGAATACCAAGTTCCAGATTTCCATTACCCGTGGATCGTCCATGTTAACTAGAGTAGCTCCGTCCACTTTTTCTCGTTCTTCGTTGGTTCTCAAATCAATATGAACCTCTGAACAAGGACCACATGGACCTGTATCACCCATCTCCCAGAAATTATCTTTCTTATCAAATTTTAAAATATGTTCTGGTTTAATAGAAGTCTCACTCTTCCACAACTCAATAGCTTCTTCATCTACTGGTAGACCATCTTCATCGTCTCCACCAAAAACAGTGGCATACAATCTATCTGGTTCTAGCCCCCATTTGTTCACTAATAAATCCCAAGCCCAGCCAATAGCCTCTTTTTTGAAATAATCGCCAAACGACCAATTACCTAACATCTCAAACAATGTATGATGATAGGTGTCGTGCCCTACCTCATCTAAATCATTATGCTTACCACTTACACGAATACATTTTTGCGTATCCGTAGCTCGAGTCCATTCTTTGCCATCATGCTTTAGTGTTTTTTCTTCACCTAAAAACTGTGGCTTAAATTGATTCATCCCTGCATTCGTAAACAACAGAGTAGGATCATTCTTTGGCGCAACAGGTGCACTATCAACTACGGCATGATTTTTTTCTTTGAAGTAGTCTAAAAATTCTTGACGAATCTGAGCTGAAGTCTTGGTGGACATCAATTTTTAATTTAGTGGTTGCAGATTAAGAGAGTGAAGATAAAAAAAATCTATCTCACACTCATGGAACCAATTGGTTAGTTTTCTAATTAGATTATCAGAAATAAAATTACCCTTGATCTATGAAAACTCTTCTCAATTATTTCTTTCGTGGAATGTTAATTGTGTTTCCTGTAGGTGCTACCATTTATCTGGTTTCTATAGCCATTGGATGGATGAATGAATCACTCAATTATCTCTTTTACAGGTGGTTTGATTACAACATCCCGGGTTTAGGCATCATTACAGGCTTTGTAGCTATTTCACTGGTAGGTTTTATTTTTACTCGTGCTTTTACAAAACCAATTGTAAATATGTTCGAGAAGCTGTTTTCACGCACCCCTATCATTAGCATCATTTACAGTTCTCTTCGAGATTTAACGGAAGCCTTTGTTGGGGAGAAAAAGAAATTCAATAAACCTGTAGTGATAGATTTTGGTGTTCCAGGAGTAAAACGTCTTGGATTTGTAACTCAAGAATCATTACTCAATCTCGGACTTGAGAGTGAAGTTGCGGTGTATTGCCCTCACTCATATAACTTTTCTGGTAATCTATATATCGTACACAAAGACCACATAAAGCCCATCAAAAAAGATGCCGCAGACTTTATGAGATTTGTTGTTTCTGGAGGTGTTACTAATTTAGAGAAGTAAATTAGTACACTTCTTCAAAGGTTCTAGCTGAAGGTTTGATATTCTTCTTGATGTCTTCCCAATCCCATGTGTTTGGCTCACGTTCCGCTAAATCACCTCTAAGTTGTAGGTAATCAAGGTGACCTTGAAGCGCTAAATTTTGGTAGATACCAGTTTCCATGCCCTTCATACCACAGATATAAATCAAGGTATTTTCTTTACTGAAAATAGGATTTAATAGCTCTGCTTGATCTTCGATAGCACTCTGCACGTAGAATTTACTTCCATCTTTACGTCTGTCTTCCCGCGACACACAACTGATGTAATGGAAATTAGAATGGCGTTCGGTCATCTCTTTAATGAACTCAGGATATAATAAGTCGGTACGGTAAGCGCAACCAAATACCAGAGCGACATCTCCTTCATATCCATTTTCAAATAATTCCATGATCATGCCACGGAAAGGAGCAATTCCTGTACCGGTAGCAAAAAATACATAGTTAAAATCTTTTGGGTTTTCAGGAAGCAGATAACGCTTACCACTTGGGCCTGTAAGTTTTACTTTATCACCCGGCTTTAAATTCGATAAATAGTTGGATGCCACTCCTAAGTAAAGCGTTCCTTCTACTTCATCAATCGCTCTTTTTACCGTAGTAGAGATCAGATGCGATTGCCCGCCCTCGCCCTTACTTGGAGACGATACGGAGTATAAACGTAATTTATGTGGACGCCCTTTTTCATTTTCACCCGGAGGCAGAACACCAATCGATTGCCCAACTCTAATTCTCCCTTCTAAATCAGTTCCTGAAATGTCGAATGTAATATGTCGAACTATATTCGGACTACTTTCAGTAGTACAAACTCTATTCTCAACAATAGTAGCCTCAACAGGATTTTTAGGACTATAAATATTTAGTTCAACCTCTGGAAGTATGATTTCTGACATGGAGTTATTTGAATTATGTGCATAAAAAAATCTAACACCCTTGCGGATGTTAGATTCTGAAAATAAGGGTTTTCTAGCTTAGAAATAAAATGTTAATCCAGCTGAAATAACATTACCGCTAAACTCTTTGTCACCTAGACTATCATCTGGACCATCTAGGAATAAGTATCTATAGTCCACATTTAATGCCGCGCTGTTCGATAGGGGTAGATCGGCACCAAAACCAAGGTGATACCCAATGTTAAAATCAGCATCATCACCATTATTAAGTCCACCTTCATAGTCATAGAATGTGTAATAAGCACCTAAACCAGCTAAACCATATGGCTGAAAATTTGGAGCTACTGGTACAAACATTAATAAAGAAGCTGTAATTGGAATTTGACGTGTTGTAACTTCAGAACCACTTACAGTATAAGATTGCTCTCCACGGTATTCTGCAGCAAATTCAAACCCGAAAACATCTCCTCTAGAGCGAGACTGGAAACCTACAAACATGGTACCATCGTCAGCATCAGGAGCTTTGTAGTAACCAATTTTTGGTCCTATACCAGATTTGTCTTTAAGTGGGTTAGTTTGAGCATGTGCAACATTTGAAAATGCAAATAGCATAGCACAAGCAATGGTAGAAAGTAGAAATTTCATATTGATTAGCTTAGTTAATATTTAGTACCATAAACTAAACTGCCTATCATTAGTTCCGAAGATTAACGAAGTAAGCGAACTACTGATTACTTATTCTATAACGAATGAGTTCATCGATAGTAGGTAATACCCCGTCGTTTCGTTCTTGAAGTCTTTGAGCTAAGCCTTCAGATACACCTACACTCCGCATTCGGATTAAGTTTTCTTTGGTTAATTGCTCAAAAGTGTAGCCTAAATCCATCATTCTACTTGTAAAATTAGCAGTAACACCATTGCGTCGAGTATCAATTAAATCTTGAACGCTGAACTCGTATCCTAATTCTTTCATCATTCGAGAGTACAGAACAGATACATCCTCTCTTTGTAATTCCACTAATTGGTCTAGAGTAACGTCTGTGTAGCCTAAATCTCTCATTTCAGAGGTATAAGTCGCGGTTACCCCCTCTCTTCTAAGATCTATGAGTTCTTCACGACTAAGCTCACCATAGCCCATTTCCTGCATCCACGTTCCCATACCTATAATTAGATCTTCATCGGGTTCGCTTAAACTTTGAGCAAATTCTTCAATGGGTGTGGCAAAATTGAAATTCGAAGAATTAAAGCGAGAGCCTACATAAAACGTCAACGTTGCAATAAACGCAAATAGTAGAATGTAGTTTGATAATTTTCCAGAGTTGAAATTTGAACTGGTTTTCTCATTGTTAAACTGAGAAACCGTATCATTTTCAAGATCTTTTAAATCGTTTTTTAGATTTCTGAACTTTGTACTCATAGCGCCCCTATTTTATTCTGGGATGGCTACGAATCAAGAGTAAAAAAGATTCAAAAAATTAGTCAACAAGCTTAAGTGATTTATCTAAATCTCCAATCGTAAATGGCTTTACAATAAGATCTGTAAAATTTGTGCTTTTAGCTCGCTCGTAATTCAATTTGTCAGAATTCCCGGTAAGGTAAATCACCGCAGTATCTATCTGTTCTTTAATTTTTTCAACAGTTTCAATACCGTCCATTTCACCTTTTAAACGGATATCCATGAGTAAGATATCGGGGCTCTCTTTTATAGCTAGTTCTACTGCTTCTGGACCTGAGATCGCTTTTCCAACTACTTGATGTCCTAATTCACGAATCATATTCTCAACAACTAGAGAAATGATCATGTCGTCTTCAACTATGAGGACTTTTTTACTATTATTCATTTACCATCCTTTTTTCAAACAGTTATCGTCTACCCAATTTTAGGCCTTAAATTCATTAGTGAACTCTAACTGTCGATTTATAAGCTGTCAATCTAGCTAAATTTTTTAATAATTAAAGTATTTCTACAGATAAAACTTCCCCAGTTTTCACACTCACTTTCACATGCCATTTTGTGCTATCACTTTGTGATAGTTTAACCGGAACTATCCAGCATTTATGGATAGCCAATCCATCTTCTATAGGGATTGGAACGAAAGCTAAGGTAGGAGATTCTGTCAAATGCTCGTTTGTAATAGTCTGTCTAATCGTCTGCTGATTCTCGTTTTGATAACTCAATTCCATATTTAGAATCTTATTCTGCGCATCAAGATAACCAACTTCAGTAAATCCGGGATCGTTGAATGTATACCAATTCCCCCAAATCCTATTTACACCATACGAATCTACATATACATTTATTTCAGTTCCTTCAACTTCTACACCGTTCATTTGCTGTTCTTGAAAGGTGAACTTCCATTGAAGGGGAACATTATTAATGTTTGGACCCTCACAAATCGTACAACCATTTAACGGAAGGGTTTCTTTTAGAACTAGTGAATTACTTGCCTCAACATTGGTGAATTCTGAATTATAAACTAGACTTTGTTTGGCTTGTACAAGCAATGAGTTTTGATAAGGAAGGTGAACTTTGGGAAAAGTACCCGTTAAACAAGGGTTAATATCATTTTGAAATAAAACTCTGCTGAATCCAGTATATCCATATTCATTTAGAGTCGAACAAATCCTATTATTATTTTGTTGATGATAGCGTTGATTTCGCGCTATTAATTCATCTTCACTGAGTTTTTCTATAACTGTAGGATATACTTCCGTATCTTCGTAGGCAATATCTTTACACGAAACTACGAGTATGGGTAGAATAAAAATTATGAGTAAAGTCCTTCCTTTAATCAATGCTGCAAAACCTAGCTGTAGTGATTTTAATGCCTAATACTACGACATCCAACACCTATTTGTCTATTAAATCCTTGTAATAATTTCGATTCAATAAAATGAATAAATACAATTCTTCAAAAATAGCTGTTATAGGTGCGGGAATATCGGGTATCACTACTGCAACATTGTTAAAACTTTTTGGATTTGAAGTAACTATTTACTCTGAGTTTTTCCCAGCTACGCAAAAGTCTAATCCCGCTTACGCTAGCTTATACCCATCCGCATCTGTAATTCCTCATTCCGTTTCTCATGATGAATTAAGTAGTTTATTTGAAGTCAGCCAGGCATTATTTAAAGAACTAGCAAATAATGATTCACATGGTGTAGGCATTCATGAACATTATGAGCTATATAACAACCATGTTTCGGTGCCTGAATATGCTCATCACATGGAAAATTTTGAGATGTTTGAAAAGCTTTCTTGGTTTCCAAACATCCCTCATCTAGATCTACAATCGGGCTGGAAGTATGATTGTTACTTTGCCGACTGGAGTATTTACTTTAAAAAACTATTGGATTACTACCATCAACTTGGTGGAAAAAGTGTTACCCAAAAAATTGATTTAAATAGCCCCCCACTTCAGGAACAAATCATTATCAATTGTACGGGAGTAGGTGCTTCAAGCCTAAAAAAAGAACATTCTTCCCCTTACTTACAATTGGGACATCTTCTTAAGATCAAAGGGGCACCATTACTGAAATCACCTACGGGTAAAACGGTATCCTATAATTTAACTCCTGGTGTTGATACCTATACTAATATCGACGGAGAAGCATTGGATGTGTATTGTTACCCTCGGCAGGATGGCTGGATCTTAGGTGGTAGTAGGTTTGTAGGCACAATCGATAAGGAAGGGAGATGGGCTCCAAAATCAGATGCCGAAATGGTATTTCCTCATCAAATCACAGAGCTTAACAAAGAAATCATTGCGAATACCTTTGGAATCAATTTAGATAGCTACCAAGAACGTACAGAGATAGTAGCCTATAGATATGTTCGAGATAAGAAAAATGGTTTAAAGCTTGAAGTCGAGGAACTTCAAGATCAACTCATGATTCATTATTACGGTTTAGGCGGAGCAGGGGTAACGTTAAGCTGGGGAGGCGCCGCTCGAATCTTAAATATGGTTGCAAATACGCTAGAAAATAAATCGTACGCTCTTAATGAAATCAAAGAGAAGCTTTCTCGTTGGGAATAACTATTAAGCCTGCAACTTTGATTTGTAGTTTAACCAATGGCCTTTTATCAATAAAATACTTCCGATAAGAGTCACTCCAGCTTCACCGAGTTCCCCTAAATATTCATGAAAAAACCATGCGCAGAAAATAATTACTACCCCAGTAATTAAATAAACACTTACGGCTCTTGATTCATGTTTGCGTTTCAGTGATAAGTATACTGCTGGTGCAATGGCTAAGAAAAAAACGAGGTGAGTGTATTCATGAATCTCTTCAAATGCTGGCCACAATGGAATTAAAGCAACTACAACCGGCACTAATAAACAGTGAATTGCGCAGATACCTGAAAGCCCAATACCAACTCGATCCCAAAATCCGGGCTTTGTAGATGATGACTCACTCATACTTAGATTCTATTAGCGAAATTTGAAAAATTCTGAATCCGACAAGATATCACTTTTTCAACTTCTTTATAAGGATTATGAGGCTCAAAATATTTTAAACTTCTTTCAATGAGAAGCTATAAGCCATACTTGCTATCAGCATCATCATCAAGAAAACAAATAAAGCCTGAATGCTAAATAATTCAGCAATAAATCCAATTCCTGCAGCTACCACCGTAAATAATCCAATACAGGTATTTGATAAAGAAATGTATAAAGGGCGTTCGTCTTCAGGGGCGAAATCAGCCAAATAGGTTTTCCTACTTAAACGAGCTCCCCCATGAATCATCATATTTAGAAGTATGAGAGGAGCAAAAACAGCAATGGTTTGATATTCATTAGCAACCAGCGAAAACCCCATTACTAATGCGATGTTGAGTATCCCTAAAAAAGCTACTACCATCATCAACTTCCGACTAGAACGATCAGCAAACTTGCCCCAAAAAGGACTACTGATAAAGCCCGCTATTCCACTAGCAATCACTAATAAACCTAAACCACTTAAGTCGGCATCCGTTAGTCTTTTTCCATATAAAATAAAAAAGGGCTGAGCGAGAGGAATGGCCATCAATAGAGCTCTCGAAATAATAAAATTTCGAAGGTTTGTATTCTCTTTTAATAACTCAATGCCTTTGGATAGTTCTTCAATGGGACTCCTACCTCCTTCTGTTGCCCCTGCCTTTTCATTGATGCTCCAGAAGAAAGCTCCTGATATAAACCATAACACGGAAGCAGAGGCGATTAAAATGAGAATGGACTGTTCACTATACCTGCCACTCATAAAAAAATACAGTACAAGCCCAGCTCCTAAAGTTAGCAAACCACCTCCTGTAGCTCGAGTGGCTAGCAGGCGTCCTCTTCTACCCTTTGGTATTGTTTTCGCCATCACATCTTTAAAACTAACGGAAGCCACACCACTAGCAATGCTAAATAAAAATAATGCTGAAACGATAATAAGTGCCGCTTTATCTCCTTCAAACAACAAAAATGCTATTAACATACACGCCACCATTATAGATTGGAAGAAAGCGGAGTATGCCCAGAAATTCTTTCTTTTCGCAAATGCACGGATCTTAGCTGAAACGAGTAATTGAGGGAGTAAGGAACCCGCATTCTTTAAGGGAACAAGTAAGCCCGCAAAGCCTGATGATGCACCAAGTACCGATAAAATCCATGGGAGTGTTACACCTGGGCTTACTAATTGTTCGGCTAACTTTGAGCTAAAACCACTCAGCGAATTCTTTAAAAAATTACCCGGAACTTCCTCACATTGATCTTCACTAATGGCCTCACAAACTCTTTCCTCCCCTTCGTCGGTAATCCATCTATAAATCTGTTCTTGGGTTTTCATACGCTTTAAAACTGACTTCCTTATTTTATCATTCACCTATTATAGTTCTGATGCTATATTAAGTTCAGAATTAATTAGTTTGTTTAGGCTATTTACATAGCTCAATTCATAAATCATTACTGCATAATTTCTTTTATCTATGGGATTCCGACATCTGCTTTTTCTTAGCTCTATTGTTGTACTACTGAGTATTAACTGCACACGCCTTTCACCTGATCATAAACTGATTGAACATGCTTCCATTATTGACCTTGAAACAGGTTCCATATTGGAAAACCAATCTATTTTAATTGAGAATGGTAAAATTTCGAAGGTATTCGAAACAGGATACATCAGCTACGATACAAAAAATAAGTTTGACGCTAGTGGGCTTTTCGTAATTCCAGGGCTATGGGATATGCATATCCATTTGAGAGGTGGAGAAGCTTTAATCGAAGAAAACCGAGCATTACTTCCTCTCTATATTACTCATGGTGTTACTACTGTTAGAGATGCTGGAGGTGACCTCACCCCACAAGTACTTAAGTGGAGGAAAGAAGCACAGAACAATGAATTGGTTGGCCCTTATATTTTTACAAGTGGACCAAAAATAGATGGAGTTAATTCAACTTGGGAAGGGTCATTGGAGCTCACATCTGTGGAAGATGTTTCTAGCGCACTTGATTCATTAGAAGCCTTAGGCGCTGATTATGTTAAGATTTATGACAGTAGATTAAGTGAAGAACTATACTTAGAGATCCTTAAACAAGCCGAATCTAGGGGATTAAAAACCACCGGACATATGCCTATGAGTGTTATGTTTGAAGATGCTATTGACGCCGGACTAGATGGAGTAGACCATCTGTATTATGTAATGAAAGGGGCATCATCAAAAGAAGAAGAAATAACTGAACAAGTTAGAAATGGTGAGCTTGGCTTTTGGGGAGCTGTTCGAGAATTATTGAATTCATATGATGAAGAAAAAGCCGCACTACTATTTCAAAAAATGGCAGAGAATAATGTTGCCGTAGTTCCCACACTTTATATCGATGACATTTTAAGTTACCTGCATGAAGTAGATCATTCAGATGATGAGATGCTTCAATTTATTGGTGAAGGTATTCAAGAAACTTATGCTCGTCGTTTAAATTCAGCACTACGTAGAAATGACGCTGCAAATGCATTTGAAGCAACGATGAATGAACATTTTAAAGCCATGGTCCCACCCATGCACGAAGCAGGCATTATGATTTTACCGGGCTCTGATAATGGAGCGTATAATTCCTATGTGTATGCAGGTCATTCACTTCATAAAGAGCTAGAAGTGATTGTTTCAACGGGTATTTCTGAGATAGAAACCTTAAGAATGGCTACTCAAAATGGTCCTAAGTTCTTTGGGGTGATGAACCAATACGGTTCTATTGAAGCAATGAAAGAAGCTGATTTACTCTTCCTAAATGAAAATCCTTTAGAGCAGATAAAGCATACACAATCAATTGAATGGGTAATGCTGAATGGCGAAATATTTACTCGAACCGAATTAGATCAAGTACTGCAAGAATTATAATAGGAGCAAAAAAAAGCCCTCATTGAGGGCTTTTAGTTTCTATCGGCGATCGCCGAATATTCGGAGTAAAAAGATAAACATGTTGATGAAATCAAGGTAAAGTGCTAGAGCTCCCATCACTGCACCTTTCTTGCCAGCTTCTGAATCGAGCGTGAGTTCAAGACTCATCTTCTTAATTTTCTGAGTATCGTAAGCTGTTAAGCCTATAAAAATACCTACACCAACATAGCTAATTAACCAATATAGAGCTGAACTTGCTAGGAATATATTCACTAATGAAGCGATAATTAAGCCTATTAGTGCCATCATCAAAAAGCCCCCCATAGAGCTCAAATCTTTCTTTGTGAGATACCCATAAGCACTGGTTGCTGCAAAGGTCCCCGCAGTAATAAAAAATGTAGAGGCTATAGATGCGGAAGTATACACATAGAATAGAACCGATAGTGTAACACCATTCAACGCTGAGTATAAGATGAACAAAGCTGTAGCAAACCCTGAACTCATCTTATCAATTCTAGCCGATAGCCATACCACTAAACCTAGTTCAATTGCGATAAGAATGAAAAACGGTGCTTTGCTTCCAGTGCCATTAAACATCGACATGAATGCACCTGAATCGGCTACTCGCATGGCAACAATACCCGTAACAGTTAATGCGAGCCCCATCCACAAGTATACTTTATTTAAAAAGCTTGCTTGAATGCTTTTAACTTCTTCAGCTGTTAACTGAGCTTGGTTTATCATAGTGTTTCTGTAATTATTTTTTTGAATTTATAACTCAAAAATACAAAAACTATTATGAACATTAAGCACTTTAGTTACCGAACCAGTAACTAAGTTTTATGAGAAAGATGTTCGTTGGTTCTGCTTTAAATAAATCGGGAGTGCTTTTAAATGGCTCAAAAAAGCTTTGTCCACCAAGGTATTCATCGCGTTCTTGTTGCCATACTAAAAACAATGTTGAACCCGGTCTGTATTCCCATCTCAACACAGCATTGCCTTGTAAAACTCGGTAGTCAAAATCAGCTAAAGATTCATACGCTGATTGGTCAGAGGCATCTAACTCATTAAACTTGTATGTTTTTCTTTCTTCAAAGGTTTTATATCTCGAGAAGTCAGCTGTATAAAAAAGTGGCCTTACATACGTTTGCAGACTCAGTTTCGGTGTAAAAGTCCAATTCAATCTTATATCAGTATAGAAGATGTCTATTCTTGAATCAGAAAAGAGATAATCCAATTCGGGATCATCATCAAAATCACCAAAAGCCTGATATTGATCCGTATTCAGCTCCGTGAGGAAAGTTGGTGCAATAGAAAATTGGAGGTATCCTGTTGGGCGGTAATTCATTGTTGAAAATACCATCGTTGTGAATTCACCAGATGCATCCGCTCGATAGGAACTACCAAAGGTAGCATAAAAGGGTTTGGTAGAATTAGAACCGATTTCAATTCGACTATTCCAATCCTTAGGTCTTCTCATTATGGGACCACCACGAGTAATACGGTCATTATATATTTTGCCCGTAAACCCTCCCGTATAAGTCAATGTCCACAAATTATTGAACTGTATGTAAGCTCCAGTACTATAGAAGTTCATGATCATATCACCATCAAAATTCCAAGCATGTCCGCCAAATGCCCATAACAGATAAAATCTGAAGAGATCAGGATTCACATTTAAGTATTCCACATAATAGTGTGGTGCTCTATAATCCGCTCGTTCTTGGAATCCAATGTCATTGATTTCATAACCAGGACTAGTTTCAGTATAGGTAAAGGAGTATTTCAAACCAGCTCCTCCAAATTTACCCACACTAAACTCACCAGAATACCCGGTTAAACTAGTCTTATCTGTATCAACGGATAGATAATCAGAGTCTACTCTATTATAGTACCTGGCTGAACTCGTTTGAGTGCGCAATAGAGCTTGTTTATCACCATTTACCGAACTAAATGAAAGCGCACCATAAGCGCCCCAATTTCGGTTTGCCCAACTATAGCCCCCATCAAAACCGATTTGATAAGCAGAATCATGTAGGTAATCGTTCAAGTAGGTGTCGCTCATATCTCTGTTCACAGCGCTACCAAAACCACCTAGGTAAGCATCTCCTTCTGAAATATCTTGTCTCACTCTTCCTACCAAATAGTTGGTAGCAGGTTCAATTATATACTTCCCTTTCACATCGTTATTGGCATCATAGTATCTCGCTTGTTCTTCAAGGGTATATGCGTTTAAAATTCCCAGCGATAACCCATTACTCGTTTTACCACTTACTTTAGCCGCGCCAGCAATGGTAGTTTGATGTGGTCGGTCTTGAAAAGTTGCTGGAATTCCTGCTTGAAAAGATTGCCCAGATGGTGATCTACCTATTCGACGTGTATAAAAGTTTTGATGCGTACGATAGGTGTTTTGAGAATTTGTAGAACCAAAGTTGAAAATCTCATTTCCTTCTAAGAAAAAAGGTCTGCGTTCTTCAAAGAACGTTTCAAACTCGGTAAGGTTTATTGTAGCGGGATCGGCTTCTACTTGTCCAAAATCAGGATTAATTGTTCCTGTAAGAGTGAAATCTGAGGAAATTCCATACTTAAAATCGCCACCAATTTTAAATTTCAGATCATTCTTATCATAAAAAGGATCATTTTCTCCAAAGGCGGGGTCGGGTTTGGGTGCACGTTTATCACTAGCAGAAACGTAGGGTAATATTTCTAAGCGCATCGGTTTTTGTAGCCCTTGAATACCTTTTAAATCACCAAACCATGATACGAGACCAAATTCCTCTCTAGGGGTTCTAGACCAGAAAGAAACTTCTTCTTTTCGAGCTATTCTTCGTTGGAAGTTAACACCCCATTCTTGTATATCTTTGTTTGTGGTATATCGAATTTGGGAAAGGGGAATTCGAATTTCCGCATTCCAACCATCTGTGTCTATATGAGTTGAAGCATCCCATACCGCGTCCCATCTTATATCCTCTTCATCATCATTGTAATACAGGATATCTTTTTGAACACCTCTTGGATTTACGGCAAAGGTAAAGGCCGTTCTATTATCATTGTAGCTATCTATACTAACATATACCCAATCACTATATTCTGAACCATCTCTTCTGAATAGGGATGAAGCAATGGAATCAGGAGCGGAATCGAATGCTTTTATAGCTATGAAAATATGTTCTTGAGAATAAGCGACCTGAATTTCAGTTCTCTCTGAAGCGGGTTGTCCATCAAATGGAAAACGTTGATAGAATTCTGCTTGTTTATCGGCTTTACTCCATACTTGGTCATCTAAAATTCCATCTAATTTTATACTCTCATTTGCCGATAACCGATAAGCATCTAAAGATGGTTTTGCTATATCACCTTTAGACTGACTATTAACAAATGGAGAATACATCGCTATAGTTAAAAAAGTAGCTATAGCTCTCCTGTACTTTAATTCAAACATACTCGCTGATTTTTACCCCTTTACTTTTTCTCTTTCTTCTAAGCAAAGAGGGTTCACACCGAGCGCTGTTACAAATTATATAAAAAAAGGAAGCTCGATAAATCGGCTCCCTTTTCAATAATCTGATAAATTATTCTAAGCTATTAAGTACCAAACCAGTAGCTCAATTTTACTAAGAATACATTGGTTGGTTCTGGATCGAATAGGTTTTGGAAATCGCGACCGAAGTTAAATTCTCCATTAGGACTAAATCCACTTCTTTGTTGTTGCCAAACTAAGAATAAAGTAGAACCTGGACGATACTCCCATCTAAATACCGCATTACCTTGAAGCGAACGAACGTTAAAGTCTTGCTTTCTAATGGTAAATGGGGCCTCCCCTCCACTTCCATCAGGGTCAATCGTTGTTGAACCATCAGCATTAACAGTAGCCGTTCCTTTATCTTGGCCGTATACATCAAATCCGAAGTCACCTGGTTTGTTGAATTCTTTAAGATTTGAATATTTACCTGCAGCGATGAATGGACGAACATAAGTCTGTAAACTCATTTTAGGATTGAATGTCCAATTCAAACGGAATTGAGCTGAGAAATTTGCTTGGCGGATATCTGAAAAGATATATCTATTTCCATAGGTCAAATCTTCATCGTTTGCTGCAGCATCACGTGCTCTAGTGCTGATATATTGATCTACATCATTTTGAACACCTATCTCAGGTGAAATAGTTAACTGCATAAATGTAGTTGGTCGGAAGGTCATGAATCCCCAATAATAATGATCATACTCTCCTACACGATCGTTTCTGTGAAATTGACCAAATCCACCACTTACTTTTTTATTTCTATTAGAAGTAACGTTGAAGTTAAAACTGAAACTTCCTGGCATTTTGAATACGGGACCGCCTCTTGTAAAACGATCTGAATATGTATCAAAATTCGCATTTAGATTGTAGTTAAACGACCATAGGTTCTTCAATTCAAAAAATGCACCAGTATTATAATTTCGACCAATTTGATCATTGTCAAAATTCCATGCATTGTTCGAGAACAACCAAAAAACATAAAACTGGAAATGTTTTGGATTGCGTTCTGCATACTCCAGACCCGTATTAATGGCTCTATAGTCCGCTCTATTCTGAAATCCTATATCATTGGTTTCATATCCAGGGGTTACCATTGAACCTGTAACCGACCACTTCCAATGATCACCACCTGCCTTTTGGAAACTCAATTCAGTGGCTAAACCAGACAGTGATGTCTTGTTAGCATCTACCGATAATTCATCGGAATCAACACGTTGATAATATCTTTGAGGGGCACGTTGAGCTCGAGTTATTGCATCCGTGGTACCAATGATGTTACTTACCGAAGCTGTACCACTTATAACATAAGTTCTATCTTTAAAACTATGCTCAAAGTCTAAACCCGAAATCATAGCTGATTTATTCAAGTATTCTTCAAAATAGGTACCATCAATATCTCTATTCATTCCCGCGAAGTAACCACCTACTACCGTATTTCCACTGTTAAAGTCTTGCTTCAAACGTGTAATTAAATAGTTATTACTTGGTTGTACAACAAACTCACCCTTTTGCGAACCTGAATTTCCAATTGCCGTAAATGGTGAATTTTCCTCAGCGGTTAAAGCATAAAGTGCACCAACAGATAGGCCTGATTGAGTTTTACCGCTTAACTTTGCAGCTCCCAAAATGCTAGTTTGGTTTGGCACATTGGTGTACACTTCATCACTAGTATTTGGATCATATAAGCCATTCCCGGAATAGTTATTGGCTCGGCTTAAACTACCTTGAGGGGCACGACCAATTCTTCTAGAGTAGAATGTATTTGGGTTACCAAATGAATTCATTGTTTTGGTTCCACCAAATCTGAAAATTTCACTTCCCTCTAAGAAAAAAGGTCTTTTTTCAGGGAAAAACTGCTCGAACTGAGACAAGTTTATAGTAGCAGGATCAGCTTCAACTTGCCCAAAATCAGGATTTAAAGTAGCCGTTAGTGTTAAATCAGAAGTAAGGCCATATTTAATATCTCCACCAATGTTCGCTTGTAAATCGTTCTTCTCATAATAAGGGTTGTTAGGATTCCCAGGAGCACGTTCTAGAATTGACGATGTATAAGGAATCACTTCTAATCTCCGAGGTTCTTCTAAATCACGAATACCATTCAAGCGACCGAATTTTGAAACCATTCCCGATTCATTTTGAGGTGTTGGAGCCCAAAAGTTAAACTCTTGGTTACGAGCGATTCTTCTTTGGAAATTCACACCCCAAGATTTAATATCATCTTTGGAGCTAAATCGAAGTTGAGATAAAGGTATTCTCATTTCAACCGACCAACCCTGATCTGTTATTTTTGCGGATGCTTCCCACACAGCATCCCATAAGATATCTTCCCCTTGGTCATCAAAATACAATACGTCTTTTTGAACACCTCTTGGATTTACAGCAAATGTAAATGCCGTTCTTTTATCGTTATAGCTATCGAAACTTGCATATACCCAATCAGATGATTCGTTTCCATCTCTTCTAAAAAGTGATGCTATAATAGAATCAGGAGCTGTATCGTAAGCCATGATACTTACAAAAATCTCTTTATCGGTGTATAGAATTCTAGCTTCTGTTTTTTGGGTGGCTTGGCTGCCATCGTTAGGGCTTCGTTGGGTAAACCCAGTAGCAACAGGAGCTGTTGCCCAAATGGCTTCGTTTATAAACCCATCTAATTTGATGATGCCTGCATCCTCAATGCGAAGGGCATCCATGGTTGGGTTCATGTCGTAACCGAAACGATAATCGGTTTTTGAGTTGCTTACGTACTCAGTAGCTTCTGTATTTGCGGGCTCGATACTTTGAGCATTCACCCCGAAACACACACACATTAATAGTAATAAAATAGCTGATTTTCGCATAACTTTTTGTCTCTTTGATGTATTCCACCCAGCCGTAAAATATTGTACCACATGATTTTACAGAAAGGCTGTATTTGTAAGTGTAGACGAGTGAAAGGGGTAAATCGTTACCCCCTTTTACTAATTTTTACGAATTGATATATCACCGTGAAGAGTCTTGAATAGGAATTCAGGTCCTCCTCCGTTCACGTCTCCGTAAACCCATTTATTTACAGAAACTTTGTACTTGCCTTTGTTCTTAGATACTTCTGTTTTATTAGGCTGTTGATTGATGTTCATATCAAAGTTGGTGTAGATATCGCCCCATTCCGTTTTCATGCGAGCTGAAAACTTTGTGTTTTCTGGGAAGCTAATTTCGATATCACCGTTTACTCCAGTGAACGACATTGGTGTTCCTGCTTTCACTTTCGAGAAGCGAACTTCAATATCACCGTTCACACTATTTACGAGAGCAGCTCCTAATAAGCCGTTCATCTCTACATCCCCATTCACCGATTCTATCTCAACTTCTCCTTCTACGGCTAACACGGTAACATCACCATGTACGGCGTTTATTTTCACAGAAAAGTTTCTTGGAACCATCACCTTTAACTCAAGGTCGTGTGAATTTACATCTGCTCGGATATCAACTTTGTTGTTGTCTTCTGTGATTTCAAGACCAACACCATTGGTTGATATTCTACGTAATCCGTTGCGTCGATTTACGCGATCTCTGTCGTCGTCGTCGCTATCAAATTTTACTATAACTTCTTGTCCATCGTAAGCTTCAACTTCAATATCCTCTGCATGTACTACATCAATTTTAAGATGTCCACTCTTGCCAGGATTTGACAAAGGAACCTTGATGTCGTTGTTTTGTGCATGTGCATATCCAAATGCAGCTAGTGTAAATACCAAAGTAGCAAATAACCGTAATGATTGATTTTTCATGATTTATGTCTCTTTATTTTGATTTTCTTTTTTGGATGTAGGCATCGCCATTGAGTGTTTCAAATGCTAGCGTGGGTCCACCCTGCCCTATTTGGATGGGAGCCGTTTTGCTAACTCGATAGCCTTTACTTCCTTTTGCCTTGTTCAATTTGTTTGGTAATCGTGTTACTTCATCGAAATCTGTATATAAGTCACCGTGTAAACTTTTAAAGGTTACAACCGCTGATAAATTTTCTGGTGAATAAATTTGAATAGATCCGTTAACCGTATTAAAGTCTGAGCTAGTTGTAGGAGCATTGTCGTACCAAATTTCAATATCCCCATTCACGGTATTCGCGTTAACGGCTTTTTTAGCATCCCTCACCATCACGTCTCCGTTCACGTTACTCACATTCAGGTCCATATTCATTCCTTCTACAATTAACTGGCTGCCATTCACAGTGGATGCTCTCAGTAATAATTTATTTGGCACTTTTACAACGATATCGAACTGAAATCCTATTTCATCGTATTTGTCCCACTTCCTCTTATCCCAATTCATCTTATGGTTCAATTTCCCATTTTTGAAGTTCACTTCACTTCCTGGTGTGCGAACATACATGTACATTATTCCTTGATGACTTTGATGCTCTAAGAAAATGGATTCCACGGTTTCATCATCAAGCCGACCTCGTCGTTTCTTAATAACTTTTGATCCACTTACCCGAATTTCATTTCCATCATAGCCTTCTACTTTCAAATCACCATTTATATTTTGAATGGTAAACCCATTCATATTACTTAATTCACTTGATGATATAGTGATATCAATTTTCTCTTCCACTCGTTGGTTTTGAGCTTGGATACTCAATCCAATAGCTAAAAATAATGCTGTGATAACTAATCTTTTCATAATGGCTCCTTATAGCACTGCTATAGTGTTTTCAATTTTTTCTTTAACTCCGATGTTTAACTCTCTCTCGTTCATGAGTTTTTCGAATTCTGTTTTTGAGCTATTCAACTCTAACTCAATCATTGCATCTGCTAGTGAAATAATTACGATATCCGACTCTTGAACACCAATAGCGCCTACAAGCCCTTCACGTACATCTTCGTGGTCGCCCCAGCGTTTTAGTGCTTCAATAGCTTGTACTCTAACATTCACACTTTCATCATTTTGAAGGGTAAAAAGCAGTGCTCGTATCGCTTTATCATCTGCAGTTGGCAGCGTGGTGCTAATATTAACGGCCTTTAGGCGATCTGTAGTGGATGCTCCTTCAAGCATGCTAACCACTAGCATTTCTTGCATATTCTGAACTTGACTTGAAAGCGCCTCTAATTGTGAGTCATCCTGACTTACAAAGCTTCCTATGAAACCGCCTGCTATCAATAAAACACAAGCATAAGCTAGTTTGGAAACCGTTAGAGAGGCGATCCATTCGTTTACTTTCTCCACCCATTTATAGCTAGCTTGAGCTTCTTTTTCACTTTCTAGCATTGAATAGAAGTTAACACTCATTGCTTCTGAAGGAGCTGGAGTACTTACCGTAGTCAATTCCTCATGTAGTTGCTCCATTGCTTTAAAATCAATCAAGTCGATTTTACCTTCTGCAATAAGTTGCTCTACTTTTGTTTTACCATCCTCATCAAGATTACCTGCTAAGTAATCTGCAATAAGTAATTCATATGATTCATTCATTTCGGTACACCTCACTAAGTGTGTTTACCAATGTTTTTAATTCTTGCATAGCCCTAAAAAATCTAACTTTTACTGTATTCTCACTTACACCTTGTATCTCAGCAATTTCAGCATACTTAAGTCCTTCATATCTACTAAGTATTACCACTTCTTTTTTATCGTTATCTAATTGCTGTAATGCTTCTTCTAGAATTTTCTTTCGAATTTCCTTTTCGTCCATTTCTTCATACTCGGGGGGAAGCTCTCCTAACTTATTTTCGTCCAGCACTTCCTTTTGATCATATCGCTTATTCTTTCGATAGTGATCGATGTGGGCATTTCTAGCAATGCTGAACATCCAAGTTGCGAAAGCTCCTGTCCCTGAATATGAAGTTCGATACTTAAGCATACGCTCGAATACCGATTGAACAAGATCTTCACTGACTTGAGAATGAGACGTCTTCCGATAGAAGAAACTGTAAAGGGAGCGATTATATCGCTCATAAAGTAGACCTAGTTTATCTAAGTCGCCCTCCTTCACCTTCATCATAATGGTTTTATCTGTAGTAGAATCCACTAGCTTCTCATTCCCCGAGTTCATGTTTCATTACTGTACACCGCCCATTTTTTGAATGGTTACAATAAAATGATTTATTTTTTTCGTGCTTCGAAAACTAAATCGATTACCTGTAAGAGGTCTTGGTTACTAAAGGATGTTGCTGCAGTTTCAGTATCTACTCGATGCACTAATACCATATTACTTGATGGGTAAACAGCTAACATATGTACTCCCGCCCCTGTGTGATAAAACGACTTATTACTGCGTGTTTTCGTAGGCATTAACACATTCCAAAGCATTCCATAGGCTAATCCATAGCGTTCGTTGTATACCGAAAAGGGTTGAATGGTTTTTTGAATCCATTCTTTAGGTACCACTTGTTGTCCGTTATGCCGCCCTTCATTGAGGTATAAATTTCCATATAAGGCCATGTCTCTTGCCGACATCCTGAAGTGATAGGCGGGATAAATAGATTTTGCTCTTTCGAATTGATAAAAACCACTAGTAGTTGGAAAGCGGAATGAACGATCATCATCAATTTCGTCAATATCAAAAGCAGTGAAAGTACCATCATAATGATGCATCCCAAGGGGCTTAGCAATCAGATCATTAAATAAGGTATAAATACTTTTCTCTGTAGCTTTTTCTAGAATGTAGTTACTTACATTAAAATCCCAATTATTATAGTAGTAGTGTGTTCCTGGCAGATGTTCATCTCTTTCAGGCTTATTTCGCCTCATTCCTTCCGAAACCGCTGCCGCCGAGTGATAAACTCCTGATCTTGATTTCAAAAGATCGGCTACGCGTGCGGTTTTTTCCTGTTCGGTTAACCCAAACTTATCTGATATTCCTAAATCCTTTATGGTTTGATTCGTGTCAATAACCCCTTCATGAACCTTAATACCTATGAGTGAGTGAAGCATTGATTTACGAATGGAATGGATAGTATGAACCCGTTCTGTTTCTCCCCATTCGAATGCGATTTTTCCATCTATCATGATGAGAAGAGCTGAAGAACCCGCTTGCTCAAGAAAGGTGGATAGCTTATTCACAGCATCCTGTTCAAAACCGACCTCATTTGGAGCAATGTGTTGAAAATCATACTTGGATTGAGCTTGCCCAGTGCGTGTGCACCATAGAATTAAAAAGAGTATACCGAAGAGTCTAAATCGCATCATAACCGTCCTAAATTTCACACCCCTTACTAACGCATTAGCCAAATGTTGCGAAAAAAAGGTTAACACTGTTCTAAGTCAACCAGAGTCGCACCCCAACTGCTGCTATCGTTTGCTAATCTGTACGATTGTACTTTTGGATGCTTTTCTAAAATGGAATGGACGGTTCTTCTCAGCACCCCTTTTCCCTTCCCGTGTATGATTCTAAGTGAAAATATTTCCTTCTCTACACAAGCATCGATGTAATCCGGTATTAACCCACCTAGGTCTTTAGGTTGGAATAAGTGCAAATCTAGAATTCCATCTATAGGTAACTCTATAGGTTCATTTTCATCCATTGGAATTCCTATACTTTGTAGTCTACAACTCTTCGCTCTTCGGTTACTTTCATAATAAATTGAACTACCTTTTTATGATCAGGATGAACCGCATAAGCTTGAAGTGCTTCTTCATTTTCACAAGTGGTAGTTAACACCACATCACAAATAGCGTCAGAATCATCTTTTATGATATTAATTCCTACTTCTGCGGTGTCCAATTGATCGATTTTTCTAGGCAAATCTTCTAATAATTCCTTCATTACTTCCGCATTTTCCGCTTTAGTTTTGCCTTCTGCAATATCCTTTAATTTCCACATTACAACGTGTTTAATCATAGACTCCCCTATTTGTTTTAAAAGGTCAAATATCAAACAACATTGCAGGAATAGCCAATCAATTTTAAACTACTTTTACCACTAATCTTACAACTTATTAATGCAGAATCATTCTTAGCTATAGAACTGTTAATTGACAACAGGAACCCTTAACTTTGGAGTTCGGTTTTAAGTCACCAAATAGGCTTAAACTTTCATGAAAGAAACCCCATACCATTGGACAACTTAGAATTAGACAAAATTACTGCAGATGAACTTGGTGAAGACCATATTGGTACTTCAGAATTAACCCCTATTAGAGATGATGCTTTTGAGCTGAGTGATGCTGAAAAGATAGAGGTAATCCAAGAGCATTTCGCCAAAATCATGCACACATTAGGACTGGACCTAACCGATGACAGTCTCAAAGGCACTCCATACCGAGTGGCTAAAATGTTTGTAAAAGAAATTTTTAACGGTTTAGACCCGAAGAATAAACCTGTTGCTCGTGCTTTTAGCAATCATTACGAGTACAGTGATATGGTCATTGAAAAGAATATTCAAGTGACCTCCTTCTGTGAACACCACTTCTTACCCTTCATTGGTAAAGCTCACGTGGCGTATATCTCAACAGGAAAAGTTATTGGGCTGTCTAAAATCAATCGCTTGGTTGATTACTATGCACGCAGACCTCAAGTACAGGAACGTCTTACCCTTCAGATTGCAGATGCATTAGCTGATGCGATGGGAACCGATGATGTGGCTGTATTTATTGACAGTAAACACCTTTGTGTTTCTACACGTGGTATTCGTGATATTAGCAGTAGCACTATTACTTCAGAATTTCGTGGAGCATTCAAGAATAAAGACATCCAACAGAAATTCATCGATTTCATTAAAACTGATACCGATCTTTAATCGTTTTGGCTGAACAAAAACTTCGCGTCTACAATACTTTAAGCAGAACAAAGGAAGTGTTTGAACCACTCAACGCTCCTTTTGTTGGCATGTATGTATGTGGTCCCACTGTTTACGGTGATGCCCATTTAGGACATGCCAAAAGCTATGTGTCTTTTGATGTAGTATTAAGGTATTTACGATACCTCGAATACCAAGTGCGTTATGTACAGAATATCACGGACGTTGGGCATCTTGTTGGAGATGGTGATGAAGGCGAAGATAAACTAGCTCGCAAAGCACGGTTAGAACAAGTGGATCCAATGCAGGTTGCTGAGAAATACACCTATACGTATTTCCGCGATATGGACGCTTTGAATGTGTTAAGACCAGATATTGCTCCAAGAGCAACCGGTCATATTCCTGAGCAAATAGCTATGATTCGAACCCTGATTGAAAAAGGGCACGCTTACGAATCGAATGGCAATGTGTACTTTGATGTACAGTCAGACAAGAATTACGGTAAACTTAGTGGTCGAAATTTAGAAGATGCAGAAGCAGGTACACGTGTTGAAACTGCTTCGGATAAGAAGAACCCTGAAGATTTTGCACTTTGGAAGAAAGCTACCGATGGTCACCTTATGAAATGGGACTCACCATGGAGTGTTGGCTATCCAGGTTGGCATATTGAATGCTCTGCAATGAGTACCAAATATCTTGGCCAGAGTTTCGACATCCATGGCGGTGGTTTAGAGAACCAATTCCCACATCATGAATGTGAAATAGCGCAGGCAGAATGTGCACACGATAAACAATTCGTGAAGTATTGGATGCATAATAACATGGTGACCCTTGAAGGTCAGAAGATGGGTAAGTCGCTAGGTAATGCCATAAATCTTCATGAGTTTTTCACTGGTGATCATAAAATGCTTACTCGAGCCTGGTCTCCGGATGTAATTAGATTCTTTTTACTTCAAAGCCATTATAGAAGCACCACAGATTTTTCTGAAGAGGCACTAAGTGCTGCCGAAACGGGCATGAAGAACCTTCATTCCATTGTGGAAGCTATAATGAAGGCTGATAATGGTTCTGGTTCACCTTACGATATTGATGCATTTAAAGCTGATTTTGAAGGTGCCATGAACGATGACTTTAATTCAGCTCAAGCCATTGCTGTTTTATTTGATCATCTAAAGAAAGTTAGAAAACAAATTACCGAAGGGAATAGCCCTTCGAATTTGAGCGATATTCATTCACTATTAAAAATATTTGTGGATGATGTTTTAGGTATTTGGCCTAATAGCGAGAATAGTGGTTCTAACGGTGAGCTCACAAGAGGCTTAGTGGAATTACTTATCGAGATTAGAAAGGATGCTCGTTCGAATAAAGATTTTGCACTCTCGGACAAAATTCGAGATGACCTGAAAGAGCTTGGCGTACAGCTTATGGATGGAAAAGAAGGAACTACCTTCAGCATAGATTAATGAAAGCACTGAAAAAGATATTCAGTGCTCTAATTATTGGTTTTGTACGCTTTTACCAATTGGCTATTTCTCCTTGGATGGGAAGTAGTTGTAGGTATACTCCTACTTGTTCACAGTATATGATAGAAGCTGTAAAAGAGTGGGGCCCTTTAAAGGGAATTTGGTTAGGATTAAAACGTATCGGAAGATGCCATCCATGGGGAAGCCATGGTGAAGATCCTGTTCCAAAGAACCCAAAACATAATGACCTTACAAACAGATAACCAATTGGGGTAACCCAATTACTTCAGACTTAATAAGAAATGTCAGAAATTACATTCAAAAAAAGACTTACCGTTGAGCAAGTTGAAGAAGCAAACGATCTTGCCCCAAAATTTGACGAAAACGGTTTAATTCCCGTTGTAACAACCGATTACACCTCTGGTGAGTTATTGATGCATGGGTATATGAATGAAGAAGCTTTTAAACAAACCATCAAACTTGGTGAGGCAGTTTACTATAGCCGTAGCCGTGAAATATTATGGCATAAAGGCGCAACATCAGGTCTTACTCAGATTGTGAAAGAAATGAGAATTGATGATGACCAAGATTGTGTTTGGTTACGCGTTGAAGTACAAGGTAATGGCGCAAGTTGCCATGTTGGGTACCGTTCTTGTTTCTATAGAAGTGTTCCAACTGGCGATGAGTTCTTCGAAAAAGACGGTGAGTTACGCTTTGAAGAAGATGAAAAAGTATTCGACCCTAAAGAAGTTTATGGCGATGCACCAAACCCAACTAAGCTTTAATAGCAGCATTAGTTAATGATTTTAAAAGGCTTCAATTTTATTGAGGCCTTTTTTTTGTGTTTGCTACATCCATCATTCCTCCCTTGTAACACAAAGACCTATCCCACCTCTTCATTATAAATTCTGAGTTCAAGAATTCTTGAATAATAAGATTCTCCCCGCTCGGCACTAGATTCAATACTATTGAGGGATTTTCATTTGAGCATAAACTTTTGTTACTTCTGTGAAGCCTACAAAACTATAGACATATGCTAAAAGAAAACAAACTTTTAATACAGAGCATAGTGATTGCAACAGTCTCTTTTATGGTTGCTCTATATTTCCAAAAAATATGGTTAGCTCTGTTTTTAGCTCTCATAACAGCCGTAGCATTTATTGGTCGGCTCTTAAGTATGAGCAAATCTACACTTCCCAATAAAGCTTCGTATCGATTCATTTATTCATTGTTTGTAATCATGGTTGTATTTCATGCAATCAGCTTTGCCCACAATTATGGAAGAAAGGATTTCCAAAAAGACCTCCTTTTAAATATCAGAAAGACAATCGACAAAGGAATCAGCAAAGCTGAAATACAACAGAAGCTTGTTTATGTACTTCAGATTTATCACACACAAGAGAAAGAATCTATTGTTGAAACAGCAAGGGAAATCATGCCTGAGAACTTTTCGGGTGATGGAATCTATATAACGGAACTTGAAATTAGAGAAGCCGACAAGCCTGGAGAAAAGACCGATGATAATATGAACCACTTCTATACCATCGATGAGCAACAAGATGAAATCAGAGTTTATGCAGTATCCGATATTGCATTAGGTGAAAACCCAAACTATAAAAACTACGATGGTCAAACAGGGCGTTTTGAAATAATGTTTGTGCTCAATAAAGAAGAGGTGGATTATGAAATACTTAACTAAACATGTAACCGAGTGGTTAATTGTAATCCTATTATTTGTGTTAATAACATTGATATTTACTTTTTCAATGGACACTCAAAGATTCACACCCAGTATATTCAGTTATATTTTTAACCCATACCCTTATTCCATCATTATCTCTATAGATGCGATTTCAGCTATTGGAATCTTTAGTGGTGATGAACCATTGACTTATCAATTTGATGGCAAAACTTTATCAATGCTTTTAAATGTAATTCTTTACCTGATACTAGGCCCCTATTTACTTTTTAAAGGCTATAAAAAAGCGAAAGAGACCGCCGACAATAAGAAACCTTGGTATTGGTTTCTTGGTGGATTAATCATTCTGTTTTCAGTTTCAAGTATGCCAATTGTAATATCTCAGTTAATTATATTTGAGAATTCTAAAGAGCAATCCATGGCTAGTGAAAACTTAGACAAAATGCGCTCAGAGTTATTTGATGTTAGTTTTGAAATAGCCCAATATGAAATAGTACATGATGGGATTAATCCATCCTTTACTATGGATGACCTTGAATTGAAAAACCTAGAATACAATTATTCCATTGATGCCATAGAAGCTGACACCTTGGTTAGAATAACGGCTACGAGTAGTGCGTATGAAGACCATAAAGCTGTTGTTGAAATTAAACCCTATAACAGACAACCAATCAGGCTAATAAGGTAGCACGACTATAATGCTCAGTATTCTAAAGCCTCTTAACAACTTCACGAGCTAGGGAATCGGCTGCTTCGGGATGTCTTCTAAACCACAACTCAGGTTCGATTATCTCTAGTTCTGAAAGTGCTAAAGCATCATTGTTATCCCACATTACATCCACCCTTGCATAGGCTGGAAGAGTATCACAAGCGCTAACTACTTGTTGGGCAAATTCTTGTTCAGCTAAAGTTGGAGTATAATCATGTAGACTACCCCCAAAATCGTCTTGAACTCTAAAATCGCCTTGCTTCGCCTTTTTTAAAACAGAGTGTGAGTATTTCCCAGCTATAACCACCATTGAGATTTCCCCTTTTTTCACAATGTTCTTCTGAAAAGGTTGAATCATCATATCTTCATCCGCAATAAGCTTTTGAAAGATTTCTTCATGATTAGCGGTATTGGAAACATTCAACCGATAAGTGTGGCGAGCTGTTCCAGCAATGGTTGGTTTTAAGATCACCTCATCCCAACCCGTTTCTTTAATTAGATCGGATAATGATTGAGTAGTCCCTTTCTTCACATAGCGAGTTTCAACAACAGAGATCCCACGCGATTGTAAATCTTGTAAGTACCACTTGTCCATATTCCAGCGAATTAGGGAAATCGGATTTATGAATTGGGTAAGCTTACTGGTATCCGACAACCAGGTTTTGAACTCTTTGAAACGATCGAAATAATCCCAAGTGGTTCTAAAAATGGCAGCCCTTGTTGATGTCCAATCAAACGAAGGGTCTGCCCAATTTTTTCTACAAACGGTAAGTCCTTGCCGTTCTAATGCAGTTTTGAGGAGCTCATCCTCAGTTAGGATATTTTGTACATATTCATTTACTGAAGTGGGCTCCAAATATCTTGACTCGGTCAAGACAACTACATCATATTTTTTCATCCGCGTCTACGTTTACCTTTTCCGCCTTTACGTTTTCCGCCGAATGAACGACCACCGCCGCCACCGCTATTAGATTTCTTATCTTGCTGAGCAGGTTCAATCGCTACATCACGACCTTCGAATTTTGCACCTTTAACGCTATGAATCAAGTCATTACTAAAACCTGGTTCTACTTCGAAAAAGGAGAAGTTATTCTGAACATCGATCTTACCGAAATCTGGCTTAGAGCCGTTTAATTGCTCATTGATAAGACCCATCATACGTACTGGATTCAATCCATCACGGCGACCAACGTTAATAAAGAAACGCTCATAACCGCTATCGTCTCCATGACGTCCACCGCGGTCATTTCCTCTTCCACCACGATCTCTACCATTATTTTTTGAACCACGATCACGATCGCGACCACGATCATTGCCACCTTTGGCATTTAGGTCGTTCGCATTCTTGTAGTAATCTAGGAATTGGTTGAATTCAACCGATAAAAAGTGCTTGATCAGATCATCACGTTCAAGGTCAGCTAGTTTTTCTAAAGCTTCTGGAAGAAACTTAGACATCTGCTCTTCATTCACTTGAGTTTCTTTAACGGTATCAATCAGGTCTAACATTCTGATGCCGCAAATCTCTTCACCACTCGGTACTTCTTTCTTGATAAAGTCTTTTCCAGACATTCTTTCAAGGTCACGAATTCTACGAGTTTCTCTGGTATGAATAATAGAAATAGAAACACCACTGTTTCCAGCACGGCCCGTTCTACCACTACGGTGAATGTACACTTCCAAATCATCAGGAAGGTTGTAGTTGATTACATGAGTAAGCTCATTAACATCTAAACCACGTGCAGCCACATCGGTAGCAACAAGTAATTGAAGTTCTTTGGTTCTAAAACGATTCATTACGTCATCACGCTGAGCCTGAGACAAATCACCGTTTAATAAATCTACATTATAACCGTCTTTGTTTAGCTTTGAAGCTATTTCAGCAGTTTCACGTCGAGTTCTACAGAATACAATACCGTAGATATCTGGATTCATATCCGTTACACGCTTAAGTGCTTCAAAACGGTCTTTTGCATGCACCATGTAATAGTGATGTTCTACATTTTTTGCACCTGAATTACGCTCACCAACTTCGATTTCCTCAGGATTATTCATGTACTTTTTAGCCATTTTAGCAATTGCTTTAGGCATAGTAGCAGAGAATAATAAAGTCTGTTTTTCCTTAGGAGTATCCGCAAGAATAGCATCTAAATCGTCTTGGAAACCCATGTTTAACATTTCATCAGCCTCATCAAGAACAAGGGTGCGAACGTTGCGCACGTCTAATTTTTTACGGCGAATAAGATCTAACATACGGCCCGGTGTACCAATTACAACTTGGCAACCATTATCTAGTGCACGAATTTGAGTAGAGATATTTGCTCCACCATAAACGGCCACTGTTTTTAGGCCTTTCATTTTTTTCGCAAAGGCTTTAAGGTCTTTTGCGATTTGAATGGCTAATTCTCTTGTTGGTGAAAGCACCAATACTTGAACTGCTGAAGAATCTGTGTCTACTTGATGTAGACTTGGTAAACCGAATGCACCGGTTTTACCTGTACCCGTTTGGGCTAGTGCGATTAAATCGCGTTGTGACGCAAGAATTGTTGGGATTGCTAATTCTTGTACTTTTGTAGGTTCTGAAAAACCTAAGATTTCTACGCCTTGTAACAGTTCTTGTTTAAGGCCTAGTTCATGGAACGTTGACATATAATGTTCGTTTTATCCCGTACAAAGAAATTTTGTGCTGTGCGATGTTCTTGCCCGGAATCATTTTTTGGTAAAAGAGGTGAGCTAATGACAAGAGGCAAGCAGACAGCTTGATTTATAAAAGCCAGCAATGATCTATAAACCTGAAAAAGGTTCTAATCTTTAAGGATCAGTATTCAGTCTTATCGCGAACTCACGATTTCAATAAGCCTCCAAGATACGTATTTATTTCCCCAATTAATGAACGTTATAAAATTAAAATATAGAGGAGTTTTATTATCTTCTGCTCACCAAATTTTGACTGAAAATAAAATCAAATGTCTGTAGATAAATTTTATCCTATCGCACTTTCAATTTCTGAATTAGATGAAAAAATAACGAATGAGCTAACCTCTGGTGGGTTTAATCTTAAACAGACAGTATGGGGAACTTCAATTTGTTCAGATGAAGTAAACAATTCATTGAATACATTAAGCGCTCATTTTGCAGGCCCTGGCCCCTTTCGTTTCGGTGGCATCTCTGGATTTCCGTTTGCTGGTAACACAGGAATGAGAGCATTTGCTAGTCATATTCCCGACGATGGAGCTGCCTTTATTATCTATGGTCCACACATTGGTGTATCAAAAAATGGAGAACTCGGAGTTATGCTTCGCGAGAATCAAAGTAACACATCAAGTTGTTGTGGATCTTTAGTTGGCGCTGTTGGAGCCCTCAACGATGATGCGACCCCAGAACTTAATAGCGAAGATTATCAGCAGTCGAGTGTACTTGCGATGTTAAAACCTCATGCTAACGAAATCATAAGTGCTGATGCACCTATTTATGAAGCTACTGAGTTTTCATATCAGAAAGCCCAAGCACGTATGAAGGAAATGATTGCGGCAAACGAAGATATCCTAAGTGGATTAAAGGTGTATCTAGTAGGTGGAATCTTAATTAATACCGATTGGGATACCGAGGATTACTTCGACATCCGCGATACAGAGATTATTGAACTCAGCTAATTAGTACTTTGCGCGCCCTATGTGAAAAATGAATCGGTTTAGCACAAAGGAGATTATGGTTAATATTGTAATTAGGATATTACCATAAACCCAAATCGATTCTATAATAGTACCACCGCCAAATAATAAATAATAACGCAGAAAATAGCGGACTATAGAGAGTATTGCGAAACAAACCGTTAATGTACTCAGTGCATTAATAGTTCTGATAATCCAAGGATTGAAATCCTTCATCGATTTATTAAAGAATTCAATGCCCTTTTCTTGATCAACCAAGTTTTGGGCAATTGAATTCTCAAACTCTTTGCGCTCTAACTCTTTTTCAATCTTAGTTTTTTTCTTCATAAAAGAATTCAATCATATTCCCATCTGGGTCAGAAATAAACAAAAATCTACCTTTTTTCCTATTCGCAGGTCCACTCATAACAGTTACTTCCTTATCGCGGAAGTAAGTGGCTAGCTCATCTACTTTCTCAGGCGTTTCCACAAAAAAACCAAAGTGGTCTACTCTAAAATCTCTTGAGGTAGGGTCATAACTCGTTTCTGCTTCTACAATCACTAGCGTATCACCATTTCCGATATCGTACACGGCCATGCTTTGCCCCATTGTTTTTATAAGTTCAAAGCCAAGGATATCTCCATAAAATTCTTTTGAAGCGTCAATTCGATTAACTCTAATTGTAATGTGATTTAATCCAGAAGGGGTAAAATTCATAAGTCGTAAAAAGTTTAATTTTCGACAGTATAATGGAAACAAAGAAAAAATAGTTCTCTAATTTTCAGCTATTATAGATTTTTGAGGTTTAAATTCACTTGTATCTATAATTCAAAGATTTATAGTTTCATTTGAGGCATGGAATTGGGAATTTAAGAAGCTAATTAAACCTAAGGTAGTTTTGTCCACATTTTATATAGTTGCTACACCCATTGGAAATCTAAACGACTTCTCACCACGCGCAGTAGAAGTACTCAAATCTGTTGATTATATAGCATGTGAAGACACGCGAACTAGTGGGAAATTATTGAAGGCCTTTGATATTAGTAAGCCTACCTTTTCATTTCATTTGCATAATGAACATCATAAAGTAGAGCATTTATTAAATATACTTCGTGGAGGTCAAGTGGTAGCATTAATATCAGATGCTGGGATGCCGGGTATTTCAGATCCTGGATTTTTGGCCGTAAGAGCCGCTAAGCAGGAAGGATTTACTGTTACTGTTATTCCTGGCCCGGATGCAGCTACAACCGCTTTAGTAGCCAGTGGTTTGCCTTGCGACAAATATGCTTTCGAAGGATTTCTTCCACCCAAAAAAGGCCGTCAAAAGCGTTTAACACAATTAGCAGAAGAAGATCGAACCCTTGTTTTCTATGAAAGTCCACATAGAATTCTGAAGCTACTGAAAGAGATTAATGAATATTTTGGAGGCGAACGCATTGTTGCTGTTGCACGTGAGCTCACAAAGAAGTTTGAAGAGGTGGTTCGAGGTTCAGCAGAAGAGGTACTTCAAAATTTCGAGGATCGCGATTCTATAAAAGGTGAAATTGCTGTAGTTGTAGCTGGCAAAAGTTATTCAGAATGAACAGATTCTTACAAAATAAATGGGCTCTTAGCTTAACTGCTGGTTTATTTTTAGGGCTCAGCTTCCCCCCTGTTAACCTCTCTTTATTATCCTTTCCTGCATTTATGATGCTTATTCACTTAAGCACAATATGTGAAAGCAATCGGGAGCTAGCTAAATACAGCTATGTAAGCTTTGTGCTTTGGAATATCATTGGAACCTATTGGCTCACAATGGCTAGCGCAATTGCCGGAGTGGCGGCTATTTTTGCAAATGCGGCCATTATGATTATTCCACTAATCATAATCCGTCGATTCCATTCTTCGCTAAAGCAACCATTACTTATAAGTGCTTTGAGTGCGGCTACGTGGGTTAGTTATGAGTTCTTACATCATAATTGGGATTTATCATGGCCATGGCTCACATTGGGTAATGCGTGGGCAAATCAAGTAAGTTTAATTCAGTACATCTCTATCACAGGTCACCTAGGTATTAGTTTCTGGGTGATTTTGACCGCTTCTCTAGCCTATATCGCATGGCGAAGCCAAGTACGCAGTACAGCACTATTGGCTATAGGAAGCTTACTGCTATTCCCGAGTATTTCTGTTACGATGTTTTTGTTAAGCAATGATGGCGTAGACAGTAATTCCGAAACTACGAGAGTTGCCGTTGTTCAACCCAACCACGATTCCTACCAACGCTACGGGGGCATGAGCAGCCTAAACGAAGTAATGGATAGCCTTTATAGCATCACGAATGAGATTAAAACAGAGGATACCGAGCTTGTAGTGTGGCCAGAAAATGCCATCGATGCCAATATTTATACTACTTCCAGAACAGCTCGCCAAATAGCCGATTCAGCACGTTCATGGAATGCTGCTGTTATTACTGGGGCTGGTTTATATAAACTCTATGATGAAACACCTGACTTCTACAGAGACACCTATCAAGGCATTCCAAGAGATATTTACAACGCAGCACTTTATGTTGATAACAACGGACAAATTTCACGCTACGACAAGCATAACCTTGTTCCTGTAGTTGAACGTTTTCCTTTTGTTGAGTTCTTTCATTCCATTGATGTACTTCAATGGTTTGATTGGGGAAAGATTGCTGGATTTGGACAAGGATATGAACCGAGTTCATTAAATACCGACTCATTCGTAACTCACGGACTTATCTGTTACGATTCGGTTTACCCCGGCTGGATTCGTAATTATGTTAATAACAAAGCTGATTTCCTCACTATCATAACCAATGATGGTTGGTGGGGCAATACAAGTGGACATCATCAGCATTTTGCCTACGCTCGCTTACGAGCCATAGAATTTGACCGATGGGTAGTTCGAAGTGCGAATAATGGAATATCAGGCATCATTAACCCCAAAGGCGAAGTGAAGATTAAAACTGAATATTGGGTTCGTACTGGTTTTGTATATGATGTCCCCAAAAAGGAATCACTTACATTTTACACAAAGTTTGGGGATTGGCTTAGTTATCTTTCACTAGCAGCTATGCTGATCACATTAGGATACTTGAGCTTCCGAAAGGAATCGTAACTCTTATCGAGATTGGATAGCTATTCGGATGTTAAATCGGATTTCCTGATTTGTTCTAGCAGGTATACCTGAACTTTTTGGAATCACTCGATTGAAGGTATACTCGAAGTTTGAATTGATTGTACTTGATATCCGATATCCAATAATTAACGAACCATTGTACCTTTTTTGACCTCTGATATCCGCATCATTGGGTACTTCATATCTATCAACATCCGTTCCTTTATCATCAAATTCAGAGAAGGCTGAAATTAAATGATTTCCTAGCAAGTAGTTTCTATCCGAATCGTCGCTAAAACTTCCGTTCACAGCTAAATCAATGTTGTTTTTCACATTTGGGAAAAATGGGATATTCACTCTTCGGAAGGTGTAATTCAGATTAAATTTATACCCCTTAGAGCGCCGCTCAGAAATAGTTTTACTCGACAATGACAGGGAAGTCAATTTACTTGATTCAAAACCGAAGTTGGTTTTTAATGCAGACTTCCACGTTACATTTAGCTGTAATAATGGGCTAAATCGCTGATCAATTGAAATCACTGAAGGCTCATAGGTATCTCTAACATCATTAATGGTGACCAACCCGCCTAAAGATTGGCTAGTTGCATCGCCTGCTTGGTTAATCAATTGCCATCCCAAACGGTAATTTCCTTGATAGCTATGAGTGATGGAAGCACGGCTCATAATATCACCAATGATTGGTAAGAGTTTTTCAACTCCTTGCCATGTAACCCTCCAATTTGGTTTTGGAATAGGAGTAAAGTTTTTACCTCCAACAGCTGAGCTATTTCCCCCCAAGTATGCGTTTCTAAAATCTTCTTGAAGAGTAACTCGATTTAGAACCGTTCTACCATCATTATTCCCGGTGTTATCGTCAATCACACCATTATCAAGATCTTCAAAAGCTGTGCCTAGCTGTTTCTTGAACAACTTCTCATAACCACTACCAAAGGCCCATACGGATGAGCTCACATTCCCCGAAGATATTAACACAGAGTTTATGTTGTTATCACTACCTAAAGTGATGGTTTCTGTATTGCGTTCATCCCATTGTGTGGCCCAATCTAAATCAATAGTAATGCTATTAAACAACCGCAGCGACGTGCCAAGAGTGATGTTATCAGAGTAGTTGTTATTTAGAGGCAATTGGATATCTGTGTTCCCATCAATATTTCTAATCAGCTGTGAAGTATTAATATCCTCAAAAAGTCCTAAACGGTAACCCAATGGTGGCGAGTAATGACCACTTCCAGGATCTGAAAATGCATAATAGAATTGGGATTCCCCATCATAGCCTGTTTGGCTTGAAGATTTACTCTTTTTGTAGTTTAGGTCAACCGACCTCATACTAAACAGTGCGAGTACTAATTTCCTTCCTACGAAATTTATATCCTCAAAAATACCACCTGTACTTTCTTCTTCGCTAGTAGAAGTTCGCCTACGTTGTTGCGTTTCCTCTTTATCCTTTTGCTCTAGTTTATTTATGAAGCCAATACCATCAAAAAGTTTCGTGGTATTGAACTTAATAGAATTGGTAAGGTCGAAGGTATTAGAAATAGTAGCTCCAAGTTCAGAACCGCTTGGGCTGTTCGTCCACTGGAAACCACCCCCATAATTTGCACTATAGTTAATCCAATCAAGAAATTTGATTTGATCTAGTTTGGGCTGCCATCGCGCCGTAAACGATTCAGAGTAGCTCGATCTTCGTGCTGTAAGTGTATCGGTTAAAATTCCTTCGAATACTTCAAAAGTGGGTTTAACCCTAAAACTTAAACTGTCCACTCCATCTTTGTTTGCTGATTCAATTCCTGCATTCGATAGATCGAAATTGGTATTTGACCTAAATGAGGTTTGAATAGATGGTGTCAGATTATAGGTTAAGCCGAAATTCGATTTTTGGGTGAATGAATGGGTTTGTTGAATCGGTAGTACGGTATCATCACCCAATAGCTGACGTCTTCTTTCATCATAGGTTCTAGCTACACTAGTTGAAGCAGTGATACTAGAAGGCATGTAGCCCAATCTTAAGCCCGACAGAAGATTCAATCCCGGAATGTTTTCCGTAAATCCGAAAGGTCTAAATAACTGTACTCGAGTGAAATTCAGGTTATAGCTTAAACTGCTTGAAAAATTCCAATTGTTTTGCGCCTGAAGCTGTGGATTTCTTGAATACCCCTCGTTGTACACATAGTTGAGTTTGAGCTTATCTAGAGTGTATTGTGCCAACTTACTCTTTGAATTTCGTTTACTCACATTAGAGATATTCAAGCTGTAGCCTTCCGTAACAGTTTGAACTTCATCGATGCGTTCATCAATAATTTTTTTCTTCTGCCCTTCCCCTAAGTTATCTCTGCTTTCAACTGCTGATATGAAATCATCTAATCGAATATCACCTTGATCTGGTAAGAATTTTGGCGTGGATGAATTTCGACGGGCGGATACTGTTACGGGAAACGACCAACCAAATCTATCTGGAATCAGCTTATGAAGGTTAACCGTTGAACTTACTGCATACCCCAAGTTATCTGATACACTACGTTGTCCTAATCTTGAATCTAAACCACCAAAGCCAATGGTTTGACGTGTTAAATTCGCATTCATGGATGCGAAATCAGCTAGCTTAATATTCGCTTTAGCATTGGCCGCCCACCCATTTTCATTATCAAATCCAGATACTCTTAACTCATTCACCCAGAATTCAGCATCCAAATTACTTGTACCGGGCGAGTTCGGATCTTGAATATCATTGGGGTTTCGAATACCTATTCCAAACTCTGAAACTCGATCTAATGAAGGGTTCCCTTTTATTGCTAAAATAGCACCGGGTGCTGTGCCTTCACCCAATAAATCATTGCGTTCGTACACCTCAGAAGTAGGTGAGCCTTCGGCATTACGTTCCTGCTTCAGAATATTAAATGCCGAAATAATGATATTCATACTGTTCTCATCATACTTCCAAATTTCGGCAGCTTCCTCGTTTAACCTTCCCCCATCGTCAGGGTCAAAGGATCCAAAGTTATAATTAGGATCGGTAGGACTTACAGGTTGCCGGTATTCGTAGTAATCATTTTCTAAATCGGTCCCCATCCTAATCACCAACTCAGCATCTTCACGATTGTCATAACCTTCACCGTGAACAAACATTCTGATATTTGAATAGTTCAAGAAGTTTAGTCCACCCGGGTATACTCTCTTAACCATTTTAAGCTCTTGTGAACCTAATCCTTCAGCAGATAAAACCAACGATTGCTCATTCGCTAAAGATTGAAGTTGTGAGCCTCTATTCACAGCACGAATGGCACCTTCAGGCTGCCTGTACGGAATTGGGGTTCTACTTGCATTTTCTTCGATATTAACCGTAGCCACCTTAAAGTCTGCGGATGAACCTTGGGACTCACTTATCCCCTGTTCCTCTCTCCATTGGCTACCTATGAACTCAAAAGTGGCAAAGCGCATCGTCATGGGTTTTTTATAACCGGAAACCCAAAATCGTACATATGAAATATTTTGAAAGCCCGCGATATCCCCAATCTTCCTTTTAAACTCTTCAAGCGGAATTCGAACTAAATGCCACGTTCTTTCTGGAGCCCCACCATCTACTTTATCTACGATATATGTGCCCGGAGAACCTACATCAAGCGCTCCCGGGTCGCCTGGATTAAACGCTATCTCATATTGGTAGTATGAGTTTTCAATCTCCACATTCGAAGCTGTGATCAAACCTTCGCGGTCAGGCTTAAGTGTAATCGCTTTCTTATTCTCATTACCACTTACAGGAGTATTCCCTTCATAATAACCTCGTACTCTGTGGAAACGCTCGTGTAGTTTTAGATCATCATTCACCGACTCTTGATAATCAACATAGTCATCATTAGATGGATCTTTCAGAAACGCTTTATACTCAGCACTCTCTAAACCATACGATGCCTTCATCGCCTCTAAGAAATCTCTGAAGAGCTGCTGCTCATTTTTATCAGGATCAAAACCATTCTGACTTGGCACTCCATCTAGTCCAACATCTTCCAAGTCTCTATCATCATTTGAGAATTCACCTTGAGGTGGAGTTTGAATTGCCGGTATATATGATCGCCCAACATCGTCTTTCCTCAAAGATTCCAAATCTTTTGCTAGTCCATCCTCTGTATTTACTACCTCGTTTGGAACAATATCTTCTGAAATAATCCCCAAATCGATGTAGATCTTTCCATCATAATCAGCAGCATCTTGCGCGGATGGCTCTCGCCCATCCGGTAACAATGGTTGAACCCAAAATTCTATGAACTCTATGTTATTCTGAGCTAAATCTTCCTGTCCCGTTGGTAACAACGCTGTCATCCCACCCCACATACGTTCCGGCTCGTTCTCAGTAATATTCTTAAGATCGGTATTGTAATTATATGGCCCTCGTGTGGTAGGGTCATAGTAAACATCTAGCGTGTTGATAATTTCCTCTTGTGGGTTGTTGGTCTCTCTCCCTTGAAAAACATCTTTGATCTTCACCAATCTACTCTCTGGAGTACGCTCTACATTTCTAAGAATACTCTTGATGTTACGTGGGATTTCGTACCAAACGAATTGAGCTCTTAGATCAGCACGGTCTATTTTTGAAGATATATCACGGGGTGGCTCGGTAGCTGACGGATTAGTGAAGTAGCTGTCATCTGGGGCATATCCCGGAACAGCAGCAGGTGCTGAAGGTAAGTACCAACGTGTTGCATACTTGAATGGGATACTAAACTCGGCTCCTTCAAAGTCATCGATAAAAACTAAACCATTTTCTTCATCCGAGAATAACCGATTATTATCAATTGCATCTCGAACTGAATTGGTTTGAGCAACACCTGGACGTATTTGAGCAAATTCACCACTAATACTAAAGTTAGATTCTTCCCTAGTTTGAAGCAGAGGCACTTTATCAATAGCCCGTGTTAACCATGGGGTATCAAACCGCGCATTCGCATCTAAACCAAATACGGTGTTATTGATTGGTTCATTGCCAATCCTAATTTTATCATTTAAAGGCTGCTCGCTAAGCTTAAAAAAGGTACCGCCAATTTTAATATCTCTTGATAGATCATATTCAGCCCTTAACCCGGTAAAGTTCTTCTGCCCAATGCTAAAGAATTGATTACTCTCATAATCGACTCTCAGATTCTGTCCTTGAGCTAAATACTTATCATTTAATATAGTTACGTTACCGAATGAGTAATCTACCTCGTAATCCGTGCCTTCAATAAGTTCAGCCCCATTGGCAAACACTTTTACTGTCCCTTCTACTAATTCACCCAGATAAAATGTCCTAGAAACTCCCCCTTTTGAACTCCCACTTATCTCATAGTATCTGTTTTGAGTACTTTCGAATGCAATCTCTTTCTTGGCAGAATAAAGTGAATCGAAAACAAGTTCTGATTCATCACTTGGAACCGTCTGAATCAAGGTATCGATACGAGCACCAAATGGTTCCAAATATGGAAACATGATTTTACCGCTATAGCTATCAAATCGAATTCCATCAAAATCAATGCGACTATCTGAACCCACTGCTCGTTCAGAGTTCAATAAATCTAAGCCTAAATCTTGCAAGAGCTGCTTATCACGGCCAGGGATACGGTCTGTAGATTGATTATCTCGGGTAATCTCTAGATTAAAATCTAATCCCTCTTGCGTTACATTCGTTACTCCTAGTGAGTACACATTCCGTAATGTCAACTCCCAAGCAAACTTATTAGGCGTGTTATTTCTTGGCCTCAGTAATTTCAAATAGCTAAAACCACTCACAGGTTCTGTTACATCTCCAACTTTTATAACAGTTGAACCTGTTGGGTCGCGGGGATCGATGTAGGAATAGGAAACCGCTAAACTAGAGTTATTCCCTACTCTTCGTTTTAATGAGATGATTCCAAGCGCACTATTAAACTCATAATCTTCACCAGGTATCAATTTTTTGTAGTAGGTACTTGGCTGAACCGACCCTTTTAAATCTAAATCATCGGTTTGAACGGATGTATTATTCCTTCGTGCTTCTAACTTATCATCATCAAGGCGATCGGCTTCACTATCTGGCAAATCAAATGTACCATCCATATTCTCCACAACACCCATATCAACAAAGGCATATGCAGCAATGGCGTCGGGATCAGTTGAGGCATTGGCATCTTCAATCCAAACATTCAACTCATTTACCGTGTAGGCGGTCCCGATGTTAGGCAAATTGTCTAACATATTACTTTGGAACTCTTGCCGATTATAGAAATCTAAAAAGAAATGCTGGTCGTCTTCATAATCAGTTGGCTGTAATTTAAACTGAACTTCTTGGCTACCCCCCGTAATAGTTTGAGTTTGGCTCTCTCCTTTTTGCTGAGATATAACTGAAGTAAGGCGCACTGGCCCTAATTCTGCCACCGACTTTATCCCAAATAAAGACCCACCACCTTTAATGAGTGAGTTTCCGGTCTCCATCGACACGTTACCCAGTTGAACATTTTTCAGAATTTCATCTTCATAACCTTCATACTCGATTTTTAAACGGTTCTGGAAATCAAATTGTCGCTCGGTATCCCAATCGGTTGCAATAGTTAGCTTATCCCCAATGGTTCCCTGAATGTTTAACTGAAGGTTTTGATTAAAAGTTGGGTCCACTCTCTTCCGAAGATCTTTTGGAATATTAGTGTCTTCCACATTTTGAATAGATGCACCTACATTCATATTCGCTGAACCATTCACTCGCAAGTTCACTTCAGGCTTCCCAAAAATAGTTGTAAAGGCAGATTTTTCACCTCCCGGTATTTTCATCTTAAAATCGAGTAAACCCCTCGATTGTGTTTCTTGCTTCTTCCCCTCTTCAATTAACTGATATCTTAATTCTTTTTGCTGAAGTTCCTTTTGGTAGCTAGCATATTCATCAAAACTCAATACCCACGGAGAACTTATCGATACTCCATCAACCTGTGGCTGTAAATAATAGGTACTTGTTGAATCCCAATTTACAAGTACGCGATCGTTGGCATTCTTGATTTGATAGAGCTTCGGAAATCGAGATCGGTTGTAATAGGGATTATTTAATGATCGAGGAGGGTAAAACTTAATGCCTTGCAGTAAACTATCAGGCACCACTTTTGTGGTATCAATAACCGATTTTTCTTGTGCATACACCTCTACTGTACTGAAAAGCACTAAAAATGTACTTGCAATGAAGCAGTAGTAAAATAGCCTTGAGGATCTGTGCACCAGCCTGATTAAAATCTTAGTGATAAAGCTTAATTCTGTAGCGGTTGAAAAATAGGCTCGGTTAAAGTCGGTTGATGTTTGCAAATCGGCATCGATAATAACATATATTCAAATATCTTGAAAGTTTTAATAGCATTGTAACAATTCAAAAACTTGAATAAGAAATTCATATCATCTACGTCTTAATAGTAATAAAAGTGTTGCACACCCAAATAGAAAGTGAAAAACATAATTAATAGCGTTCAAATAGATTTATTTAAAAAGCATATAGGACCCTTCCTATTCTGCTTTTTAACGCTCATGTTTTTGCTCCTAATGCAATTTCTTATCCTCCATATTGATAAGCTCATAGGTAAGGATATACCCCTTTCAGTGATAATAGAACTGATATTTACAAACCTAGCTTATATGGTGGTATTGGCAGCACCTATGGCTGTGTTGGTTGCAACCCTTATGGCTTTCGGGAAATTTTCTGAGTTAAATGAGCTCACAGCAATTCGTGCTTCTGGTATTCATCCACTAAAAGTAATCACACCTGTGATGTTCGCGAGCTTAGTGGTGTGCGCAGTTTTAGTTTGGTTTTCAAATGATGTACTTCCCGAAGCCAATCATAAATCCCGTTCTCTTTTCATAGATATTCGATTACAAAAACCCGGTTTCGATCTCAAACCCAATGAATTCTATGACGGAATAGATGGGTACACATTTCTGGTAGATGAAGTGGATAACGAAACGGATAGCTTATACGGAATCACTCTTTTTCAGGAACCTTCACGCACTGTTGATCGCGCCGTTATTAAAGCAAAAAAAGGTCTGCTTAAAGCTGAAAGTAATGAACTCCTTACCCTCTACTTGGTAGATGGTAACATGCAAAAATTTCCATCCTCAGGAGGCTTATCAAGAGTAACTATTGAAAAAAATCAGTTCGACAAACATCGCATCACATTTGATTTAGCCGACTTAGCCTTTGAAAAGTCAGACCCGAACAGAAGAAACAGAAGTGATCGAACGATGAACATTCAATCCATGCTCGTTATTGTCGATTCACTTAAGCAAGAGATTGTTCAACAATACGAGAAGGCTGCAAATAACACGTACACCATTCCGAACATTAAGTACGACTACGAATACGATGAAAAGTACATCTTACCTGATACCACTAAACAGGAAGAACTGTTAACTACGGGGCTTATAGTTGCCGATCAGCTCAAGAACAAAGAAGCTCAGAAAGAATTGTTCAATAAAACGACTTCGGATTTAAACAACTACAAGGCTACTCTTGAAAACAGTGCCTCAAACATCCTATTTCGAACTAAATCTATAAATCGATATTTAGTTGAAATCCATAAAAAATTCTCGATCCCATTCGCCTGTGTGGTATTTATTCTATTAGGTGCACCAATTGGTATTATGACACGAAAAGGAAACTTTGGCATTGCCGCTATCATTAGTGCGGTTATTCTAACCTTCTATTGGCTTTCTCTTATCCAAGGTGAGAAACTAGCAGATCGACTTTTTGTTACTCCATTTTGGGGTATGTGGACCTTCGATATTGTGTTTTCATCCATTGGAATTTTATTACTCATTAAACTTTCTACCGAAGTAAGTTTCAGCCGATTATTCAGAAGATCATGATCAACAAATTAGATCGATACATATTCTTTAGGCTGTTATCCATTACACTCTTTGTAATTGTGATGTTGGTGTTCATATTCATCATGATTGACTTTTCTGAGAATAGTGATGACTTCACCGACAAAGGCGCTGAACTTGCTGAAATTTGGGGCGACTATTATCTGAATTACATCCCCGAAATGACACGCCTCATTTTACCGGTTGCTGTATTTACGGCCTGTCTATTTTTAACGGGTCAACTTTCTGAACGACTTGAAATAACGGCACTAAAAGCTGCTGGGGTTAGCTTATATCGACTTTTTGTACCCTATATGGTATTTGCAGTCTCTTGTGCACTCATCATAAGTGTGTTAGATGCCAATGTGATACCAACTTCCAACAAGACCAAGATTGAGTTTGAAAAGAAGTACCTAAAGAAGAAAGTGGAAGAAATAGATCAGAACGACATTTTTAGGCAGCTTTCGCCAACCAGTATCATTCGCATAAACTACTATGATACCAACCAGAATATCGCTTATCGAATCCGTTTGGTTGATGCAGACAGCAATGGGGTGAAGCGATCAATTGTTGCGAATCAAATGAAATGGGAACCCGATAGTTCAAAATGGGTTTTGAAAACTGTAACCGATCGTATCTTTCACGAATCGGGGTATATGGAGATTAAATATCCATCCAAAGACACTACACTATCCATTTTCCCTAGAGATTTATCCAGAACTACATCAGATATCTACCAGCTAACTTATAAGGAAGCGGTCGACTATATCGACTCGATTGAACGCAGTGGTGCAGGTAATATCAACATGCCCAAAGTTCAATTCTACGGCCGAGTGATTTATCCCTTTTCTATTATTGTAGTGATTTTGATTGGCTTTTCTGTGGCATCTGTAAGACGCCGAGGTGGCAAAGGGTTGTACATTGCCGCAGGCTTAACCACTAGCTTTCTATACTTAGCGTTTATGAAAATATCAGAGCCATTCGGCTATTATGGGACTATATCCCCAATAATAGCCGCTAGCGTATCTCATGTATTCTTTTTTATCTCAGGACTGATACTTCTAATATCAGCTAGAAAATAAGCACCTAAGCGCTTAATTAAGCCTCAGGTACTGGGCCTCTGTACATCGGAATATCTACCTTTTCTTCCGAGTTAATAGCTCCATGCTCATCTTCGAACTTTCGAACATTATCGTTTAAAGCATTCGCCAAACGTTTAGCATGGTCTGGAGTTAAAATCATTCTCTTAACTACTTTTGCCTTAGGAACTCCAGGCATTACTGCTATAAAATCCAGAATAAATTCTGACGGCGAATGTGTAATCATCACGAGATTAGAATAGGTTCCTGTAGCTTCACTTTCGTTCAGCTCAATTTCCATTTGTCCCGGGTTCATTGTTTGATTTTGATCTGACATAATGTTCTCCTTAATCTAAAAAGCCTTGTTCTTTCATCCATTCGTCGTTGTAGATCTTACTAATATATCTAGTACCACTATCAGGAAGTATGATTACTACTACATCGTTTTCAGTGAGTGGATTATTGCGAACGTATTCTAAAGCGCCCACAACCGCTGCACCACACGACCAACCTACAAATAACCCTTCTTTCGAAGCTAAATCTCTAGTCATTACGGCCGAGTCTTTATCATTCACTTGAATAACTTCATCTACATAATCAAAATTAATGGCTTCAGGGATGATGTCTTCACCAATACCTTCAGTCATATATGGCTTGATTTCATTTTCATCAAACTCACCCGTTTCGAAGTACTTTTTGTAAACCGAACCGACGCTATCGATTCCAATTACTTTGATGTCTGGATTCTTTTCTTTCAGGAATTTACTAGTCCCTGTAATAGTACCACCCGTACCCATTCCAGCAATAAAATGTGTGATCTTTCCCTCTGTTTGCTCCCATAATTCAGGACCCGTTGACTCATAATGAGCTTGGGTATTGCTCTGATTATCATACTGATTTGGGTAATATGAATTCGGAGTTTCTTCAGCTAAGCGCTTACTTACCGAGTAATAACTATCAGGATGTTCAGCTTCAACATTGGTTGGACATACAATAACTTCTGCCCCTAAAGCACGCAATATGTCCACTTTTGATTTACTCTGTTTATCAGTAGTAGTGAAAATGCACTTATACCCTCTTTCGATAGCTACTAAGGCCAAACCCATTCCCGTATTACCAGAAGTACCTTCAATGATGGTTCCACCTGGCTTTAATAACCCCTTCTTTTCAGCATCATCAATCATTTTAATAGCTATTCTATCTTTGATGCTTTGACCTGGATTAAAATATTCAACTTTTGCGAGTAGAGTTCCTTTAGTTTCGCCCACTACTTTTTGAAGTTTTACAAGTGGGGTATTGCCAACGGCTTGAATTACTGAGTTATAGTACATGTGCTATTTTTGAGAAATTTTATTTTCCCAAATATAAGAATTTTGGGTTAGGACTTAGAACTCTTACTTTTGAAACAAATAAATAATCATTCATCATGTTTATAGACCAGAAAAAACCAAAAGACTTTGACTGCGGTTACAATTTAGACCTAATGATCGCCGCATTACCTCGTGTAGAAGACGACCAAGAACGCATCAAGTATGCTAAGCGCGTGGTAGGTCTTATCAAACAAAGTCACCCAACTTGGGTAGATGAGAATGGAAAAAGCGAAGCTGCTTGGAACTACTTTTTTGAGTTAGCTGAGTATGATTTAGCCGAATACGGTATTAAGAACCCATTCCAAACCGGCGAAGACGACGACGCGAAGTAAACTTTACCAGCTTTTACTCCAATTTTCACTTAAATGTGAAATTCGATGAGATTATTTGTATTTTCATTTTTAATTGAAAATACATCTAGTCGGTAACTTAAGTGTCTGACACAGGCCTAAAAAACAATTTACTATTAACTTGTTTGTACAAACAAGTAGAGTTAGAGCAGTTACAACTGCAGATTGATGAAGCTTTATCACAATCGAAATTAGGTTCAATAGAATATTTCTCTCTAAGTTTTTCAATACCTAAGGTTGATACCCTTGCCGTGCTTGAGCAGAATAAGGGCAAAGACCACTTTGAGTATTATTGGGAGAAACCATCTGAAAACATTGCAATTTCAGCAGCAGGTGAAGTAGCTAGAATTAAAGCTACTGGCCCACAAAGGTTTAGAACTGCGTCCTCCCAAGGCAAATCATTAATTCAAAAGATTTTCCACTTCTCATCTCTTGAGCATTCGAATGCAGCACCTCACCTATTTGGTGGGTTTTCGTTTCATGAACATAACGTAAGTAAGCACTGGCGAACATTCGGAGCTGCTTCATTTACACTGCCTCAATGGTCTATTATTGTAGATGGGGAACTTACCTTACTTACTATTACCCTTGAATTGGTTGGTCTAAACAATAGAGATGAGGTACTTAGAAAATTAACAGAGCATCTCGCCGAGCTGGACGATGTTTGCGATGCTCACAGTTATTCTAAAAAAGTAGAGGGTGACACTGAATTTAAATTTGAAGTACCTACTCAAGTATCTGAAGATTTTAAAGCATGGAAAAATGCTGTTGAAAAGGCCACCCTTCAAATAGAAAAAGGCGTTTACGATAAAATTGTTTTAGCCCGTGAATTAAGGATTCCACTAAGCTCACCTATCGTAGATACACATATTTTAAATAGGCTTCGCCATCAGTACCCAGATTGTTATTCTTTCTTGATTAAACAGAATAATGAAGCCAGTTTTATTGGTTGTACTCCTGAGCGCCTTGCTTCATTTCGCAGTGATTTCATTTTAACTGAAGGATTAGCAGGTAGTACACCACGAGGTAAAACGGCTTCAGAAGATGCTCGTTTAGAATCAGAGTTGTTAAACTCAGACAAGGACTTAAATGAACATCAAATTGTATTGCAAGCAATCCAAGATAACCTTTCACAATATGCCGAGACGTTAATGATTCCTGATAAGCCCGGAATTAAAAAACTCTCAAATGTTCAGCATTTATACACCCCCGTTCGGGCACAAATAAGTGAAGGGGTTTCAAAAACTGAGGTTCTAAAAAATTTACATCCAACACCTGCTGTTGGGGGCTTCCCTCGCGATAAAGCCGTTCCTTTTATAAGTAAGTTCGAACACTTTGACCGAGGCTGGTATGCGGCTCCAATTGGATGGATTAATGCACATGGTAATGGTGAATTTGCCGTTGGTATACGTAGTGGTTTAATTAAGAATGATGAGGTGCGTTTCTATGCCGGATGTGGTATCGTTGAAGGATCACAGCCCGAAAAGGAATGGGAAGAAACAAATCTGAAATTCATACCTATGTTATCTGCTTTAGCCTATGCAACAAAATGAAATAACGAACTTAGCCTTTTATTGGAGTACACAATTCGTTCGTTCACTATATGAAGAAGGTGCTCGCAATGTTGTTATTTCTCCGGGCTCTAGATCTACCCCTCTTACCTTAGCTTTTTCATCGCATCCTGGTTTTAAACTTACCGTTGCCATCGATGAACGCTCAGCTGCTTTTATCGCCTTGGGGCAAGCAAAAGCATCCGGAATACCTTCAGTTTTAGTTTGCACTTCCGGAACGGCAGTGGCTAATTATACACCCGCTGTTTATGAAGCCGTTAACTCTGGCACTCCCCTTATCATTGCCAGTGCCGATAGGCCTCCACATCTTCGAACTATGGGAGCTTCACAAACCATAGATCAAGTTAAAATGTTTGGGGATCAAACCGCTTTTTTCCACGAAGTTGGTGAACCGTCATCAGATGAAAAAAGAATTAAACGGTTAGAAATTGCTGCAAAGCAAGCTTTTAAGGCTACTGTTCAACATACAGGTATTGCTCACCTTAACTTTGCCTTTGATAAACCTTTTGAACCAGAAGCTGATTTTCTTTCAACAATAGAGCGTGAAAACCTAAATCATTCTAAACGTTCACAAACAGACTATTACGCCGATTTAGGCCAGACTGAATATGGGGAAAAATTTTGGTCAGAGTTAATTGCTGCCGAACACCCCCTCATTGTAGTAGGGCCCACTATCAAACATGAGCAAACTGATTTTGTAATAGAATTAGCTAAGATCTTAAAAGCTCCTATTCTTGCCGAACCCGGTTCCAATATTGCCAGCAGTAAATATATTATTCCAGGATATTCAGGCTTTTTACGAAGTGAAGACATTAGAACTGAACTTAAACCTGATTTAATTTTAAGAATTGGCGCTTTTCCTATTTCAAAGGCTATACATCAACTATTTGAAGACAATAAAAACGTTCAACAGATAGCCTTCACAAATGCCAAAACTTATAACGATGGAGACAATCCTCCTCATCGTACTATCGAATTGAATAGTCCACTCCATATTCCTGACATTAGCGGAAATGCAGCTAATAGTTGGTTATCCAAATGGAAGAAATACGCTAAAAAGTTTCAAACTTTCAGAAAGGAGAATATTCAGCCTGCTACTCCATTAACGGACGGGTATATATTTCAATCAGTTAGTAAACTACTTCCGAAAAAATGCTTCGTAATGGCATCTAACTCATTCCCTGTTCGTGACCTATCTCTTTTTACCGACCATTCAGGGCATGAAATTTACGTGAATCGTGGAGCTGCTGGAATCGACGGTATAACTTCAACGGCTATTGGTTTAAGCAAAGAACTGAATAAAACGGGTGTGCTTTTTATAGGAGATATTGCATTCCTTCATGATGTAAATGCTTTACTAAGCGCATCATTATTAGAAAAACCTCTAGTAGTTGTAATCTTAAACAATGGAGGCGGCACTATATTCAGAATGCTTCCTGTTTACAGATTCAAAGAAAAGCATAAAACTCTCTTCGAGACCCCACAACATGTTCGTATAGCTTCCATTTGTAGAGGATACCATGTAGATCACACCCTGGTCTCAAAACCCGATCAGTTTTTACCTGCATTCGAAGAATACATAGAACAACCCGGCTTACATGTGATTGAATGCATTACGGATGCCGATGATTCAATGCTTGAACGTCATACCCTTTGGAATTTTTCAAATTCTATGAACAATGAAGGTTAAAGTACGCGGCATAGAATACTCTTATACCCTTCATCAGGAAAATTCTGATCTCCCTTATCTTGTGTTATTGCATGGTTTTTTAGGAAGTGGGAAGTCGTTTGAATCATTACTCACCAGAATGTCTGACTATTGTAATCCCATCACCATTGATTTGCTTGGGCATGGGGAGACTGAAGGTTCTGAGATGCACTATCGCTTTTCATTCCGAGAACAATCAGCCGACTTGATTAAGCTTATTTCTGAACAGCTTCAATCACCATTATTTTTGCATGGCTATAGTATGGGTGGTCGGCTAGCGAAAGGTATTGCACTACAGAGGCCCGACTTAATTCAAGGCCTAATCTTAGAAAGCACTACTTTCGGTATAGAAAATGAGCAGGAGCGCCAAGCAAGACAAGCCCTTGATGGCAGAAGAGCCGATTCTATAATGGGGAATTATCGCCAATTTGTTGATGAGTGGGCTAAGCTTCCGTTGTTTGAATCGAAGTTAGTATCAGAAGATGCGATCAAGCACATTTCGAATATTCAAAAAAATCAAAACCCCACTTGGATGGGGAATAGTTTACTTGGCTTTGGAACGGGTACAATGCCTTGTTTTAAAGATCAATTAGATCAGTTAAAAATGCCGATAATGCTTATTGCAGGTGAGAAAGACCAAAAATTCTGTCACATCATGCAGTCTATGCAAAAGCATTTATCGAATTCAATATTTCATATTATAAAAGGAGCAAATCATCGTGTGCACCTCGAGTGCCCATCAGAATTTGTCCTTAAGCTACATCAATTTATTACATCAAATACTTTACCATGAACTGGAATACCGTAAAAGAGTACGAAGATATAACCTACAAAAAGCTCAATGGCGTAGCCCGCATTGCTTTTAATCGCCCTGATGTGCGAAATGCATTTCGTCCTAAAACTTTATTCGAAATGTATGAAGCATTTTCTGATGCAAAAGAAGACAATGATATTGGGGTTGTTCTCTTAAGTGCTGAAGGCCCTTCTTCAAAAGACGGGAAATATTCATTCTGTTCAGGGGGAGATCAAAATGTTCGCTCCAAAACAGGGTATCAGGCAGACGACGGTATTAATCGTTTAAATGTGTTAGAACTACAACGTCTTATCCGATTCATGCCTAAAGTAGTAATTGCCGTTGTACCGGGCTGGGCTGTAGGCGGTGGACATAGCTTACATGTTACCTGTGATATGACCTTAGCGAGCAAAGAGCATGCTATCTTCAAACAAACAGATGCTGATGTAGCAAGTTTTGACGGTGGCTTTGGTTCCGCATTGTTAGCTCGCCAAGTGGGACAAAAAAGAGGGCGTGAAATCTTTTTCCTAGGTAGAAATTATTCTGCTCAAGAAGCTTTTGAAATGGGGATGGTAAACGCTGTTGTTCCTCACGATGAACTAGAAGACACCGCTTATGAGTGGGCCCAAGAAATTCTAGCGAAGAGTCCAACCGCTATTAAGATGATCAAATTCGCCTTTAATATGATTGATGACGGCTTAATCGGGCAACAAGTATTTGCGGGCGAAGCTACGCGATTGGCTTACATGACCGATGAGGCAGAAGAAGGAAAAAATGCTTTTCTTGAAAAGAGAAGACCAAACTGGAACAAATTTGATAGGAACCCATCATGATCCAAAAGAACGAGGTTAACTGTGAGACCTATTTCAAAAACATTCGCATGATTCATGGAGCTTTTATAGTAGGTTTGCTTAATTTTGGCTTTGTTCTAGCCGTTCTGTATTTCTTAGATATTATTCCACTTAAAGCTGAAGATTCATCCCTAGCATATCCATTGATGGCGGGCGTATTTATTTTTTATGGAATAGCTTTCTTTTTAGGACAAGTTCTATTCAAAAGGGCTGTCCGAAAAGCCTCAGACAGTTTAAGGCTAGCGGATAAGGTGATTGCTTACCGCGATTCAAAGTTACTTCAATCTGCTTTGCTAGAAGGTGCGGCACTCTTTGCACTTACTGTGTATATGCTATTTGGTAATATATTGATGATTCTTGTAGCTTTTTTAAGTGTGGCCTATATGGTTAAAAGCTTTCCACGAAAAACAGAGATCATTGAAATATTTAAGTTGGCCTATAACGATCAACAAAAGCTAAATAACCCTAAATCAGTTTTGATTGAACAAGTTACTGTTTAAGGTTTAGCTGATAGAGATCTCCATTTTCTTCGGCGATAATAACGGTATGTTCGTCTAAGAAACCAACGCTTTCAACCTGTTCGGCTTTAAAGGTATAATGCCGAACAGGCCCTTCAAATAATCCCCTACCTTCTTCTAACTGAAATACCCACAACGAGCTATAGGTTAATACGGCTAGCTTGTTAAAAGCTAAATCTGCCGCCGTTACTTTATTGTCGAAGTCCACTTCTGTAACTAATGCAAGAGTATCTTGAACCCCTTCTTGGTACTGAGTTTTAAACACCTTGGTATTTCTTCCAAATATATGCTTTGTGAATATATACACTTCACCTTCATGCCAGAATATGGCTTCAGCATCGGGGTTAAAGTCTATGAATTTATAAACGAAGCCATCCGGTTCAGGATAAACGATAGATCTGCTATCGCTTTCGATTTCATCTTTATCACCCAATTCAGTTGTAAGAAATAAAAGTGCTTGATCGGTTCTGCAGCTACAATTATTTCCAATATCCGCTACTATTAATTCGCCACTGTCGGTGATTGCAATATCTTCCCAATCGATATTTTCCCGTCCCTTTAATTCTACTCCCTTTTTTGGTTTAAGTACCTCTCCCTCTTTATTAATCAAGTACACTCTATTCTTCGTACCCGAATCGCCATGCACCCAAAAATGATTTTCTTTTCCAGGTACTCGAACTATACCCGATACTTCATCTCTCGCTGGTTTATCTATTCTTATATAGGCTTTTAAATCAACGGATACGCTTTGAAATGCCTGTAAACCTGTTGAGCCTCCCACTATTAGAATTAGGATTGAAAGACATTTTATGTAGATTCTCTGCATCAAGAAATAATGATTTTGAAGTATGATAAAACAAGAAGATACGAACTCAAAAGGAGCATTCTATATTGAAGAAGCAAACAAAAGGATTGCTGAATTAACCTATAGTAAAGCAGGTTCAAACAAACTCATTTTAGACCATACCGGAGTTGATGAAGAACACCGTGGTACCAACTTAGGATATCAGTTAGTTGAAGAGGCTTCGAAGTATGCACGCCAGCATAATTTAAAAATCCTACCACTTTGTCCCTTTGCAAAAGTAATTTATGCTCGCCACGATCATCTTCAAGATGTACTACTAAATAAAAAGAGCCTATAAATATTTACAGGCCCTTTATTTATGATGTGAAATTTAGCTTCTAAATTTTCATCTACGTCTTCTTTTGTTTCTATGCGAATCAAACTCTAAAGCTTTCCACATAGTATCCTCGAATTCGAACAACAATTTTTGGTGCTTACGAGCTTGCTTGTAAAAACTATGTGAACGCTCTAAGTATAAATTTTCAAATTTAAATAAGAGCTTTCTTTGTTTCTTTTGAAGTCGTTCCAGTTCCTTTATATCTCTATGAAATACTTTGTTAGAACCTCTTTGCTTACGGTACTGGTATGAAACATCATACTTCTGCTTTAAACCACCTGCACCTTTATACATTCTGTACTCTCTAATCTTTTTCTGAGTATCACGAATTTCACTTCGCATCTTCTTAACGAGATTAGATTTTATTCTACGAGCTTCAAAAACCCGTTCATCATCTATAGCATAATTGAATCGTTCGATTTGATTCTGAAATCGCTGCAACTCTTTATATTCAAAGCGATTTGAATTTGTATAGGTTGGAAAATTGCCACTATGAATACTTATGCTTATCGCACTTTGTGCTACTACTTGATTGGACACCATTCCTAAACTAGCAATGATTAATATTTGAATGAAACGTTTCATAGTGCCTCCTTTCTTTTATTCGAGGTAATTCTCGTGAGTAATTAACGCACTAATCAACTATGGATTCTTCGCATCTTAATGCTAGCATATGCATGCTAGTAGAGTTCTTCTTTCTAAAAAATATTTTTAAAGTGTAACATCCTGCATCCATCTTGCATCTAAGGCATAAACAACTACAGCGACTTGTTAACACAGCAATCTGATTTCGAATTAATAGCGCAGGCTTTAGAAGGCCAACAAAAAGCTTTTAAAGAGCTTTATGACAGGTATGTAGATAATCTGTATCAATTTCTCGCACAATTCGGAAACTCTGATGATCAAAATGAAGAATGGACTCAGCGTGCATTTATCAAAGCATTTCATAAACTGCACAGTTTTAAACAAAAATCATCATTCAAAACGTGGCTGTTTACTATCGCTGTAAATGAAATGAGAACCGATATGCGAAAGTCTTTTCACTTTGAAGATATCGATCAAACCCAACTTCCCCATTTTGAGGAAGAGGAAATCACAACTACAGAAATGTGGGCCAACGCAAAACAAGCATTAAGAGCGCTAAGCCCGAGAAAACGAATGATCTGCTTACTACATATTGCTGAAGGTTATTCGCATCAAGAAATTGGAGAGATGCTTGGTATTTCTGAAGTCGCTTCTAGAACTACACTCTTTCGAGCCAAAAAAGATTTAAGACAATCATTAATGTTATGAAGAATATGATTTATTCCGAAAAAGACCGCCCTTCCGCTACAGCAAAGGAAAAAATGTGGTCACAGATTGCTAAAGAACTGCCTCACTCTAAAGGTGAGCCACAAAAAACTACGACCATTCATTGGATGAGTTTTTTACTTGGTAATGCCGCCGCTCTACTTCTATTATTTGCCGCCATTGGTATCATGAGTACAGCTAATTTTTTTGACCGAACATTAGATGAAAACCAAGAAATGTATGAGACTCTAAACGCAGCTACTACCCAGCTCCATAGTGTTACTCCATTCCTCATACAACAGGCACGAGAACAAAATGTGAGCAGTATAGAGTCGACTCTCACAGCAATAAACGAAATCGACCGCCTCATTGAAGAGCTGCGCAACGATATCAATTTAAACGGAAACACCCCTGTAAAAGAACAAAGCCTAAGAAGGCTGTATGCTACTAAGCTCGATTTTTATAAGGAAATACTATTATCACAAAAGGACCAACTATGAAAGCTTATACCTTGCTTACATTACTCATACTATTCATTTCAGATATTACTCTTGCTCAATCAGGAACAAAGAATGGCACCTTTGATCTATCGGGAGCAGATCAGCTTCAAATACTAATTGATGCTGGTATGGAGATTAAGATTGAAGGAAAAGACACTCAAACAATTTCGTATACCTATACTTTTGATGGGAATCAGGAATCATATGAGCATTACTTTACAAACTTTTCCCCCGATTTCGAAAAATCCGGTGGACGTGCTGCACTCAGAATAGAGTTCCCTCGCCAAAAAAAGCAATCGGTAAACTTCCGTATAAAGAAACATGAATTAATTCTTGAAATCCCACGTGAACTGGAGTTAGAATTTCAAAGCCGATATTCAAAAGTTGAAGTCTCTAATATTGCACGTACCACAACATTAACCAATCGAAGTGGTAAAATCTTTGCTCATGATATGGGGCAGGAACTCAGAGTTTTAAATGAATATGGGAATGTTCGAGCTGAAAATATTAACGGGAATGTGACCATAAACAGTAGGTCATCAAATATCGACGTGAAACAAGTTCGTGGTGATTTAAATATCGATAGCGATTATTCGAAGCTCAATATTAGCCAGATTAGTGGTGAATCATTTATCAAATCCAAAAGTGGTACTGTTAACGCATTTGATTTGAAGGCAAACTTTACAGCTGTTGGTGACTACACAAAATTTGAAGTCACAAATATCTCAGGCGATGTAGATATAGATACCAAAAGCACTAAAATCTATATCGACAATGTAGAAAACCTTGTTGTGAATGGTGATTACACCAACATTCATGCTCAAAATATAACGGGCGAGCATGGGGTTCAGGTCGACAGTAAGTCTGCTAAAATAAACCTAGAAAACGTACGAGGCACTGCGAATGTTAAAGGGGAATATCTAAACATTTCTCTAAGTGATATCAATAAAGATGCATTTATTATTAATAAATCAGGTTCCGTAGACACCAAAAACGTACAAGGCGATATTCAAATTGATGGAAGCTACAACAAGATCAATCTAGATACTTTTAAAGGGTCAAACCTACGAATTAATAATAGATCTGGCTCCATTGAAGTGGAAGCTATGAATAAGTTGAATTCTATAGAGATCGAATCTGAATACGGAAATGTCACGCTAGACTTAAATACACCTTTTAAAGGGAACCTTGATTTAGAGATAAGATATGGTAGTCTTGACCACCCATTTACAGTCAATGGTTCGATAGTAAAAGAATCTAACTTAGTAACAGTGGAAGGAACCGCTGGAAATGAAACGGGAGTGCTACGAGTAAAACTCAGAAATGGTGATTTAAAGATTAAATAGATCAATAGACACGTCTTATATATTAAAAAGGGAAGCACTTTTAATTAAGGCTTCCCTTTTCTTTTATCTATGAAAATTTAACTCCGTGTTGATATCATTACCGTTCCGAATAATACTACAGCGAGTATCATATAAATAACGGTGAATACAGCTAATAGAATTAGGCTTGCCCTAGCAAAGTTTTTTTTATTCAAATTTGCTGTATCGCTAAATCCCCAAACGAATAACATTACAAAGCCTACTAAAGGAACGACTGTAATGATGAGCGTAATAATCCAATCTTTCATGGACATTACTGCCGCTGTCTCCTGTGTTTCCATAAACCCCCATCTTAGTTGTTGGTTAATATGGAATTACGGATATTTTTCCCTTTAAATCAAAACAGAAACAAACTACTTAATAGTTATTTCTGCTACATGCTTGGGCTCACTTACTTTAAAGACCGCATCATTCCAGGAGGCCGGACCAAACTTACCTCGAGCATCATTTGAAAAGCCATAATCTTCTTTTGGAATACCTAGCAAGTTGGTATCGATCTTCCCATTCTTATTTTTATCATGATATACTGCGATGGCATAATTGCCTTGTGGCAATTCGTTATTAACCCAAACTATAGTGGTACTATCTACTGGTAGAACTACGGCATGAATGGGGTCTTTTTTGTATTTCTCTTTAGAATCAAAAACCGCTATGCGAATCTCTCCTTCTATTTTTGAAATACCTTTAATAACTAATTTAAACTCTGAAGTATTAACGTCACTCGGGTACGAGATCTCTTGGGCCTGTAGGCTGTTTAGAGTAAATAAGAATAGTAAAAATGTTGTAGCGCGTATCATAAAAGAAGTTAGTAAATCTATTCAACACATAGATCAACCCATTTATTTTGTTCCAATTATGATATTAAAATAATTTAGAACCATTGGGTACTTGTTTGTCAGGTCTTGTAAGTATCACGTCCCCATTATCGTCAGCAAATCCAGTTACTAAACACTCCGACATAAATGGTCCAATTTGCTTGGGTGGAAAGTTTACTACAGCAATCACTTGTGTATTTAGTAATTCATCTTTGGTATAGTGGGCCGTAATCTGAGCACTGGATTTTCTAATTCCAATGTCATCACCAAAGTCTACAACGAGTTTATAGGCTGATTTTCGGGCCTCAGGGAAATCGTTTACTTCGATAATAGTCCCTACTCGTAATTCTACTTTTTCAAAGTCGTTCCAGCTAATTTCTTTCATTTTTTGCGACACAATAAAAAACCCTGCTCTCTTTTGAAAGCAGGGTTGTTATAAAAAATACTATGGCTAGCTTAAGAAGCCGCTTTAACGGTCTTGATAATACGAGCTGCAACCATATATGGGTCGGCATTGGAAGCTGGTCTCCTATCTTCTAACCATCCCTTCCATCCGTTTTCAACCGTAGCGATTGGAATTCGAATAGAAGCTCCTCTATCAGAAATACCATAGCTAAATTGATCGATAGATTGAGTTTCATGTTTACCTGTCAAGCGCTCATCATTATAAGCACCATATACATCCATATGTTCTTTAACTACTGGGCCGAATGACTCACAAATTTTATTGTATACATCTTGAGAACCGGCCTCACGAAGTATAGAATTTGAAAAATTAGCATGCATTCCAGAACCATTCCAATCCGTATCTCCAAGTGGCTTTGGATGCCAATTGATTGTTAAACCATATTGTTCTGTAGTTCTTTCTAATAGGTATCTCGCAATCCAAATTTGATCCCCAGCTGCAGCAGCACCTTCTGCAAATATTTGGAACTCCCATTGTCCGGCCGCAACTTCTGCGTTAATACCTTCAATATTTAATCCTGCTTGCAAGCAGATATCAAAATGCTCTTCTACAATATCACGTCCAAATGCGGTATTGGCACCTACCCCACAGTAATAGGGCCCTTGAGGGGCAGGGTATCCACCTGCTGGAAATCCATAAGGTAGGCTTGTTTCAGGATCCCAAAGGAAGTACTCCTGTTCAAAACCAAACCAAAAATCATTATCGTCATCATCGATATGTGCTCTACCGTTGGTCTCATGTGGAGTACCATCCGCATTTAACACCTCAGTCATCACTAAATATGCATCATGCCTCGCTGGATCTGGGTACATCGCAACTGGCTTTAACAAGCAATCAGAAGCACCGCCTTTTGCCTGTTGTGTTGAGCTCCCATCGAACGACCAAATCGGAGCGTCTTCAATATTTCCTGAAAAATTTCTTAAAACTTTAGTTTTACTTCTTAGTCCTTGAGTAGGAGCACTTCCATCTAGCCAAATGTACTCTAGCTTTGAGTATGACATATTTAGTAAGTGATATTTTTTGAGGTTTTAAAATTGACTCGCCAAATATAACGTGATTAATCACAAACACTCAATTTTTTTAATTTATTTTTTATTAACAATTAATTTACAAAGGTAAAAAAGTTATAAAACTTAATTTATTTCAATAAAACACGTCTATGACCCACACGTGCTAAAGTATTTAATCTCTAGCTATAGCTACACTTCATTTTTTTAGCCTTCAAATAAACCATTATCTTCACTCCATTGTTTTTCCACACATATATTCACACTAAACGAAGCCATTGAGTAAATCAAAATTTCAGATTTGGATCGAAGCTGCGCGTCCCAAGACATTAGCCGCTGCATTTGTTCCCGTACTGGTAGGTTCCGCACTCGCATATAGCGATCAAGCAATCAATTATACAGCTAGTACTATCGCCCTTATTTGTGCATTTCTCATTCAAATTGGAACCAATTTTGCGAACGATTATTTCGACTTTAAGAAGGGTGCCGATACGGATGACAGAATAGGTTTTACTCGAGCAACAGCAGCCGGCTTGATAGCTCCCAAAACTATGCTGAATGCAACCATTATTAGTATGGCGCTCGCTTTCATTTTCGGATTATACTTGGTTTATATTGGCGGAGTAACGGTGTTGATAATTGGGTTACTATCTCTACTGTTTGGGATTCTGTACACAGGTGGACCCTATCCTCTTGGTTACAATGGACTCGGTGATATTTTTGTATTCCTATTTTTTGGTGTGGTTGCGGTAATGACTACCTACTATGTAAACACACTGACTTGGGCTGAGAGTAGTTTCTGGGCATCATTAGCTGTTGGCGCACTATGCACGAATATTTTGGTGATCAACAATCTTAGAGATGTACACCAAGATAGAGTTGCAGGCAAAAGAACATTAGGAGTTTTATTTGGAGAGAAAGCATTGAAAGTTGAGTATACCCTAATGCTATTAATTGCCTTTGCGGTACCCCCTCATTTTTATTTTCAGCTAAATAGTAACTATTGGATCTTTTTGCCATTTATACTAATTCCATTAGCCATCATGTATAATTACAAAGTATGGACTGAAACAGATAAACGAGCGCTTAATCCTCTTCTAGAAAAAACAGCTCAGTTTATGGCACTCTTTGGTATTCTGTTGAGTATTGGAATTATTCTTTAATGCTTAAAATTTATACATATCAAATACCCTTTGTAACACCATTCAAAATTGCTCAAGGCTCCTATTCTACTCGGGAAGGCATCTTATTATGTTATGAAGATGATGGACTTACTGCTTACGGCGAAATAGCGCCACTCACAGGCTTCTCTACTTTTACTGTTCAAAACATCGTACCCATTCTTGAACAAGAATATGAAAATATCTCTGAATGGCTTTCAACAAATGATGATGACTTTCTGCTGAACTTTGAAGTAAAGTATCCCATGCCTTCCCTACTATTTGGCTTAGATACTTTAGTTACTGACTACCATGCCAAAAAGAAGAATCAAACTCTTCAGCACTATTTAAACCCTACCACTACCCAAACTCTAGTACCAGCGAATGCTGCAATAGGCATTCAAGCAGATACAGATAGTATATTGGCTGTTGTATCAAAAAAGGTAGAACAGGGTTTTGATACCATTAAGCTAAAAGTTGGATTGAACTTTGAACAGGAATTTCAGGCTATTCAAGCCATTAGAACTTCCTACAAAGATGTGAAGCTTCGTTTAGATGTAAATAGATCTTGGGGCTATAACGATGCTAGCAAGTATTTAAAACTTCTGGCCCCTTATGATATTGAATACATTGAAGAGCCTCTCCTATTAAAGGATAGGCACCAATGGGGTCGACTCAAGCAAGCATCAGAAATAAAAATAGCGGCAGATGAATCGTTCAGGAACAAAAAGGATGCACTTGAACTAATAGACCAGAATCTAGTTGATCTACTGATTTTAAAACCTATGATGTTTGGACGATTTTCGGAAATGGGCGTAACAATAGAGCTTGCCAATTCTCATGATATTGACATTGTTTTCACCACTTCACTAGAAAGTGTGGTTGGCAGAACAGCTACAGCAGTTCTCTCAAGTATCTGGGGTTCAAAAAAATACGACCACGGTATATCTACTGGTACTTTACTTGAAGATGATTTAGCTGATACGGTACATGAAATGGAAGGTGGTAGATTTAAGTTGCCTAATCAAAATGGATTAGGCATTTTAATTAATACCGAAAAATTGAACTTGGTGATAGGTTAGTGTTTAAATCTAGATTACATATGTTTGAATTTAAGAGGAATGAACCTCAACAGGTTTTTCTCACTTCCGAACATGGGATGTATACTTATAGTGATTTGGATCGATTTACAGGCTTTTTTCATGACATTATCAAAGACAAAGCCGATTCTACTAAATGGCCCATTGCGTTTCTATCTGAATCATCTGACCTATTAATATTTGGAATTGCAGCATGTTGGAAACTTGGTATTCCGATCATACCCCTCAGTCCTAAGTCATCCCAAAAAGAACTCGAAAGCACTGTTAATGAGTTAAATCCAGCATTAATATTTTGCGATACCAAAAATAGAAGTCGGTTAAATGGGGATGAAGTCATTCATATGGATGAGAATTTTTTCCTCAACGCCTTTACCTTCGACACCCGCAATCTAGAATTACCCGATCCCAACTCTTTCGACGAGTCTAGTATCTTTGGTTATTTCTTCACATCGGGTACAACTGGAAGATCAAAGATTGTTCCATTAAAACGTCGACAAATTCTATCGGCAGCTTATTCTTCCGCCCAGAATTTTAAACCAGACCCGAATCACTTCTGGTTATTATGTTTACCCCTAAATCATGTGGGTGGTATTTCCATCATCTATAGATCATTGATTTATGGTTCAGCTATTTATCGTATGGGGCATTTTAATGAGGAAATGGTCACTGAGTTTTTATGTGAAAACCCCAGGTTTCAAGCGGCTTCTCTTGTCCCAACAATGTTAAAAAGGCTTCTGGATAATCCCTTGTTTAAAACCCATCGTGATTTTAAAGCGATACTTTTAGGAGGAGGACCAAGCACTCAAAACTTGCTAAGAAAGTCTGTTGAACGTGGCATCCCTATTATTTCGAGCTATGGAATGACGGAAACTTGTGCACAAATTTTTGCTAATCCAATGACGGCTCCATCTGGGATGTATACGCCATTAAAAAGTGTAGGGAAAATTTTTCCACCTAATGAAATGCAAATTCGAGATGATAAAGGCAAAAAATTAGGGCGAAACCAACTAGGAATGATTTGGTTAAAGGGGCCTCAAGTATTTGATGGCTATTTTAACAATGATGAGATCAATCAGAATGTTTTTGATAAAGATGGTTGGTTCAAGACAGGTGATTTTGGCCATTTGAATGGCTTTGGACAACTATTTATTGAGTCACGAAGAGACGACTTGATTATAACAGGTGGCGAGAATGTAAATCCTCTCGAAATTGAAGAGGCCATCGCTAAAATCCCAAGTGTTGCCGATGTAGCTGTTATTGGAGTTCCTGATGAAGAATGGGGACAAAAAATTACAGCCATCATTACACTAAGTAATGGGAAGTCGCCCGATTTAGCTCAACTAAGATCTACTCTAAAAAAAGACTTATCAGATTTTAAGCTTCCAAAGGAATTGAAAGTGGTAGATCGTCTACCACGAACTACCACCGGCAAAGTTAAAAAAGCAGAATTGCTTAAAATGATTACGCAATAGGAAGCTTTATTGTGAAGGTTGTGCCTTTACCTTTCGTGCTTTCTAGGTAAATCTTGCCCTCATGCAATTCCGTAAATACTTTTGCAATCCATAAGCCTAGACCTGTTCCCTTTTCGTTGCGTGTACCATCGGTTGACTTGGAAAACGCTAAGAATAAATCTTTCATTTTATTATCTGGTATTCCCATCCCTTCGTCAATCACATGAATTAAATGTGTATTGTCAACTCGTTCAGCCTTAAGCGTGATTTTATCTCCACTCTTAGTAAACTTAATGGCATTTTGAACTAAGTTATTTAAAACAGGCATTATCTTACTACGATCTACTAATAGCATGTCATTATTAGGCAATTCATTAATAACCTCAAGGCTTATTTCCTTCATTTTAAAGTACATTTCATGATTCTCTTGTACTTTTTCAGCGAGTTCCCCAAAAGCTATTGGTGTCTTTTCAATGTCTAATTTTCCGTCATCAAATTTGGCCAAACTCAACATGTTATCCATGAATTCTAAAAAGTTTTTAGCATTCACATTTATAATTTCAAGGTACTTATCTACATTTTCTTTATTTAAATCTGGAGCATCTAGTTCATCAATAATTAACTCAGAAGCTAATTTTATAGAACTTATTGGTGTTTTTGAGTCATGAGAAACCATTGAAATCAATCTATTCTTCAACTTCAATAGATCATCCAACTGTTCAATACACAGTTGAGTACTCGGCATCAACTTCCCCACGTCATCTCTATAATCGATGGGTAATTTGGGAATTACTTTATTTCTTCTGTATTCAACCAGAGCATGTTTTGTAACCCGAATAGGTTCCAACAATTTATACAGTAGAACTAATGTTAGTGCCGTTCCCAATAAGGTTGCAAGCAATGCTACAAACAATACAGGCAGCATAAATTCGCCAGGATAGGCACTAGTTAAGTAAGCTATAAGCGTTAATAATGGAATATGTGTTCCAAAAAAAGCGATTAATAGAATCTTACCTGTATATGTTTTAGGCCATTTTAAATTTGAAATGCGCTTATAAAACGAAAGAATTTTTTTACCCATGATCTTTATTATTTATAGAACCCTTTATGCTCTTAACGTCTTTTGTTGAGAACTTTTAAATTAGATTCATATTTATTTACAATACCCCTTTTTAAATCTTTAGAGCATTCCTTTAACCCAAAAAAAAAGGCTGTAATTCCAAGTCTTACAGCCTTTTATCAATATTATGTAAATGAGGGTTATTGTAGACCCACACGTTCGAATATGGTATCCACATTTCTGGAGTGATGCTTTAGGTCAAATGCATCTTCAATCTCTTCTTTGCTTAGCTTTGAGGAGATAAATGGATCCGCTTCAACTAATGGTCTAAACAGTTTTTGATTCTCCCATGAATCCATAGCTAAGGGTTGTACCGCATCGTATGCTTCTTCACGAATAATGCCTTTCTCAATCAATTTGTTTAAGATTCTTTGTGAGAATACTAGTCCTTGGGTCTTCCAGATATTCGCTTCCATATTCTCTTCAAATACTACCAAGTTTTCCATTACACCAGCGAAACGCGAAAGCATATAGTCCAGTAAGATGGTAGCATCAGGAAGTATGATACGTTCAGCGGAAGAATGAGAAATATCGCGTTCGTGCCACAACGGAATATTTTCAAAAGCGGTAACCATATAGCCTCTTAGTACTCGAGCACAACCAGTAATATTTTCTGAACTGATTGGATTTCTTTTATGAGGCATAGATGATGAACCCTTTTGTCCTTTTCGAAATGCCTCCTCAACCTCACGTACTTCACTACGTTGTAAATGGCGAACTTCAACGGCCATTTTCTCTAATGTTGAACCAATGAGTGCTAGAATAGATACATAATGAGCATGGCGATCTCGCTGTAGAGTTTGTGTAGAAATCGGAGCTGGAGTCAGCCCAAGTTTATCACAGGTATATTGCTCTACTTCAGGTGGGATATTAGCGAATGTTCCAACCGACCCAGATAGCTTTCCAAATTCTACATCAGCAGCGGCCTTCTCGAAACGCTCTAAGTTTCTTTTCATCTCTGCATACCAAAGAGCACATTTCAAACCAAAAGTTGTTGGCTCTGCGTGAATACCGTGGGTACGCCCCATCATTACGGTATATTTATGAGCTTTTGCTTTTTCAGCAAGTACATCGATGATACGCTCTAGGTCTTCACGAATAATTTTATTGGCTTGCTTTAGTCGAACTCCCCATGCGGTATCAACAACATCTGTTGATGTTAAGCCATAGTGCACCCATTTTTTTTCATCACCCAGCGATTCAGAAACGGCACGTGTAAAAGCTACAACATCGTGGCGTGTTTGGGCTTCAATCTCTTTGATGCGCTCTAGCTTGAAAGTGGCTTTCTCATACAGCTTATCTACATCTTCCATGGGAATCTCACCAAGCTTGGCCCATGCCCAACATGATGCTAGTTCAACATCCAACCATGCCTGAAACTGATTTTCTTCGGTCCAAATTTCAGACATTTCTTTGCGAGCGTATCGAGAGATCATAATAGAGTATTACTTTGAAGTTAGGATTCCCTCAAAGATACTGCTTTTACTCCCTTGATGTTAAATACGGAAGAACAAATCTATGAACTTAATTCTGAACCGGCACTTTCAACCAACTTCCTTGTTGAATCACTTCATCAACTTCAACTTGATTTATGATTGCCACCTCATTTAGGGTAATGTTCATTGGTAAATTAGTTGAAACTAGATCCGAAAATTTAGCTGTACGTGAAGCCCTTATTACTTGTAATCGAACAGGCTCAACATTTAGTATAGATTGATCAGTTACACGGTCAAATCCACGTGGCACGCTATTAAACACCTGCTCATAATCAGAGAATTGACCTGCCGTTGTATAGCTTAAAAACCGATAAATATTACCGCCATAGCTAATGGCAGAAATATCGATGGTTAATGTTCCACCTTCTTGCTGAACGTTTGCTTGAGCTTGATACCCGTTGTAACCATTCGCATTTAGATTCTGTTGTTGAAGGGTATTCACACCTTCTTGATTTAAAAAGGCTTGTACCGATTCTTCCGGACTCGAACTCTCTGAATCTATTGAGAATTGAATTACTGCATCCTGAGCTTCATTGACGAGTATTACCGCCGAGGCTTGGTTAATGGTTTGGAATCCTGCAGGAACTGGGAATTGAAAAGCTAAATCAGGGTGATAAAATACTCCATTACTCTCAAATCCTTCACGCGGGTTCTCACCAAACATCATCCCATCAATCATCTGCAGATATTCATCGGCATCCACAATAGTTTGTTCATACCCTTCAGATTCCCATTTTTGAGCTAATTCAGGAATGGTTTGTTCTCTTTCACCGGGATCGGGGTGGGAGGATAAATGCGATGGAATACTTTGGCCAGATTGATCTGATATTCGCTTTAAAGATCTAAAAAACTCTGCCCCTTCAGCGGCTTCATAGCCTTGCATTGCAGAGTACTCTACCCCCAACCTATCACTTTCTCTCTCATCGTCTCTACTGTATTGTAGAAACAGCAATTGAGCCGTTTGGCTACTCACTTGTAGAATATTTCCCCCATCAAGTCCAAAACTCTCGCCCAGTACTGCAGCACCGATAATTCCTAACTGACCTACTTGCTGTTCTGCAGCTCTTTGAGAAGCATGACGTGCGGCAACGTGCCCAATCTCATGACCTAATACCACCATCAACTGAGCTTCATTATCTAAATGAGATAAAAGTCCACGGGTTACATACACATACCCTCCAGGAAGCGCAAAGGCATTCACAACAGGGCTATTTAAAACTCTAAAAGTAAAATCTGTATTTTTGTACTCCGACGGGGTGTCTTCTCTATTAAAGTGACTTACCTCAAGTAATTCATCCCCCAAGGCCTTCACATAATTTGATAATCTTTCGTCATTATAAAGGCCGTATTGAGCTACAATTTCATTGTCAGATTGTTGGCCAATCTTTTTCTCTTCTTCCCATGAATATCCATAAGCTCGTTTATTGCCCGAGACAGGACTCGTTTGAATACTCACACAAGATGGCATAACCAACCCTGTGATAACTATTAAACATAAAATTTTAATCGCTTTCATCATTCTCCCGATTTTGTACTAAGATCTACATTTATCCAATAATATTGACTTCAGGTGTCAAGGATATATTAAACTTCTCACTTACTGAAAGTTGAATTGCGTGTGCTAAGTTCCAAATTTCTTCTCCCGTTGCATTTCCATGGTTCACAAGAACTAAAGCTTGTTTACTATGCACTCCTGCATCCCCCTTTCTTTTGCCCTTCCAACCTGCTTGCTCTATAAGCCAACCAGCAGGAACTTTAATATGAGTGTCTGAAATTTTATACGATGGGATTGTAGGATACTCAGCTTCCAGTTGCTTGAATTGCGTAGCTGAGATCACAGGGTTTTTAAAAAAGCTTCCTGTATTCCCAATTTCATCAGGATCGGGGAGTTTACTTTGCCTGATTGCTATTACAGCTTGGCTAACCTCACGGATACTTGGGTTATCAATTTCTCTCTCTGATAAATACTCTTTTAGGGCTTTGTACTCTAATGTAGGCTTACCGTTTTTTTGCAACCTCAGTTGAACAGAGGTAATGATATAATTACCCTTTGCCTCATTTTTGAAAATGCTATCTCTATACCCAAACTTGCACTCTTCTTTGGTGAACGTTTGTACCTTGCCAGTTGATCGCTCAAGAGCCTCTAGTGATATGAAAGTGTCTTTTAACTCAACGCCGTAAGCCCCGATGTTTTGGATGGGTGCTGCCCCAACCGAACCCGGTATCAAAGATAAATTTTCAATGCCCGCCCAATTATTTGATACGGCCATCAACACTAAGTCGTGCCAAATCTCGCCCGCTGCCGCTTTTATAGTAACTGATGAGTTATCCTCCTCAATCACCTCTATGCCCTTTAGATCTACATGAATTACTAAACCTTCATAATCTTTGATAAACAGCAGGTTACTTCCGCCCCCTAAAATGAGCACATTCAAAATATGTTGGTGTGCGAAGTTCAGCGCTTCTTTAAGTTCATCTATACTATGTACTTCAACAAAATGTGAAGCCTTACACAACACTCCCATGGTTGTGAATTTAGATAGATCGAAATTTTCTTGTACTTGAATACGGTGAGTCATGAATTATGAACTGCTATTAATCGCAGTCTCTAGTTTTTCAATGATCTTTACACGAACTTTTTTAATTCTATTATTTTGAACCGAATGTACGGTGCACTCTAATCCTTTGTAAGTAATCCGTTCGCCAACGGTAGGCAAGCTTTCTGTTAGGTGATAAATTAATCCACCAAGCGTTTCAAAATCATCATCTTCGGATGTTAGATCTAATGAAAGCACATCTTCCATGTCATCTAAATCAATTTTAGCATCGAAGATGTAAATTCCATTTTTAAACTGTGTATAAAGCTGTACATCATCAGATGATTCATCGGTGATATCACCTACGATTTCTTCAAGGATATCATCCATCGTTACGATTCCTTCCGTCCCACCATACTCATCTACCACTATTGCCATGTGGGTTTTTTCCTGTTGGAAATCTCTTAACAAGTCATCAAGTTTTTTGGTAGCAGGTATAAACAATGCATTTCTTGAAATGGTTTTCCAGTTGAAAGAAGGTTCTTCCTTATCCCCATTCAAATACGGCAGGATATCCTTCGCATATATAACACCAAGAATATTGTCTAAATCATTCTCATATAATGGCATTCTAGATAAGGCTTTCTCCTGGATGATGTTGATTACATCCGACAATGCATCATCAATCGATACTGCAATTACATTCACACGAGAGGTCATAATCTCACGAACAGTGATATTCCCGAACTCAATTACATTCTCAATAATCTCACGTTCATCTTCTTTTATAGAACCTTCCTGTTCACTTACCTCAGCCATTGTTTTAATGTCTTCAGAAGTCATTTTATTGGAAGGTTTCGGCAGATATCGCTCTAAAACTATAGTGCCATCGGCTATCAGTTTGGCAAAGGGTTTGAGGAGAATAAACAAAATGTAGATGAACGTACTCCAACGCCTTGAAACAGTAAGTGGATTATTGATCGCAATAATCTTTGGAGTAATCTCACTGATAATTAAAATCATAAAGGTTAAAACCACCACTTCTGCTGTAAAAACTATAACCTCAGAGAGTCCAAATTGAGCGACTAAAGTACCCGTTAATACGGCTGCCATCACCGAAGCCAGGATATTCGCAAAGGTATTGCCTATCAAAATGGTAGCTAATAAACGACGTGGTTTATCTAGCATACTAATTATTCTAGAATCACCTGCGTGGGGAGTAGATGGATTGGTAAGGTCTTCCATCCTTGAAGAAAGTGAGAAAAAAGCTACCTCAGACCCTGAAAACACTGCTGAGAACAGAAGCCCTAAAATCATTATTAGGATTTGGATTGAAACAACGATGGTATCAACTTCGCCTGAAGATGACATGGATAAGCCCATATGTGAAGCTAGGTAATAACTATGTGGTTCGTCTAAGGTACTCAATGTATAATCTTAATTGATGAGATTGAATTTAATGAGGACTTACTTCCATACAAAATAAAAAAAGCGGTGAAAGTAACCTGACACCGCTTTTCATAAATATTTACGACCTATTTAGAAAGGAAGGTCATCGTCCATGTCATCAAAGTTACTACCTAACTCAACATTACTTGACATAGGTTGGTTTTGATTCTGTGCATTGCCAGTGTTACCGCCACCCGCAGGTGCTCCACCACTGTTGCTTCCTTTGCTATCAAGCATGGTCATTTGCAAAGCTTTAATCTCAGTAGTATACCTTTTTTGGCCTTGGTTGTCTTCCCATTGGCGGGTTTGAATCGGGCCTTCAATATATACTAATGAACCTTTGGTTAGGAATTGCTGACAAATTTCAGCTAGTCTTCCCCAAGCTACTACTCGGTGCCATTCTGTTTTTTCTTGCTGCTCGCCATTGCTGTCTTTATAGCGTTCGCTAGTTGCGATGCTTAATGTAGCAACTGCAGTATTAGATTGCGTGTAGCGTACTTCAGGATCTTGTCCTAGACGTCCGATTAATTGTGCTTTATTTAGTGAACTCATTACGTATACCTCAAATTATTTTGTTTGCAAGGTAAGACAATGCATTGAAGAAATCCTTACAAAAAAAATTTCAAGTGCTCTAAATCATTAAGTATTTACTTAATGATATTTTTTCAATCTGAGCGTTTTAAAACTAGCCGTTGGTTATCTGCGTCTTTAACCTGGCGAAGAAAAAGAACGAAGCTATTATACTGTTCGGCTTCTAATTTTCTTTCATTCAGTACAAACACTCTCTTTTGTACTAACTGCTGATCCTTTAACTCAAATGAGAGTTCATATTTCCCAAAATTTCTTTCAAAGGTTTCATCTTCAGGGGCTGATTCGAGCTGATAGTTCTCTGGTATATTATAAACCACTTCATCTACTTCGGTATATGGATAATCTAGCCAAACAACTTGAGCTCTTTTAGGTTCTAAATCTAGTCCTACACTTGCAATGCTGTTGTAAGTTTTTAGAGGTACAAATAATCGATTTGACGAATTTGAACTGTAATTTTTTATGTCAATAGTATATTGAAAGCTAGGTTCCTGATTGTCAATTCCATCAAAATTTGCTGTGAGATTTTGAGCACTTGATTCATCAATTTGCTCTTTCAGCCAGTCAATACGCGCATTATCTGATATAGGCTTTAAGATATTCAATACTCTTTCAAGCATGGCGCCTTTGGTTTGAACCTTAGAATCCATATTAACGAATCCATCCTCGTGAAGCTGAATTTCAGAATATGTAGAAATAGTATTTTCATCAGAAGTGCTAATAGGTGTTTCGATAATTTGCCCGCCTTCTTCGGTAATCATCAAAGATTTTTTTCCTTCATTTGCACTACCGATATGCCCCGGTGGGAAATACTTACTTGTACATTCTAGCCAAACCACTTCCCCATTTGAAAGCTGAACGCGAAGGATTACATGATTGAATTGATTGCTTGAAAAATCTGCTTCAATAGGTGGAGTATCTAAACCAGAACGAATAAGCACTGCATTCGAATTTATTCCTGCATATTCCAGAATTGCCTGCATATAATTAGTCAAAGCTTTGCAATCGCCATATTCGTTTTTATACACATATTCAGCTGGAAATGGCTTCCAGCCTCCTATTCCTAATTGAATACTCACATATCTTGTTTTCGATTGCATGTACCGATAAAGTGCTTCCACTTTCTCATGCTCGGTTGTTAACCCTTGCAATACCTGATCTACCTCTCTTTTAGCTTCATCAGGTAATTCCATTGCATCTTTTCCAAGCTCATGATACCATTTACCGAACTCTTGCCAAGAAGTAGCATTCCCAATAGTACCTTCAATTTCAAATTTGGTTGGAGCCAATAATACACGAGGTAATATCTCTTGAACAGGTGGACCAAGAGGATCCCTATCCACAGCCTCAAGATTAGTGACATGCCAGTTGTACTCTTTTACACTGCTTAAGTCGGCTATTTCAGGTTCAACATCGAAATTATCTAGTTTATATCTAATTGCATCCCCAGTTCGGTCTATTACCTTAAGATATGCTGACTCCACTTTTTGATTTAAATCTTGTGGATACCACGCAGGAAAGTATAGGGTTCCATTCAGGTTCTTTTGATATTCAACTTCTATGGTATATGGGAAACGGTTATAATTTAGATCAAGAACTTTAACACGATTGTCTGAAAAAAAGCTAAAGCCATCATAAGAGCTGTAATCATTTGCATCACTCTCTGTGTATGATTGTACTAAATTACCATCACCGTCAATAATGTTGGCTTTTATATAGTCAATGTTTTGTAAAGAGCTGTAGTACACCACCAATTGGGCTAAGTCTTTCACATTTTTATTAAGGATTGTAGCCGCATACTTAACTTTTAATCGTGCCTTACCATAAGAAAGGATATCAAGTTCAGTATGGCTTTCTCGGATTATAGATTCCGTTTTACTTGAAAGATTCTCATAATTTGAAGTAGAGAAATCTTTTCCTACAAATAAACGCTTCTCTGCAGAGCAGCTTAAAAATAGTACAATAGATATTGCAGGCAGTAGAATTTTATTCATCACTGGTAGTTCCTTTTTTAATTACAATAGGCTCTGTATTACGCTCTACTAAATGCTCAAACAATGCTTTAATATTGCTGTAACTATCAGGCATGAATTTTTCTTTATTGATAGCAAACTCATATCGAATCATAATTATGTTGCCTTGTGCCTGAATGAGCCTCACTGCTCCCCCACTACTTTCAGGTAATACATGTTTAGTACTTACAGGCAATTCATCCACTACCCACCCATCAGGAATAGTAATTTGAATAGTTCCTTTTCTACTAATTGGGTATTCAAAATCGATAGGATAGGTACGTTCAGATTTTTTAAAAGGGTTTTCAGTAATCGCATCTACGATCATAGGTTCTAGATAAATAATATCTTTTCCAGAATCGAAATCGATATTGAAATCAACTTTAAATAGAAACTCATCCTCTTCATCCGTCACTACATTTAATGAATCTATTCGGATGTTACTATTATTGAACTTCTGCTTCTTTATTACCTCTTTAAGATCAAAGTCCTCATCTTCTTTTTTATTCGTTTCTTCATCAAACACTAGGCTATATATATAAGCTGGTAACCCAGCCTTTTTAGACTGAAGAACTCCTACCCCGTTGCCTTTCTCGTCTACTTTTAAGGAAAGGAAGTCTGTAATAGTATTGAGCGTACCTGTTGTAAGTGGTATCCATTCTACTTTGGCCTCTTCGTTGATTAGTAAGCCCATACCATTCAGTACAGAAGATGGAAGCACATTATATGGTCTTCGATCATTCTTGGCATCTAAAAGAATGGTTTCGCCATCAAGTTTAACGTAAGCAAGGGTATGATTAAACTGATTTTGTATAGGGTATAAACCTATTACTGAACCATGATTTTTTGTACTAATTAATACAGGTTCTACATCGATATTTGCTTCTCGGAGCATCTGAATCAAAATCATATTGATTTCAGACGATGACCCCGTACCTCTTTCATAGATATCATCTAAATCATCATCGATATAAGTACCAAAGCTTTCATCCCAAGCCATCACTTCACTTACATGTTCATAGATAGCGATCATTTGAGCTTTAGGTTCAGAAATTCCTTCTATAATCTCAGCAACCTTTGATTTAAATAACTTATTCGACTTCAGTCTACTTCCGAAGTATTTAGATTCATGTATAGCTTCAATTAATTTTGGCCATGTATCCAGAACGGGAACTAATCCTTCGCCAGGAAATTGATACGATGAGAGTTGAAACTTAACCTGCGCTAAGTAGTCGCTTCGAGCATTCAAGTAATCCTCGTCTTCAATCGCCGGCACATTTTTCATGATATAATGATACTCTTTGCCTTTCATATCAGCTATACCTGATACCGTACGACCATACGAATTTGTATAACGCACACTAGAACTTTCTGAATAAGGCGTTACTCTCTGGGCTTCGAATGGATGATAACCTCGGTTATAAGTTAAAAAATTGAACCAATCTGGTATTTTAACAATGTACTCGCTCCATAGTACTGGAATACTTTTTTGGAAATACCAATCTGGAACATCGGTAGGCGTTTCTGATCTCATTTCATATTCATATTCGAATACAGAGCCTTTTCGAAGTCCTGGAATTGTAAACTTTATTTCACTCCAAGTATCAGAAATTTCATTTCTAAAACGATCTCTCCTGCCTACTTTAGTAGTTCGAATTTTGCCGTTTTCCAAATAATAAGCTTCCGCTTTAATTCCTGTAATTTTTTGATCCGGATCGTCATCCCTATAGGTTATTGAAATATCCCCTTCGTCAAGTCCTTGATCGGTTAATATCTTGATCCGAACATGACGCTTAAACCTTACTTCTAAGTTTGCATCGATAGATGCTACGCCTTTATCAAATAAGACTATTGCATTAGCTGACGAGTCGATATCCGCCACCGTCATTTCTAACTCTGCATTGGAAACATCACCAAATTTCTTCGCTTGACCTAATGTATTTCCCCCAAATAACAGTATAAGTGATACTGTACATAGTATATGCTTTATCATACTTCCCCTTTGCTTTATCGTCTGTGTTTTGAACAACATAATTTTAAATAAATATATTTTCCATTTTGAATATTTCTTTTTTTTACCGTTTTATGGAAAATTAAAAGAGCATCACTTCACAAAATGTTTACATAACAATTACCGTTAGTACCCCGCTATTGGTTCTGCTTTTCTTTATTTTGTACACCAATCTTATTTAACTATCTACCTCAACGTATTTCTTACCTATATGAAGAAGTTCATTGCAACCACTCTACTACTTTCATTCTTACTCACTATTTCCTTACAACCGATTCCTGGATTTAGTTGGAATTCAACGGGCCATCGAGTTATAGCAGCTATTGCATGGGAAAATCTAACCCCTACTGCTAAAAACAGAATTATTGAAATTCTTAAGCAAGCTCCTAAAGATTCTGACCTGACTGATCTTTACGATACCTCATCCGAATTCGCTGAAAAGGAGTTCTTTATGGGTGCCGCTTATTGGCCTGATATTGTAAGAGACCGTGATGAGAAAGTTCGCTACGAGAAATATCACAAAGGCCATTGGCACTACATTGGTAGTTACTGGAAGCAAACTGAGAATGGTCCGGTTAAAGCTGATGGACCTGTTGAAGACGAGAACATTGTTGAACGTATTACTTACTTCAAAAAAACTCTAGCTGACCCTAATGTTAGCGATGCGGATAAAGCAGTACAGATTGCATGGGTTCTCCATTTAATTGGTGATATCCACATGCCATTGCATAACACATCGCAAATTAACGCCGATTCTCCAGAAGGCGACTTAGGTGGAAACAGATTCCGTTTAGGTGATGAATGGCCTTGGAACTTACATGCATTTTGGGATGGCATTCTAGATGTAGCGAACCCTAAAGCAGAAAATGTTGAAGACTTCGACTACTACTTATCTAATGCAAAACAGATTACGGAGAAGCATTCTAAAAAGAGCTTAAGCAATAGTGTTGAATTGGCTGATGCTACCAAGTGGAATGAAGAGGGTAAACAATTAACCATGAATAAGGTTTATCCATCTTACCTAAAGCAGAATGAACAACCACCTGCTGCATACAAAAAGGAAGCATATACTATAGCTCAAAAACAAATGGCATTGTCAGGTTATAGAATGGCCGCGTATTTGAATGAAATATTCGGCCAATAGAAAATTGAGGCCAAAAAAAGAGCTTCTTACTATGAAATAAGAAGCTCTTTTACTTTGCGGTTTATATCGCTAAACCCTTCCTAAAAGAAGTTTTAAACATCACTAAGGTGACTAACACCTGGCAATACTTTTCCTTCTAGGTATTCTAAACTTGCTCCACCACCGGTAGAAACGTGGGATACTTTCTCACTCAAACCTGATGCCTTAATAGCAGCCGCCGAGTCGCCCCCACCAATTATTGTAGTTGCGCCAAACTGAGTAGCTTCTGCAAGTGCTTCTGCTACCGCAAAAGTACCATCTGCAAAATTACTCATTTCAAACACACCCATTGGTCCATTCCAAAGCACTGTTTTTGCGCTCTTTATTACGTTCCCAAATGCAATGGCAGACTGTGGGCCGATATCTAGAGCCATCCATCCATCTTCAATTCCATCTTCATCAACCACTTCATTTTCAGCATCATTACTAAACTCACGAGCAACAACCGAATCAAGCGGTAACATCAGATTCACTCCTGCTTTTTCAGCTTTCTCGAGAATCTCTTTTGCAAGTTCTACTTTATCTTCCTCAAGAAGTGAATTCCCAATAGGTAGTCCTTTTGCTTTATAAAAAGTGTAGGTCATTCCACCTCCAATGATGATAGTATCCACTTTTGAGAGAAGGTTTTCAATTACCCCAATTTTGTCAGAAACTTTTGCTCCACCTAAAATAGCCACAAACGGTCGTTCCGGAGTATTCACACTTTCGTCTAAATACTTAATCTCTTTTTCGAGTAAGAAACCTGATGCGGATTGTTCTACAAATTTTGTAACACCTGCTACTGAAGCATGTGCCCTATGGCTAGTACCAAAAGCATCGTTTACAAAAACATCAGCATGCTTAGATAATGCTTGGGCAAAGTCTTCATCATTTGAAGTTTCTCCCGCATGAAATCGTACATTTTCAAGAAGTACAATCTCTCCAGCTTTCGCACTATTGATTGCAGTCTCAGCTTCTTCCCCAATACAATCGTTGGCAAAATGAACTGTGGTATTCACTAAAGTTTTAAGGTGTTCTGCTACTGGCTTCAATGAATATTCTTCATTGCGTTCACCTTTTGGCCTACCTAAGTGACTAGTTAATATTAGTAAGCCTCCTTGGTCTAAAACATATTGGATAGATGGTAAAGCTTGCGCAATTCGATTGTCATCAGTTATTACCCCGTTTTTTAGTGGCACGTTAAAGTCAACGCGCATAAGTACTTTCTTATCTTTTAGTTGGAGGTCGTTTAAGGTAAGTTTTGCCATAAATTTTGTAAGGATTTTTATTCTTGACAGTCTTATAATTTAAAATAACTTAATAGTTCAGCTTTGAACTTTACTCATTCGACTGTAGGAATGAATAAAATAAGGAGCTTTGACCATCTTTTTCGGTTATTTTTTATTAGACAATAATTACATGGAGTATTATGAAAAAACTGTTACTACTAATCTTTTTAATTGGGGTAGGGATAAATGTTCATGCCCAACAATTATCCATAACATCAACCACTCCCGCTCACGGTGATGTTGCTGTTGATACCGACACCATAACGGTAACCTTTAACAAGAAAATTAAACTGGATGAATTCGTTACAGGCACTGAGGGGCCTTTCGTAATTTTTCCTGAAGATTCAGTTTCAATTTCTGCAATTGGGGTTTCAGAAGATTCCCTAAGTATGCATTTAACGGTGAACCTTGCTGCTAATACTGATTATTCATTAATGATATTGGATGCCGTAGCAGCTGATGGTGACAAGTTAGATGCCCCTTCATTGGTTCGCTTTACCACTAATACTACCGCAGGTGGATATACGGTAACAGGTACAGTGGATACACAAACCCTTAACAAGCAATCTCAAGAGGGTTTTGCAGGTATCATTGTAGGTTTAACTACAGAAGGGCTTACAGCTAATGTTAACGACGATGTAAATAATGGATCTGAGCCAGATGGGTTCGAATCAGTTAATGTTGCCTTTGTTGATCCGCAGACAGGGAATTATTCCATTCCATTTGTTCGTGAAGGGGATTATTTCGCAGTTGGTTTCGACATGCATTTAATGGACCAACCATTACAAGGTTACCCTGAAATTTATTTGCATGATGAAGATCAAGACTTTCAATTAGATTCAGTGATAGTGTCTGCTACTACTGTATCAAATGATACATTGAGTAGCATTGATTTAAGAAAAGTAGTGATTGAACCTCTTGCATTAAGCGAAGCTGAAGCAAGAACTACTGGATTAAATTTTGGTAGCGACATACATTTATTAGTTGGTGTATCAGAGTTTCCTCTTGCTACACAGCAACAAATGCCTCCTATGAAGATGGCCTTTAAAGGCATGAATACAGAGGATCCTGAATTCCTATTTGCAGACATAAGTTCTGGTGAAAATTTATTTTGGGATATGTTCTTCTACGACACCACCAACGATGTTGTGTATGAAGTAATAGTTACTCCTATAAGTGTTCAAATTTCCGACACCGTTACTGCAGCACAATTAGAAATCCCCGTTGAGCCTTCAACGATGGACGCACTTTCTTACACCATAGATAGTGATAGTGCTGCTGCAATTGCAGAGATGAATGGTGGAGCTGCGTTCCGTGATATGATGGGGGCAGAAAGTTTCGGATATGCTGAAATGTTAGTTGGAGATGTTTATTGGGAATACCCATTAGGTCCAGATACCACAGCCCCACAATATTGGAGAGTGGCTTATTATTCAATGTCGGGTAGCTTCTACCAATACAAACAACCAACTAGTCCAACCTATGATCATAATTATGATTTCCAGAGTGATTCATTGGTATTCTACATAGATGCTAATACAGGAAACATACTATATAAAGCGGGTAACAAAGTAGAAGATGGAGACCCATTCAAAGTAACTTCAAGCACTCCTGTAAATGATTCTGTTGGAGTAGGTATGCAATCCTCTGTAGTATTTAACTTTGATGCTCCAATTCGTTTCAATGAAGACAAATATGAATTTGAGGGAGCAGAGATATTAGTATTCCCATATAGTCCATATTTCTTAAGCGAATTTGATATCTCGAACGCTGGTAGAACGGTTACATTCTATGTACAGCATGAAGCTAATACCGATTATGTATGGATAGTAAGCCGTGCTAAGAGTTCTGCAGGTGGTGATTTAGCCGAGCCTTATGTATTAAATTATTCTACCTCTTCTACTAGAGCTGCGACTACCGTTTCTGGTACAGTAACTGAACCTCAAGCAAAAGCAACTGAACTACCAAAGAGTATGCTTGTCGCACTCTTTACAGAAAACCCTTTCACAGAAGAAGAGGAACATGATCAAGGCCCAATGAAGCAACGTGTAGATGAGATGCCAGAAGGTCCTGGTTTCAATATCGCAGTTGCAACTTTAGCCGATCCATCAACAGGAAGTTACACACTTAATGGTGTAGCCGATGGCACTTACTTCCCACTTTCTATCGACCTTTTGGTTGATAGTTTCCAAGAAACTCCATCAGCAATTGGTATCTATGATCCAGATGGAGATGGTGCGTTGAATTCGATTTCAGTTTCAGGATCAAACCTTACTGATATCGGTTTAAGTATGAAAGATTTTGTGCCTGTTACTGCATCTGAAGCAATTCAACTATCTGCAAGCACCGTTCAAGCGGTAAGTGCAAATCTTGATCTTTATTTAATGATAGGTGAAGAGTACTTACTTGATTACAAAGAAGATGAAAATCATGAGCATGATCATGGTCCAAAGAAAAGCATCTTTAAAGCTCAAACTGAAACCGATATGGCTACTGCTGCAACGGGTAAAGCTGAGTTTTGGGACTTAGTATACTATGAGTCTTCAACATCTACAGCTATTCGTTTCAACGTAAACCCATTTGGTGTGGGCTCTTATGATACTTTAGATGTGGCTATGATTGAGGATGATCTTGATTTCCCATCTGATAAATCATTTAGTGATTTAGAAGCTCTACCAAGCACCATGAAAGATTCTGATGCAATTGCAGATTCAACTGAGGCAAATGGCGGTGCTGAATTTAGAGTAGAAGGCTCTCCTGACTTTGTTGCTTTAGAGTATATAGCGATTAATGCTCCGTGGCTTGTACCTGAGGGTATATCAACTACAGGACCAGTTTGGGCTACTATCTATCAGAGTGAAAAATACCGCGAAGATATACAAGAACATACCTATCAAGATCTGGTAAGTGTATTCGACTTTGTTTCGGGAGCATTTTTAGGTTCTGTTACTGAAAACAATGACCCAATTCTAGCATCAGAAGCAAAAGTTTATGCTGATGAAGAAGCAATAGCTATTCAATCTGACAATCAACTTTATTTGATTGATGCATACGCGACTATTTATCGTAATCCTGAACTCGATAATAACGATATGTATTTCAAAGGAGCTGCAACTGAGTCTGTTTCAGCTGGTGAACAGGGTAAATTCTATAACTTTGACTTCCGATACTATTCAACTACGGCTGGAGCTGAAACCGCTATTAATGTGAGTAGTGATGGTCGCGCAGATTATGAGGAGTTCCCAAATCCTGGAAGTTACTTCCCTACAGGTGTTGGTTATGCAGACTTAGAGCCTATTCCAACTGCAGTGATCGACAGTGACAGTGCTTTAACTAGAGCTAAGGAAGAAGGTGCTCAAGAATTTATTGATTACCTTCGTTGGGACTTCGACTTAGTACGTATAGATGTGCATGTTGCATTAGGCAATAGATTCTGGGAGTTATCAGAGGGCGCTGATAGTTCTCAAGTATTCTGGATTGTACACCTTAACAAAGTTACTAAGAACAAGGAAACAGGACATTATGAGTACGAAGATGCTAACTATCTCATTAACGCTGAAACAAGTGTCTTAATTAGTGAGCAACTGAACGTATCAAATGAACGAGAGCAAGCGGATATTCCTGAAAGCACTGACTTAGGTCAAAACTATCCGAATCCGTTTAACCCTGCTACTACCATTCCATTCTCCATCAATAAAGCGGGAGATGTAGAATTGACCATATATAACATGCTTGGTCAAAAAGTGGCAACACTATTAAATGGTCGAATTTCGGCTGGTACACATAGTGTAAGTTGGGACGCTTCCAGATTTGCAAGTGGTATGTACATATATCGCTTGAAAGCGAATGGAGTCATCAAATCTAAACGACTCACACTCATTAAGTAAAACTTTTAAAAGCCTTCTTCGGAAGGCTTTTTTTATGCATGACATTCAAGCACAATTTGGATATTTTCATGGCTGTTTTTCAGCTTAAAATTATATCATGAATACTGTCTATTTCGATAACGCAGCCACTACCCCATTAGATGAACATGTTCTTGAAGCAATGCTTCCATTTATGCGTTCTGATTTTGGTAACGCAAACTCCGCTCACCATTTAGGTCAACGAGCTAAAGTAGCCTTAGAAGATGCTCGGGAATATGTGGCTTCAGTATTAGGTGCTGAACCGTCGGAAATAATATTTACTTCGGGTGGAACAGAAAGCGACAACGCTGTTATCAAAGGAGTGCTGAAAGTTGCGGGCGGGAAAAAAGAAGTAGTGAGTTCGGAATTAGAACATCATGCTGTACTTCACCCTGTAGAGATGTCGAAGATGGATGGGTTTATTCCAAAATTCGCGAAGCCAATTGATTGTGGTACTATCACTGCCGAAGCTGTTGCCGAGCAATTAAGCGATCAAACAGCATTAGTGAGCATCATGCATGTGAATAATGAAATTGGTTGCATCAATCACATTAGTGAAATCGCAGCACTTTGCAAAGAAAGAGGTATTCCATTCCATACTGATTCTGTTCAGAGTATTGGGAAAATCCCTGTAAATGTTGATGAGCTTGGAGTAGACTTTTTAAGCGGAAGTGGCCATAAAATTTATGGACCAAAAGGCATTGGTATTATGTATGTGCGCAATGGCTCGCGTTGGTTGCCCTGGATGACAGGTGGCTCACAGGAACGTCGCCGTCGTGGTGGCACATTAAATGTACCGGGTGTGGTTGGATTTGCTAAAGCACTCGAGCTTTCTGTGAATAGCATGGAAGAGAACACAAAGAAATTTAAGGAACTCCGCTCTCTACTACTTTCGAAATTAGACTCTTATGACTTTGATTACTCTATCAATGGTAATCCAGAGAATGGCGTTGCTCATATTCTAAATCTTTCATTTTCCGACAAATCTGGAAAGTGTATTGATGGTGAAATGTTACTTCTTAACTTAGATATAGATGGTATCTGCGTTTCCAATGGTTCAGCCTGTACCTCGGGTGCTGTTGAACCTTCACATGTATTAAGTGGAATGGGCGTTCAAGACGATTTAGCCAAATCGAGCATTAGAGTAAGTTTTGGAAAAAATAATACGGAAGAAGAAGTAATCTATTTTGCTGAAAAGCTTAACAGCGTACTCACTCGAATGTTCAATAACGCATGATGAAAAATGTTTGTGTGTATTGTGGTTCAAGAACTCCTAAAGATCCTGATTTAATTCAAGTTGCCAATCAACTTGGGGAGTTCTTAGCTCAAAATAAACTAGGATTGGTTTATGGCGGCGGTAATGTGGGGGTTATGGGCAAAATTGCCGATACCGTAATTGATCGAAATGGCCATGTAATTGGCATTATACCCACCGCCCTCAAAGAACGTGAAGTCCTTCATTTGGGTATATCTGAAACGTATGAGACACCCGATATGCACACTCGCAAAGCATTGATGGAACAAAAGTCAGATGCTTTTGTAATTCTTCCGGGTGGCTTTGGAACACTAGATGAGTTCTTTGAGATATTAACTTGGCGCCAACTTGGAATACATAACAAACCAATTATTCTCTTAAATGTTAAAGGCTATTTTGATGGTTTAGTACAGTTCATGGAAACAGCCATCGAACAGGATTTTGTGAGAGCCGATAACAGATCTCTTTTCAAAATCACGAGTACGATTGAAGAAACTGAATCATTATTAAACGAGTTATTCTAACATACATCTCAACTAATTCGATTTAGATTCTATCATCCAATATGACACTACCACCCAATCCCCTTCCATCCTGCCCCAATTCACCTAACTGTGCTCGTAGAACCGTTCTTTTGAAAAACTCACCTTCTACAACCCTAAAAGTTATACATAATCATCTAACTAAGATGGGTGCAAAGGAATTAGACATGGACGTTGAAAATCTATCCATTCATGCTGTATTTGTAATACCATTAATGGGATTCAAAGATGATGTGAAGGTTAAAGTAGAATCACATGGAGAAGGAAGTGCTGCACATTTTAGAAGTGCAAGTCGTGACGGTTATTACGACCTTGGAGTAAATGAGCGACGTTTGAAGAAATTATGCAAACGCATGAATAAAGACCTTACAATACTTAAATACTAAATATACCACTATGTATAACGGATTATTACACGCACATTCAGGCTTACGTTGGGTAGTACTTGTACTCCTCGTGTTGGCCATCATTAAAGCATTTTCGGGTTGGTTCGGCAAAAAAGAATATACAGCTGGGGATAAGAAAATTGCCTTATTTGCGCTTATCGCCACACATATCCAATTACTATTAGGCTTAGGTTTATACTTCATAAGCCCTAAAGTATCATTTGCTGAAGGTGCCATTCAAAATGAAATCTATAGGTTCTATACCGTAGAGCACATGAGCATGATGATTATTGCTATCATTATCATCACGCTTGGGTTTTCCCTCGCAAAACGTACCACTGAGGGTACAGCGAAATTTAGAAAAACAGCCTTATTCTACACCTTAGGCTTATTGATTATTCTTTCATCCATTCCATGGCCATTCACTGTTGATGGAGCGGGTTGGTTCTAATTTATTGAACTCAAACATTGACTGTATCATACAAAAAAAGCCCTATAATGGGCTTTTTTGATTAAAGGGATGTAGAGTAGCTTCACTTCTAGTTTTTATCATCCTTGAAGATATCTTCAATTTGAGCCGCATATTTTTCCGCTATTACTCTTCGCTTCACTTTCATTGTTGGAGTTATCTCGCCGGTTTCCACAGTAAATTCATTAGGTAATAAACGGAAATCACGAATTTTCTCATGAGAAGCGAGCTCTTTTGAAAATGCTCTGATTTCTTTCTTAAACATATCTATCACTTCTTTATGGCCAATAAGTGCTTCATTCGTTTTATAATCTAAGCCTTGGTCTTTAGCGAATTTAGCAAGTACTTCGAAGTCTGGTACAATCAAAGCCGCCATAAAATTCTGAGCCTCTCCTACTACCACTATCTGATCAATCCATTTGCTCGTTTTAAACATATCTTCGATTGGACCTGGATAGATATTCTTACCACCTGCATTCACAATCATATGTTTAATTCGGTCAGTAATCTTGAGGTTACCCTCTACGAATCTACCAACATCACCCGTATGCAACCATCCATCCTCGTCTATCATCTCTTTGGTGGCTTCTTCATTATTCCAGTATCCTTTCATAACATTAGGACCTTTACAAAGAATTTCACCCGCTTCAGATGACAAAGTAGTTGGATAATCTTCACCGCTGATCTGTGCTATAACTTCATGAGTTTCTAAATCCATAATACCTACTGTTACCCCTGGTATTACAGCTCCCACCACGCCTGTTACTTCTTCACCAACTCGATTTGCAGCCATTACAGGTGAGGTTTCAGTAAGTCCATAGCCTTGTAAAATGGTTAAGCCAGCAGCCTTAAAAAAGTCGTCAATCTCAGGAGGTAACGCCGCTCCACCTGATACGAACAATCGAACTTCTCCACCTGTACGTTCTTTTAGTTTATCGAATACGAGTTTATCCGCAATTTTCTTTTGTAATGAAACAATACCTCTTTTCCCCGCAGCATATTTTCGCCCTGTTTCAACAGCCCAATTAAATATCTTCTTTTTGGTATCGCTTCCCTCTTCTACACTTTTAACAATGAGGTTATAAATTTTCTCGAACAAGCGAGGCACACTAATCATTACCGTTGGTTTTACCTCCGGCATATTTTTAGAAACCGTATCTACACTTTCTGCATAGTAGATTTCAGCTCCAGAGGCTATCATTGCGTAATAACCAGCTGTTCGCTCAAAAGAGTGGCATAATGGTAAAAAAGATAACAAACGATCGTTCTCATCCCAGTATATGTGCTGCGTGGCCGCCTTTACATTGCTAACAATGTTGTGATGCGTAAGCATGGCTCCTTTTGGCCGACCTGTAGTTCCTGAAGTATAAATAAGTGTAGATATATCTTCGGGAGTAACCGCTTTTACTCTCGCTTTGATTTCATCTTTATACTTCGCTAAACATTTAGCTCCTTCGTTTACAACATCATCAAACAACTGAACATATTCTAATTCAGCATGTTTTTTATTTTTTGGGGTATCGAATGCTACCACTTCAACAAGATGCTCACAGTTCTCAAATACTTCTACTGCCTTTTTAAGTTGAATACCTGTTGATACGAAAAATAGTTTAGTGTCTGAATCTTGAAGAATGAATTCGCACTGCCCAGAAGGAAGAGAGGTGTAAAGTGATACATTTATTCCTCCAATCATTTGAAGTGCCAGGTCTACCACAGCCCATTCATATCTATTCTCACTTAGAATACCAACGCGATCGCCCTTAGCTATTCCTTTATGAATCATATAAGAAGCTAACGATTCAACATCTTCAATTACTTGATCCCAGTATATGGGGGTATAGCTTGAAGTCGGATTAGGTTTAAAATGAAATGCAGCCTTTTGGTTACCTACGTACTTATTTGCTAGGTTAACTGGAATATCAGCAATTGTTTCAAAAGGAATAATCGTGGGCATAACTCTGTTTTTTGTTGAACTATTTAACCTTGGGAATATACCATTCTTGATTTGAAATACATGGAGTTTCAAATGCACCAAAACAAGTCTTATATTAACACAAATTTTTAGACTATGGCACATCCCGCACACGAAGATACAATACATCTCGTAAAAGAGATTTTCAGGTCGTACCTGAAGGAACATAACCAACGCCAAACACCTGAGCGATTCATGGTATTGGAAGAAATATATCGCGCAGACGGTCATTTCGATGCCGATGATATCTTCTACCGTATGAAGGAAGCACGCACACGCGTTTCGAGAGCAACGGTTTATAACACGCTTGACCTATTGGTTGAATGTGGACTTGTTCAGCGTCAGCAGTTTGGTAAAAGTCAGTACTATTATGAACGCGCCTATGCTTATCAGCAGCACGATCATATTATCTGTAATGACTGCGGCCATGTGCTTGAATTTTGCGACCCTAGAATTGGTGAAATCCAAAACATGCTGGGCAAACTTCACGGCATGAACATAAAGTCTCATTCGCTACATTTTTATGGCACTTGCAAAGACGAAGAAGCATGCCGTGAGCGTCAAATTGAAGCAGGTATTATTACCGAAGAAGACTTAAAAGAAGAAAAGGAAAAAGCTAAAGCTTAATTAATAAAGAGCTTTAGCTACCTGATATATAGGTTTCTGCGATGTACTTACGGGAGGCTAAACGGCTTCCCCACCATCCCATCAGTACTGCTAAGCCTACCATTGCACCCACCAAGAAGTACCATCTACCAAATGGCCAAGCCACAATTCCAATATCCGGTAGATATGCTGGTACGAAGAACTCAAAAATAGCGAACACACAAAGCACGGAAAGTCCCCCGGCTATAATTCCCTGTACAATTCCTTCAACTATAAAAGGACTTCGTATAAAGCCATTTGTTGCTCCAACGAGTTTCATAGCTCGGATCAGATCTTTCTTGGCGTGAATAGTAAGACGTATAGTATTATAGACTAACACAACCGCGGCTAGTAGAATCAGTATTCCTAAGCCACCTCCTATCAACGTAAAGGTGCTTAAATTTGATTCTAATGCCTGCACTAAGGCTTTGTTATACTTCACCTCATCAACACCACGAATATTCTGTATTCGTGAGGCTAAGTTCTCAACTAATTCGGCTCCAGAATCGGTGTTCACGTTTACTCTAAAAGAGGCCGGTAAGAAATTTAATTCGATTAAATCATCAACCCCAGCTCCTAAATCTTGGGCTGCAACAACAGATGCGCTGTCTTTGGAGATGTATTCAATGCTAGTTACTAATTCCTCATCCTCTAACTGCATTCTAATTTCGTCGGTTGATCGCTCGTCCATATCAAATAGGAACACCTCCAATACCACTTCCTTAAGACTCATCGCTTGGGTGTACACATTGTAGGATATGCGTCCTAAAATGCCTAGTAGAAGTACCGCGATAAAGAGTGAAAATATAGAAGTTGTAACCGCTAGTTTAGCACGCTTAAAGCCTGCTGTACCTTCTTTAATAACGTATTTTAGATTCATATTAATTTCTGAATTGAGCCCTAATTCCTACGATTAATCGTCGAGGTGACATCGGAAATGATGTACTCTCAAAGTAGCCTGCTTGACCAATTCCGTCAAGTGCATTTTCCATTCTTATTACTACCATTATTGCTCGAACTCGAGCTGATAGTTCCACATCCATTCTAAAAAATGAATTGATTAACTCTGTCTCATTTCCATCTGTGGATCTAGAAGGTTGCCAATAACTAAGGGCAGTATTATAAAACTGACTTCGATAAGCTAAAGGCGACAAAGTTGTACGCACTCCCATTTTAATATAAGCAGCGCGATCAAAAGCATACCCTTTTAAAAAGGCGTTATTTCTAAGCCAAAGCTTAGTATCTGTATAATTTAAATCTCGATCTTCTTCATCTAATGACTCCGACATTGTTGTTTCATACACCGCCGAACTTTCTAATTCGAAACGATGATTTTCAAAACGAACAAAAGCATTCGCAAAGAATAAATCTTGATCACCCACTTGAGTAAAAGTACTATCAGAGCCTAAACCAATCTCATTTGTAATTGAAGAAAATCGACTACTACCACCAAATTGAAAATTAGAACCCAGTTTAAATTCAGCACTCCCAAATATGGCATATTCATTTTCATTCTTCAGTTGCTCATTGCCGTTATATGATGCGGAATTCCAATACAGCGTTTGAATGGTAGGCATTTTAGATTGTTGTGCAATACCTACTTCAATGGTCGAATTATTTGGAAACGCCCATTTTAAACCACTCGATATTGAGGTTGAACTGTGTTTAGTATCACGGTACTTGTGATTAATACTCCCCCAAAGATTTAAAGCATCAAATACAACAACTGATCCCTCTGCTTTTGCATAAGGCTCCAACCAATCGCTTAGTGAAATCGTTGATCCTGATTTCTTAGCCGAATAATTAACGCCTGCTTCACCTTTTAACGAAAATGACTGCACATTCAATAATTTGAAAGCATTTAAATCGTAATTATTTAGCTCCCATCGTATTGAATCACTTTTGAAATCTACTGCATGGTCAATCTTTGACCTAGTTAACGACACCCCCGCTGATTCCACACCTAATGAATCTGAACGATGATATAATCCTATCTGCATATCTGTTCTCAGAATTTCGGATGACCCACTACTACTATTTGGTGAAGAAGTAAACTCGTCGAATACGAAGCCTTTTGGGTCGATTACCAAATACCCACCAGATTCATCGTTCTTCCATTGATTTCTTAGAATCATCCCACGTATCAAATAATGATTCCCCATGTGATGGTACACTCGACCTAAAACTTGGCTACCGTCCGCTTCACTATTTATGAATGTGCCCCCTTCGTGGCGGTCCCAATACGAGAGCTCAATATTCGTAGTCGGACTTGTATTTTGAGCTACCATAAACTCTAAATTCCGATAGTCGTTTGTGCTTTCATCAAAATTCAGATAACTAATTGGTTCGGTGATGTAATAGTCTCTTATAAAAATATTAGACTCTAATTCCGCTGCATAGCGTTCTTCAACACGCCCAATTTTGTGATGCGGAATGTAATTGTAGTTCACTAAGCTTGTAATTGGGTTGTTCATCGAAATCCCATCAAGCTTTACCTTCTGATCATAAGCTCTGTAGCCTTTAACATGATAGGCGTCAATTCTACCCATCGTGCCTTGTCGAAATGATAACGCATCTCTTCGGTAAGCATTAAAATCACCCCAATTTGGATAGATATTCCATCTTAATAAGCTGTCATTCGTAATAGTTGAGAATGCATTAAACCGCGCTTCTTCCCACAAATACACCTGATACTTTTCAAACTCTTTCGCTTTTGTTGAATCTGGCTGTGATTGACGTAATTCTGATTTATCAATTTCTTCTATTTGCGCAAAAGCTGAACTTAGGCCAACCAATAAAGTGATATGTAGAACCAATAAATATTTCAAGCTAGGTTCTTGCTAAGGTTGTAAGGCATTTCATCAATCTTCATAAGTACACGTCGTACCATTTCTAAAGCCGTTCTTGTTGAGCGCTCTTTGTTTATAAGTCGATCTTTTCCGAATTCTACATGGAGAGCAAAATGCTGTTTTTGATCCCAATATCCTATCCAAACGGTTCCAACTGGTTTTTCTTTTGTACCTCCACCAGGACCTGCAATTCCAGTAGTTGAAATCCCTATATCCGCATCAAGTTTTTCAGCTACGCCTTTTGCCATCGCCAGCGCAACTTCTTTACTTACTGCACCCACGCTTTCAATATCCGAACTAGAAACCCCAAGTGAGTTTATTTTCACTTCATTGGCATAGGCTACTATTCCTCCAAGCATATAAGAACTTGACCCAGCGATGTTGGTAAGTTCGTTGGCAATCATTCCTCCCGTACAACTCTCGGCAATCGCTATTTTAAGATTCTGTTGTTTAAGCAACTCGCCTACCGCTTCCGCTAATGTGAAATATTTCCCTTCTCCAACCACATAATTTTTAGCTTTTGCGTAAATCTGACTTGCTAGTGCATCTAATTTCTGTTCTGCTTCTTTTTGAGTTTGAGCAGTAGAAGTTAGCCTTAATGTAACCCCTCCCGGTTTGGGTAAAAAAGCTAAACTAACGCCATTATTTAGGAAAGAGGTTACATCTCCAAGCACCTCATCACTTAATGTACTTTCACCCACCCCTGCTGTTTGAATGTATCGTGAATGAACTACACGAAGTTGGTCGAAGTGTGCTTTCAGTTTGGGTGATACTTCTTCCTTCATTAAATATTTCATCTCATAAGGCACACCCGGCATTACGGCCAAAAAACATTCCTCTTCATGAAACCACATCCCCGGTGCGGTACCCATTTTATTAAATAGCACCTCACAATTTTCAGGAACTTCAGCTTGAGCATAATTTGAATTTGAGAATGGAATCTTTCTTTTTTTAAAGATCTCTTGCACAAAACTGAGAACATCCTCGTTTTGCTGCAGCTGAACTTGGAATAACTCTGCGACTGCAGCTTTGGTAATATCATCGTGAGTTGGACCTAAGCCACCTGTACAAAGAACCAGATCACTCTCGCTCATTGAGCGCGATATTGTTTTTTTTATTACCTCAAGTTCATCGGAAATGGTATGAACTTCAGTGACTTCAAAACCCATCGAAGTCATATAATCACCCAACCATGAAGCATTGGTGTTTATGGTATCGCCATTTAGTAATTCGTTACCGATTGAGATGATCTGAACTTTCATATGCTCAAAATTCATAATTCCACCATCCAAAAGCTAGTTTTTGGTAGCATTATCTCAAATCAATTTCCTATCTTCGTGCAATGAAAAATCTACCGAATATCCTCAGCGCACTTCGTATTGTCTTGGCTCCTGTGTTCTTGTATATGTATCTCCAAGGGGGATTAGTATGGGGAGGACTAAGTATTTTAGTGTTTACTATAGCTGCTATTACCGATTTTTTTGATGGTCACTACGCACGCAAGTATCAAATTGAAACACCATTGGGAGTGTTTTTAGATCCTCTTGCTGACAAATTTCTGACTTTCTCTGCTTTTATCGTGCTCCCTTTTGTAGACCCAACTCAATTTCCATGGTGGGCCGTAATTGCCATTATTATTCGAGATGTTTTCATGACCACTTTGAGAATCTATGCCAAGCGAAAAAAGATTCTCATGAAAACGAGATACACAGCTAAAACTAAAACCACCATTCAGTTGGTGTTTTTGTATATCGCACTTTTACTGGGACTTTTCCAAGGTACTGGCAATATCATAGCTACTTGGGCAGAAATCATTTTAGATACAGGCATCATGTTTTATCTGATGATGTTCGTAACCTTCATTACCGTTTACTCTGCGGTAGAGTATGTATTTGCCAATAAAAATATCTTCAAAAGAACTCTAGAAGAATGAAAGCTCTTCAACGTTTTATAGGCGTTGGATTTGGCAGTGGCTTACTCCCTACTTTTCCGGGTACATGGGGAAGTTTAGCGGCTTTACTTCCTATTTACTTCATACTTCTCACAAATAACATTTATCTCTTATTAGCATTTATCGTGCTCTGTTCACTACTCACTTTATGGGTGAGTACTGCCTGCGAAGAGCAATGGGGAAAGGATCCTAGCAAAGTGGTGATGGATGAATGGGCAGGCCAAGCAGTGTGCTTCATTAGCATTTATTTTGCCTCTGATATGGCCTATAACTTGGCTGTTTTAGGTGCTGGATTCATCTTATTCCGCTTCTTTGATATTCTCAAACCTCTAGGGATAAAAAAACTTCAAAAATTTGAAGGGGGCATAGGCATTCTAATTGACGATTTATTAGCAGGATTATATGCGCTTATCTGCCTAAAAACTCTTATTTTTATCTGGCCAAATTTTTAAAACGGCTTATCCCCCAAAAAAGTAGTTGGGGTTTAATTACTAAGAATATTTTTGAACATGATTATCGACAACTCGTTTGCACGTGAGCTAGCTGCACATTTACTAGATATTAACGCAGTAGTTCTAAGACCTAATGATCCATTTGTGTGGTCATCAGGATGGAATTCTCCAATTTACTGTGATAACCGCCTTACCCTACGTTTTCCTGAAATTCGTAACGCTATTGCTGATCAACTCACAGCATTTGTTGAAGAGAAATTCCCACAAACAGATGTAATTACTGGTACGGCAACGGCAGGTATTCCACATGCGGCATGGGTTGCACATCGCACCAATAAGCCAATGGCATATGTACGTGCCAAAGCGAAAGCTCATGGAATGGGTAATCAAATTGAAGGTGGTGTAGACAAAGGTCAAAGCACCGTAGTAATTGAAGATTTGATTTCTACCGGTGGATCTGCAATCTCCGTACTAGAGGCGCTTCAGTTTGTTGGTGCTAATGTAGATGCGGTATTATCTATATTCACTTACGGCTTCGAAAAAGCAGAAGCTAAATTTAAAGAAGTAAATGTTCCTGTTTACAGCTTAACCGATTACAAGACTTTGATTAACGTAGCTGTAGAAAAAGGAATCGTAACAGGTGATGATTTAGATTTACTATCGAGTTGGAGAACCAACCCTGATACATGGCCAAAATAATTGTTAGCATAGAATTAGAGAAGAGTACAGAAAGATATAGGACAGCATAATGGCGAGTGACAAGAAATTTTTTATTGAGACCTACGGATGCCAAATGAATTTCGCGGATTCAGAGATCGTGAATTCTATTTTGATTGAAGATGGTATGCAACCAGCCGAGACTCCCGAACAAGCAGATGTAGTGTTAGTTAACACCTGCTCGATTCGTGAAAATGCCGAAACTCGTGTTTGGAACCGATTGAAAGAACTTCGCACCATCAAAAAAACCAATAAAGAGCTTACTGTTGGCGTGCTTGGATGTATGGCTGAGCGTATCAAAGATCGCATCATCGAACAAGAGCATTTAGTTGATATCGTTGTAGGTCCTGATGCATACCGTGACATCCCTCGCCTGCTTAAAGAGGTAGATGATGGCCGTAAAGCGGTTAATGTTCTACTTTCGCTTGAAGAAACCTATGCCGATATCACCCCTGTGCGTACGGTAGGAAATGGTATTTCTGCTTTTGTATCTATTATGCGTGGCTGTGATAATATGTGTTCATTTTGTGTAGTTCCCTTTACTCGTGGACGTGAGCGCAGTCGCCCAATGGAAAGTATCCTTAAAGAGATTCAGCAGTTAAGCGAAGATGGCTACAAAGAAATTACATTGCTTGGGCAGAATGTGAATTCATACAAAGATGGTGAAAACACATTCGCTAAATTGATGTACGAGGCAAGCCAAGTGAATCCAGAAATTCGATTCCGTTTTTCTTCTCCTCACCCGAAAGATTTCCCAATTGACCTTCTACATATTATTGCTGAGCAGCCAAACCTATGCAACTATATCCACATCCCAGCCCAAGCTGGTAGCGATAGCATGTTAGAAAGAATGCGCCGCCCTTATACGCGCGAGCAGTATCTAGCATTGATTGACCAAATGCGTGAAATCATTCCTGGTGTATCATTCTCTACCGATATCATAGCAGGTTTTTGCCACGAAACGGAAGAAGAGCATCAGCAAACTCTTTCATTGATGAAAGAAGTGGGCTACGATCTAGCTTATATGTTTGCATACTCTGAACGTGAACGTACTCTAGCTCATCGTAAGTTTGAAGATGATGTACCTGAAGAGGTGAAAAAGAGACGTTTGTCTGAAATCATTACTCAACAAATGGATATTCAGAAAGTGCGCAACCAAGAAGAAATTGGTAACCGCCATTTAGTTCTTGTTGAAGGCACCTCAAAGAAATCGGAAGAGCAGCTAAGTGGCCGTACCGACACCAACAAAATTGTAGTGTTTGATCGCAGTGACTTTGAGCCAGGTGATTATGTTGAGGTTGAAGTTACCGATAGCACTTCAGCTACTTTACTCGCAAAGCCGATTAAGAAAAGTAGCATCACTGAATTCTTTGGAGCTGCTGTAGAAGCCTAAGTGAATAGAATCCTAACATATCTTCTAGCGCTTACACTAAGTGTATTTTGGGGATGGTTAGGATCAACACACCTTCAAGCTCAGTCTTCGTTGGGTGTGGAGTGGACACTCCCGTCTAATATAGATGTGATGGAGGATGAGCTTAATATTCTTCTTCAACATAACGTTCAGTTTGTGATTATAACTGAACCGATTTCACTTGAACAGCGTGACAAACTAGCACAGGCTAATCTTAGTTTTTGGCTGAAACAAGAATTTACTTTTTATACTGAGTCGGATTTACTTTCGAATGCTCAAAGTTTTACGAACGAGCTAAATACTCAAATTGCGAGATATGATAGCCTATCCATTTTTAAGGGCATCATCGCTTTTCAACAAAGTGCATTTGAGGATATGGAAACGCGAGAACAATTTGCTTCATTAACCGCCCCTGCGCTGTTTAAAAATGGAAACCATTACATACGGTTAGCAAGTGAGCTAGATACTGTTTATACATATTTACCTCTTCAGAAAGCAGATGAAAATTCAATTCACCAATTTGTAGATCAACTTGCAGTAGAAACACATCCGATAGTTGTTCCTTTCAACTGGTTGCAATCTGTAACGGTAGCCTTTCCCGATTTTTCAAATAGTTTAGCAGCTAATAGTAACATGCAGGCTTCTGAAATTCCTCTTCCATTTGTGCCCTCCGATACACCTACACTTCATTGGTCTATCATAGTTCTGCTTTTACTTTGGATTAGTGTAGCGGTGAATGCTAAGTTGAATCCTATGTATTTGGCAACTATTCCACGATTTTTTCTATCAAATCGGTTTTTCGTGGATGATGTTATGAGTTATCGCGAACGATCTTCCATCAGTGGTTTCTTTCTACTCATTCAACATGCACTTGCAGGTGGGCTCGTTGTTTATACACTCTCCAAAGTATTTATTAGCAGCTATGGTATTGAAGCTCTATATCACCATTTACCGTACTTAGGGATCATGGGGAAAAACTACTTTTCACTCTTTGTGGTAAGCAGTTTTATAGTTTTCGTAGTTGAGTTAATCGCCTTGGTTTGGCTGTATGCTCCCAACTCTTCCATGAACCACTTTAATCAAGTGCTCAACCTCTTTACATGGATATTTCATGTAGATTTCTTGATCGTAACCATAATGCTTACGCTACTGCTTGCGGGTAATGCATCAACTAGTATACTTGTACTTGGTATTACCTATCTGTTCATCTGGTTTATGAGCTTTAACCTTACCGCTTTAAATGGATCAAAGCGTTTAGGGATGAAACGTAATAGCTACCTCATCAAAACTATCGGATTACATACCTTAGTGAGTGGTGGGCTACTGGCTCTGTTACTTATTTATAACGACTGGATGGAAATCATTGAACTCGTTGTTCAACTCTAAAGGAAGTAAGAATTTTTGTATCGTCTCCCCTATTTCCATTCTGCAGCATAGATTTCACCATCTTTAGATGCCACAAATATTTTCTTTCTTTCATGTCGAATACCAAAAGAAGTTGTTCAAGTACAGCGTAAATATTTAACAGTGTTTAAACAATCTGTTTGCGAAGCCTAGCAACCGGTTCGTTTAATTGCTCACGGTATTTGCTAACGGTACGGCGTGCTACTTTATATCCTCTCTCATTCAACTTTTCAGCAAGATGTTGATCACTTAATGGATTTCTCTTGTCTTCTTGATCGATAATTTCTTGTAAAGCGTCTTTTACCTCTCGATTCGATACTTCTTCTCCACTTTCCGTTTCCAACGCTTCGTTAAAGAAATACTTAAGCTCGTACACCCCGCTATTGGTTTGCACATATTTCCCATTTACTACTCTTGAAATAGTCGAAATGTCCATCCCGATTCGTTCTGCAATATCCTTCAAAATCATAGGCTTCAAACTGTCGCCGTATTTAAAGAAGTCTTCTTGGAGGGCCACCATCGTTTTCATTACATTCATCAAGGTATTTTGGCGCTGCTTAATAGACTCAATAAACCAGTTTGCTGAATCTATTTTCCCTTTTATAAAATTTTGAGTTTGTTGATCAGGTTTCGATTTTTTTTCCTTGATTTCATCCCACATCTGCTCGTACTCGGGTGAGATTCTAAGCGAAGGGGCGTTTCGTTGATTTAGATTTATTACAAACTCTCCTTTGTCTAAATCACGTTCGTCGGTATTTCGCCAGTATACTTCAAAATCCGGCTCAATGTAATTGGAATTAGATTCCATGTCGGTGGCTACTGCACCAGGGCGAGGATCCATATGTTTAATGGCCTCAAAAGCATCTTTTAGCTCTTCTTCAGTGGTATGCAATTTTTGAAGAATCTTTGAAAAGTGCTTCTTTTCAAAAGCCTCCCATGCATCACGTACCATACGAATGGCTAAATCGCGGCCCGGCAACTCACTTGAAGCTTGCTGCAATTGCACATATAAACAATCTTGCAAGCTTGTAGAGGCGATACCAATTGGGTCGAGTAATTGAATCTGTTTCCTTACTCGATCTACATCTTCCACTTCTACATATACACTATGATTGAAGGCAATATTATCGGCCACGGCTTCCATCTCTCGCCTGAAATAACCGTCTTCATCCAATGAACCCAGTATTTGATCAGCAATCAGTTCTTCATCTTCTGAAAAATCTAATAGACTCACTTGATGCTCTAGATCTTCCAACAAAGAACTATGATAAGGATTTGGTAAGTCTCGCCAGTCTTCCATATCTGGATGCGTGGGCGTTGAATAGCTTTCGCCATCATATTCGGTATTGGAATCAAATTCATCCCAATCCACATCGTGATCTTCTAAACTTTCCAGCCCGTCTTTTTCTTCTTCCGACTTAGGCTTCTCGGTTTCTTCCGATAGGGACTCAAAAGTTACTTCTGTAGGCTCTACCTCTTCGAGTATGGGGTTCAGTTCTAACTCTTCTTTAATGCGCTGCTCTAAGGCAATTGTAGGAAGCTGCAGTAGCTTTATAAACTGCAACTGTTGCGGCGACAGCTTTTGCTGTAAACTCTGCTGCTGTTTTTGATTTATATTTTGCTGATGGCGAAGCATATAAGCTTATGAATGATCCTCTTGTTCCCTAATATGTTGGCATGCCGCAAGAAATTCGTCATACCAATCTTGTCCATATCTTCGAACGAGAGGTTTCTCTAGAAATTCTGCTAAATACACACCTTCGGCTTCCCCTTTTTCACAACCACTAGAGCATAGTGAAGGAACGTATTCGAAATTTGCATAATCAAAATCTGCAAAACGCTTTAAACGAACAGGAAATAAATGGCAGCTTAAAGGCTTTTCCCAGTTTACTCTTCCTTCAAAAAATGCTTGTTGAATCGCACAGTAAGATTCACCGTTATCTCCATACTTTACAAAGATACACTCGGCTTCGTTCACACAAGAAATCTCGTAACCCGCTTTCTCACTTCCGATTACAACTCCTTCGCGTTCCGCTACTTCAATGGCTTCAGGGCGTAATTCATCCTTTAGTAGCCTATAGGCTTTGTGCAGTATTGGAATCTCCCCTTTCACAACGGGAGCACCGGCATCGCCTACTACACAACATGCGCCTTTGCAGCGTGGGATATCGCATGCAAATTTTGAGGTAGCTATCTCTTCGGTCAGTATGGTATCTTGAATTTGAAACATACCCCGAAGATACAAATAGTGTGCCCAAATTCTGTTTTGTTCTTCGTTTTATCTTAACGCAGTTCGAAAATTTTCCCTGCTTTTTGAACCACCAGATCTTGCATCTCTAACTGTAGAAGGGCTACTAAAAGGGAGCTTGTATTAACCTCTAGTGTATCCGCTAAAGCATCTATTTGAATGGCCCCGTTTTCTAATTGTGAACATATAGCCGTACTTAACTCATTAAGCTCATACTCTCGCCAGCCTACGGATGGCTCATCATTTGTAATTGAAACAGAATCTGCTTCAAAATCTATGGGAAGTTCCACCAATACATCATCAACTACTTGAACCAGTTTAGCGGCACCTCTCTTAATTAAGTAGTTACATCCTGTGCCCGACATATTTCCTAATGGATGAGGAATAGCAAATACTTCTCGGTTTTGATCTAGGCCCAGTTCGGCAGTGATCATACTCCCTCCTTTTATACCCGATTCAATCACCAAAACTCCCAAACTTAAACCACTTACTATCCTATTTCTTATGGGAAAATATCCGGGTTCTGCCATGGTGCCCATTGGGTATTCAGAAACAATAGCTCCACCTGAAGCTACGATTTCCTTTGCCAGCTCAGCATTCGCCCTTGGGTATAACTTATCTATACCTGATCCTAATACAGCAACCGTTGGGGCATTCGCTTTTAATGCTGATTGATGTGCAATGGTATCAATTCCATAGGCTAATCCACTAAAAATGCACAATCCTTGCTCGGCTAATTCAACACTTAATTGAGCAGCTTGCTTCTTCCCGTAGGTTGAGGCGTTGCGCGTGCCAACTATAGCAACTCCCAATCGAGAAAGTGCTTCTATATTCCCTTGTACCCATAGCAAGATGGGAGGATCATAAATCTCTTTAAGTAAGCGAGGGTATCGTTCGTCGGCTAAGGAAAGTAATTGTACACCCGCTTGTTCCGTAGACGCCATTATCTCGTCTACTTTCTTCCATTTATCGAAGGTTAAGATAGAAAGCGCTGTGGCCTCGCCTAACCCTTCATAACTTCGAAGTTGGGTTTTACTTAATGAAAATAGATTCTCAAGTTGCTCACATTCAAGCAGTAAGCTTTTAATACGCTTTGAGCCTAATCCGGGGATTAAGGTTAGAGCAATGAGGTTCCTAAGAATCGAGTTGTTTGACATGTTGCAGCTTTTCCCATAGAGCTTCTTTTAACTCATCTACCCCATGACCAGTAGCAGATGAAATAGGAATTACGGGAATTTCGTCATCAATATGAAATTCTTTGTCAAGCTTAAACCCTTGTTTTAAATCCATCTTGGTGATTGCTAAAACGCGAGGTTTATCCAACAAATCTTTACGATAGGCTTTTAACTCATTAACAAGCGCTTCATATTCGTACTCGAAATCACTTTGTGAACTCACCATAAACAACAAGATGCTGTTTCGTTCGATATGACGTAAGAACTGTATCCCTAAGCCTTTGCCTTGATGAGCTTCCTCGATGATACCCGGGATATCGGCCATTACAAAACTACGGTAGTCAGAAAATTTAACTACTCCTAAATTCGGCTCTAAAGTTGTGAATGGGTAATCTGCGATTTTTGGTTTGGCATGAGATAACGCCGAAAGCAGTGTACTCTTTCCTGCATTTGGAAAGCCCACTAAACCAACATCTGCAATAAGTTTTAGCTCGAGTTCAACTACTCGTTCTTCCCCTGGTTTACCTTCCTGAGCGTATTGTGGCGTTTGATTCACAGAACTTTTGAAATGCCAGTTACCAAGTCCGCCTTTTCCACCTTCAGCTATAATTATTTCTTGCCCATCTTCGGTAATCTCGCCCAATCGCTCTCGAGATTCTGCATCGAAAGCAACCGTTCCCAAGGGCACATTCAGTATAATCGATTCCCCATCTTTACCTGATGATCTACTGCTTCCACCATTCTCACCTGCTTTGGCTTTGATATACTTCTTATATCGTAAATCAAGAATGGTATTAAGCTGTGCATTTCCTTTAAGTTTTATGCTCCCGCCTTTACCGCCATCGCCACCATCGGGGCCTCCTTTGGGTACATATTTCTCTCTTCTTAGGTGAGCTGAGCCGTCACCCCCTTTTCCTGCGGTTACATATATCTTTGCGTAATCAGCGAATCGCATGATTTATTCTCTTTTATTCTATGCTTGTTCTACCCTTATGGGTAAGGCAATGCCGATGGATCAACATCGGCATTGTGTTCTTAAAATCTAATTCTTTCGGTAATCTAGGTGCTAGATTACTTTTTGTGAGTAATCAGCTTCAATAGTTTTGTCAGCTTCGACTTCATACTTGTTCTTGATACGATGAAATCTAAGAAGCCATGTTCTAGTAAATATTCAGCAGTCTGAAAGCCTTCCGGTAAATCACGCCCAATAGTTTGGCGTACTACACGTGGACCTGCAAATGCGATTAATGCACCTGGTTCAGCCACATTGAAGTCTCCTAACATCGCATAACTTGCAGTTACACCACCAGTTGTTGGGTTGGTCATGTACGAAATGAATGGGATTCCTTCCTCTTCGAGCTGTGCTAACTTTGCCGATGTTTTAGCCATCTGCATTAAACTTAGTACACTCTCCATCATACGCGCACCACCTGTTTGTGAGATGATAATCAATGGCACTTTGTGTTCACGGGCATAGTCGATAGCGATTCCGAGTCGCTCACCAACAACCGAACCCATACTTCCACCAATAAAGCCGAAATCCATACAGCCCACAACTAAATCAAGGCCATTCATTTTACCAACACCCACTTTGGCAGCATCGGTTAAGCCTGATTTTTTCTTAGCCTCTTCTAGGCGTTCGGTGTACTTTTTACGATCTGAGAACTCTAGAGGGTCAACAGACTGAATCTCTTCTCCTAATACTTCATACTCGTTCTTATCGAATATGATGGAAAAGTACTCTTTACTTCCAATTCTGAAATGGTAACCACTTAACGGATCAACCCAAAGATTATCCTCGAGTTCACGTCGGTGAATAGTTTCCCCAGTGGTAGGCACTTTCACCCACACACCTTCCGGCATTTCTTTCTTGGTTTCTGTTTGTATGTTACTGTCTTTGCGTTTGAACCAACTCATATATCTGGTTTTAAAATTTCGTCTAAAATAAAGATTCTAATACTTAAATAAGAATGTGATTATGCACCCGTATTATTTATTTGGCTACTGCTTATGTAATTCGGATTTAAAGCCTCAACATTCGTTTTTACACAATACTCTTTAAAGTTCGGCAACTGATATAATTCTAATAAGCTCTCAGCTGATATAAACTCATTATCATATACTGAGATACCTTCCAACCGTTCCTTATTCAAACGATTGATACCCGTTCCTGAAATACTTTGCCCTGCTTTAAGAGCATCTTCCAGTTCACTAATTTCCAATAATTTAGCTTCACCCAATGCTTCTAATCGCTTGCCTCTTGTAAATGCTTGGTGATATACATGAGTACGACGCGCATCAATGATCGCATGAACTTCTGCATTACCTTGCTCAGCTACCATGGCCAATGATGCCAATGTATTTACCGCAAATAGATCTACCTCAACACCAAATAAGAGTCCTTTTAAAGCACTGGCTGCAATTCTTAATCCTGTATATGATCCTGGGCCATTACTTACCAAAACAGCATCTAAATCACCCATTGAGAATTCGTGTTCATTCATGAATTCTTGGGTAAATATGAATACATGATCAGAATGTACCCCTCGTCCTTCTACGTGCTTACTCCACACCTCACCTTCCTTATTTTGGAAGGCAACAGAGCAAATGTTAGTAGATGTTTCGTAGGCTAGTATCATAACTTATTAAGCAGATTTTTAATCTACTTCAGCGTGTTTAAAACTAACTCGCCTTTATTGAATATAGCTACAGCTCTACCTTCTAGCTTCTTATCGATATAAGGAGAGTTTTTCGACTTAGAACGAATGTTTTTTACATCATAGGTCCACTCTTCATCGGTATTGAAGAAAGTTAAATTCGCCTTAGCACCTTCCTCAATTTTAAGCTCTTCTAAATTCAGAATTGATCTTGGGTTGTAACACAATTTCTCAACCAATTCATTGAGGTTTAACTTTTTTGTCTTTAGAAGTCGCATATTTGAGATACTCCAAGCCGTTTCAAGACCTAAAATGCCATTTGGAGCGTAAATAAATTCCACTTCTTTTTCTTCAATGGCATGTGGGGCATGGTCGGTACAAATCACATCGATGGTTCCATCTACAAGCCCTTCAATCATAGCATCTACATCTGCTTGTGTTCTTAATGGCGGATGCATTTTGTAATTGGTACTAAAGTTTTGACGCTCAATCTCTTCATCGGTTAAATCAAAATGATGAGGGCATACTTCCGTAGTTACTTTAACGCCTTGTTTCTTCGCTTGGCGTACTAAATCGACCCCTTTTGCTGTACTGATGTGAGCCACGTGAACATGACCACCTGTGTATTCAGCTAGTAAGATATCGCGAGCAATCATCGTCTCCTCTGCAATCCCTGGAGTTCCATCTAGGCCTAGTCGTGTACTTACACGGCCTTCATTCATATGCCCTGGTCTTGAAAGCGCTAAGTCTTCTTCGTGGTTGATAATTGGCACCCCTAGCATTGATGAATATTCTAAGGCTACTCTCATTACTTGAGAATCATAAACGGGATCGCCATCATCACTAAAAGCAACCGCACCGCCATCTTTCATATCGCCCATTTCTGCGATGGATTTACCTGCTCTATCTTTTGTAACACATCCAATAGGGTGTACATCAACAGGTGTAGACTCGGCTTTCTTGATGATGTACTCTACAACATCACGGGTATGGGTAGCAGGCTTCGTGTTCGGCATACATGCTACTGCGGTAAAACCACCAAAGGCAGCAGCGGCACAACCGGTTTTAATAGTTTCTTTATGTTCGAAACCAGGCTCACGTAAATGGATGTGCATGTCCATCCAACCTGGACTTACATATGCTCCTTCAAAATCATGGGATTCTTCACCCTTATTCAGTGTTAACCCACTTCCAATTTCTTTAATTACTCCTTCTTCAATTCTTATATCAACCGTGTCGGTACCTTTATGGTTTTTACTTACAGGGCGTACGTTTTGTAGGAGCATCTTATCTTTTTTAATGATTTGAATTCGCCTTGAATATAGGGGTTTTACACGATTGGATTAATTGAAATCTTAAAAACATTCTAGATGTTTTTGCACCATATCCAATCAATTTAATTTATACCGCCAGGCGTTGAGTATCACCGTTTTAAAAATTGAACATTATCGTTGAGAACAGTACGGGGTATTAAATTTATTAGCATTAGTCCACGCATCTGATTTTATTAATGCTGATTTAGAATTTCGGGGTCGATATTAATACTAAAATTGAAGCGTATGAAAAATTACATGCTCATATTTCGTGGTCAAAAAGGGGTGGATACTTCAGATGAAGCTTTAAAAGAACGGATTACCCTTCATATCAATTGGATAAAAAAACTGGGCAACCAACATATTGACTCGCAGAGACTTGAAGAGAAAGGCGCTCATATATTAAATCACGATACCGTTTATACAAGTGGCCCATTTATACAAGATGAGGAAATTATTCTTGGCTTTACTACCATAGCGGCAAAAGATTTAGATGAAGCAATATTCCTTGCCAAGACTTGCCCTCTTCTAAACTATTTCGAGATTGTTGTGCGGCCAGTTGCTTAATCAGAATTCTTTGAACAACGATTCAGCGGGCTGAAATTCTGTGTTTATCTCGTTAATGAGAAATAGCCGCATATCATCCCCATGTTTTATACTGATGGAAAATGGCATCATAACTTCATTTACTCTTCGATAATCCGACAATTCGTAATGAATCACCTCTTGTTCTCCATTCAATAAATACACCTGCTTCATAATGGGTAAATAGGATTCTTTGGAAATGAAGTACATTTCCTCCCCATAGCTTAGTCCCGTAAGTCGAATGATATAGGCTTCCACAAAATCGGTTTTCACTTCCCCTTCGTAATACACTTCCAATCCTTGATCTTCAAAAGTGAATAAGTTGTTCGTGTAAAAGTGACTATAATGATGTTCATCCAAAGATCTTCGACGTAATGAAGTATGGTTATCATTGTCATGAATCCAACCACGACGACCATACCTTGATATTGAGTAGTTTAGTGAATCCCCTTTAACATCTATTCGCGCCCATCTTCGCTTAAACGTGTACATCTCAAAAGGTTGTTGCGTACTTCCCTCTTGTAGCATCACTCCAGTAGCTAGAAAATAAGTTGATTTAATATTGGGCTGTTTACCCCCTAGAGAATCTATAACTGTACTGACGAGCGAATTCAGTTCTTGTTCATACTCAATAATATCTCTGATGTACTTAAGTCGGTCTTGAGCTACCAACACAGGTACACATAAGTGGGCAATCAGTATGGTTATGAATACTTTTTTCATATATCCAAGAGATATGATTCCTTCATTATAACAGATATGAAGTAATAAATCTCGTATGTTTTGCCCTTCAACTTTTATCAGACAATCGGATGGCTAACCAAACTCCTTTCTTATTTGATATCCCCACTGTTACTGAGTTAACGGGAAAGATTAAGACCTTACTAGAACAAAACTTTAATGACATTCTTGTGGAAGGTGAGGCAAGTAATGTTAAGCAAAGTTCTAATGGGCATGTGTACTTCACCTTAAAAGACTCTGGGGCTCAATTACCCTGTGTGATGTGGCGAAGCACCGCTAAAAGATTAGGAGTTGAATTAAGAGATGGCCAACAAATTGTAGTAGGTGGCGACCTTCAAGTATATGCGCCCCATGGGCGATACCAAATGATTGTAAGTTTAGTGCAACAAGCTGGAATCGGAAAACTTCAGCAAGCATTTGAGGAACTCAAAGCTAAACTTAAAGCCGAAGGATTATTTGAAGACATTCATAAAAAGCCACTCCCAAAATTCCCTCAAACAATTGGAGTGGTTACCTCCAAAACAACCGCTGCATTCCAAGACATCCGATCAACGCTTGAAAAGCGCTGGCCATTAGCCACAATCAAATTATATCATGCCAGTGTACAAGGTGTAAATGCTGCTCCTGAAATTGTAAAGGGAATAGAGCACTTTTCAACCACCAACAATGTAGATGTGATTATTATTGGGCGAGGCGGCGGCTCTCTGGAAGACTTATGGCCATTTAATGAAGAAATTGTGGCTCGTGCGGTATATGCATGCACGGTTCCTATTATAAGTGGAGTTGGCCATGAAGTGGATTTTTCTATCTCAGATTTTGTAGCCGATAAAAGAGCAGCCACTCCCACTCAAGCAGCTGTTATGGCCACACCTGATATCGATGAAGTAAAAATGTACGTGGATGACCTTCACCGAAGAATGGAGTTGAATACCAAAGGCGCCGTTCAGTATTACAAAGATAAAGTGGATAGTATGGCTAAGTCGTATGCACTATTAGCGGTACAACAGAAACTAAGCCATTCCAGAAATAAGATAGCCACCTTAAAAGAACAACTAAGTAATAGAACGGTATCCTTACAAAGAGATCGCAAAGATAGAATTACACACTTATTGCATCGTATGGAAAAACAAGATCCGAACGAACCTCTAACAAAGGGTTTTGTGCGAGTTTGGCAAGGAGATCAATGGATTAGAAAAGCTGCTCAATATCAGAAAGGCACATCCACAGAACTTCAATGGAAAGACGAATCAATTAAGCTTTAGCACTAGATGAGTACCGAGTTAATTACCATTATTGGAGGTGGTGTAAGTGGATTAACCACTGCTTGTATTCTCCAAAAATCAGGATTTAAAGTTCGAATTATTGCTCGAGAACCCTTCGAAAAAACCGTATCGGCCAAAGCCGCTGCTATTTGGTTTCCCTTTTTTGCCAAACCCGTTCACAAAGTAAATGCATGGAGTTTACGTTCTTTCGAGTATTTCTTAGAGCTTTGCCATAAGCCCGAGTCAGGTATCAGTCTAGTACCATTTACGGTATATGAAGAGTCGGCAGAAAAGCCCTATTGGTACGATGCTCTTCCTAAGAAATCGACAGTGAAGCCTACAAAAGTAAACGTTTTTGAACGAGAAGCTTATTCATACTCCATCAAAATTCCACTTATAGAAACTCAGTTATATCTCCCCTATCTCAGAAAGAAGTTTCTAGACCAAGGGGGTTTATTAGAAGAGCGTACCATAAATTCGTTAAATGAATTTGATGAAAATGAATGGGTTGTAAACTGTACCGGATTGGGTTCTATGCATTTGGTATCCGATAAAAACATGTATCCTATCAAAGGCCAAATTGTTAAAGTAGCAAGCCACTCATCTGTGATGGGGTTGTCGCTGGAATTTCCGGTAGACGACAAAAACGAAGAACTTATATATGTAATCCCTCGGAAAGATTGTATAGTTATTGGTGGGTCAGCTATTCCTAATGATGACACCGAAGACATCGATCATGACCTTACTAAACGAATGCTACATAGAGCTTCACAGATAGAACCAAGGTTGCGAGATCTTGAAATACAAACAGTTTTAACAGGCATGCGCCCTGGTAGAACATCTATTCGACTTGAAAAAGAAGAAGGACGAAAATTAATCCATAATTATGGGCATGGTGGCTCAGGTTTTACTGTTGCTTGGGGATGTGCTGAAGAAATCAGCCAAATAATTTCAAACAACACCCATTAAATGCAGTGATAATAAAAGTTTTCATCTATACTTTTAAATTATTGTCACCGTTACTCTCGCAATAATTGCATTTATGCATACTAACAATTCAATACTTTTATCTATGAAATCAAGAATCCGCTACTTTTTTGTTGCAGTTTTCACCGTACTAGGTGTTCATGGCACAGCAAATGCTCAAGACAATCAGCTCACCTTTTATGGTGATGTTCGTGTAGGCCACATTGGTAATGACACAAATGCCGATGGACTTGGAGGGAATAACTCATTACTCAGAATGAGACCTGGAATTAAATATCTGTTTAATGAAAACCACTCGTTTTCAGGACGACTGGCCTATTTAGTATCCGTTGAATTTGAAGACTTCGATGTTAGTTTAGAAGCAGATTATAACAACAGAGCTTTATCCTATGGCACACTGGGTATCGATGAACTATACTATCAATATTCTGATGCTAAAAACTTGCTTAAAGTTGGGCGATTCCAGCAATCATTTAATGTTTTAAGTAATGCTCAACGCTCTCATTTTAAATTCCAATCTAACGCGAATTTTGTACACTGGACGGATGGAGTTCAATATCGTCGGTATCTAAATAACGGATGGTTTGGGGAAGCTATCGTTGAATTCCACGAAGCAAATGTTTCTTATCCATATAGCTTTGGCCTCGATTTTGATGGAGACCATTTGAATGTGGCAAGCTTCTTGAACTTTGAACATCGCCAAAGAGATGAAAATAACATCATCCAGAAAGGATTCACAGTAATGTGGGCCCCTCATACTTATATTCAAGGTTCAACAGTAAGTGATTTTATTAGAGATGATTACCTAGCTATCAGTTCTAGAATAGCTTATGACCTTCCAAAACCTGATGCCTTAAAAGGTGGTTCCATTCGAATTGCAGGTGAACTTGGTACTAATTTACACGACCGAATAGAAAATGCGTACAGCATGGTGGCGTCCTTCGGAATTAACAACTATGCGGATAAACATGAACTCATGTTAGAGTTGGCTAAAACAGGCTCACAGTGGTTAACAGCTTCAAGTTATGCTCGAAATGCAGACGAGTTGGAAATTCGATATCGTTATCACTTTAACCCAAAATTCAATATGGATTTCAGATATCGTATCAGAGATTATAGAATTGATGGGGTTGCCAACAGATATTCAACATTTATTCGAGCTACCTATAAGTTTTAAGTATATACAGTAGTACTGTTATTTTTTTATTATCGCTTGAAGTTTAGGCTTTGCTTATGCACCTTAATTTCAAGTGATATTTTTTATCTACATCCTCTACTACTGAACTAGCATGAAACACCTACTTATCAAATGTATTGTTGCTAGTGTTGTATGTTTAATAGGTATGCTGAATTGCTTTGAAAAAGAAGTTGTAAAAGATAATCTTGAACTATTGAGTAGCACTACGGAATTTAGTGATGAACTCTTTTTTGCATATCCGAAGTACATAGCTGACACAGGAGTTTCGCTTGTTATCACCGATTTAAATGATTCAAAAATAGTCGAAGTTGATTATTCAGGAAAGTTAATTCGTACTTATGGTCAGAAAGGTAGAGGACCTGGTGAATATCTAATGCCTTCAAATCCAATAATGGCAAATGACCTATTATATATTTCCGATGCTGGAAATGCTAAAATTTTAACCTTTGAAAGTAATGGAAGTTTCAATAACGAGATTAAAATTTCAGACCCAATTTTAGAATTTACCACGAATGGTGAGTATTTATATGCATTCACCTTCAACAGTGTAGACGACAGGTTAATAAAAAAATATTCTATGAACGGTGAGTTCATAAATTCATTCGGTAAGTTAGAAACTACAGAAGAGACATCACTAAATAATATCACAAAACTGGTGATATACAATAATGAGTTATGGGTACTTCATCTATATTTTCCAATCCTTAAAATATATTCCTTAGATGGTGAATTAATTCAAAAGTATAATTTATCAAACGCATTTGATTACTCAGAGAGATTTAACCAATCGAAGGAAAAACCAAAATATTCAAATGTATCTGGCCAAAAAGTTATCTATCAATCTATTACAATGAATAAAGATGGGATTTATTTAGGCATTTATGATCCTAGCAATAATAATATTATTGCAGATCATTTTAACTTTGATGTAATCCCAATAACTCGATATAGGTATACATCTAATGATGAAAAAATCTATCATTTTCATTCAGTACTAGTTGACTCTACTTTATATGTAGCTGGCGCAGATACAGAACCGGGATTGTTTATATTCAATAAAACTGACTGAATAAATCAAAGTCATTAAATGAAACACCTACTTATCAAATGCATTGTTGCTAGTGTTGTATGTTTGGCCATGGGTGGGCTTTCGGGTGTCGTTACTGCTGATGCAATACCTACTTGGTACACAACCATCCAAAAGCCTTCTTTTAATCCACCTAGTTGGGTTTTTGGCCCAGTTTGGACTACCCTTTATATCTTAATGGGCATTGCATTTGGTGTAATCTGGGATTCGGACAGTTCCAATCCTATGAAGAGAAAAGCGATGGGTATCTTTGGAATTCAACTATTACTTAATGCACTTTGGAGTATTTTGTTCTTTGGTTTGCAAAACCCCTTTGCCGCATTTATTGAAATCATTGTACTGCAGATTTTCATCCTTCTCACAATCCTCTATTTTTATAGAATCAAAGCTTGGACGATATGGCTACTTGTACCCTATTCACTTTGGGTTGGCTTTGCTTCCGTACTCAATTATTCCATATACATCCTTAACTAAAGCCACCTATTTATTGCTATTGTTTGGCTTTCAGGCAGATAAAGCTTCATAGAATCTTCATATAAGAGTGCTAGCTTTTAACTGTATAAAGAATAACCTCTATTACAAAAAAATGAACGTATTAATAACATTATTGACGGTTCTATTTTTAGCAAATCCAGTGGCACCTAACACGGATTCAGAAATTAAAACCACTCAAGAGAACAACACTATAACTGAAGTTGTAATCGAATCTAACGACAAGATGAGATTTAACTTAAAAGAGATCAAAGTTAAAGCAGGTACCACTGTTAAATTAACTTTGAAGCATGTAGGTAAATTACCTAAACAAGCTATGGGGCATAACTTTGTTCTTTTAAAGCAAGGCGTTGAATTACGCGACTTTGCCATGGAAGCTACTAAGTTTAAAGCCAACGATTATATCCCAGAAAATACCAATGATACTATCGCCTACACTGATCTAATTGGTGGAGGGGAATCAACTACAATTGAATTTGAAGCTCCAGAAAAGGGCACCTATACATTCCTTTGTAGTTTCCCTGGTCACTTTGGATTGATGAAAGGAACTTTTGTAGTGGAATAAAACCACTCTAAAAATTGATTATCTAAGTTTGTTGAAAAGCCACAAAGTTGAACCCTTCGTGGCTTTTTTTATTTCTACTATTTCGGCAAGCTGAAGAAAAAAGTAGAACCATCGCCATCCGAAGTGGCATCAAGTGTTCCATAATGCTTCAAAATAATACGGTGCACGATGGCTAGCCCTACCCCAGTTCCATCAGCTACATTGTCATCATGTAGTCGTTGAAACACTTCAAACATTTTATGCTTATAGCGCTCGTCGAAACCAATACCATTATCCTTTACATAGTATGTAATGTCTGCATCGGTCTCTTCTGCATATACATCTATTTCTATAGGATTAGCATCACCGGCGTATTTAATAGCATTCCCAATAATGTTTGAGATCACTTGCTTAAGCAATAACTCATCACCATATGCTTTTGGAATATCTTTTAAGTTGAATTGAATGTCTCGTTCTACATTCATAGCAGCAATCAATTCATCATAGCTATCTTGGAATATTTCACGCATATCCACAGGTTTCTTAATCAAATCACGACGGCCTAATCTTGAGAACTCTAAGATTCCCTGGATGAGCTCATTCATTTTGAGCGCACTTTTTGAAATCGTTTCTAGCTTTCTGAATTCATCCTCATTTAATTTGCCAGCACTTTCTTCTTTCAGTAAGGAACTGTAACCAAGGATTGCACGAATAGGAATCTGTAAATCGTGAGAAATTGAGTAGCTAAAACTTTCTAGCTCTTTATTCATTTCATTGAGTGCACTTGTTCTTTGGCGAACTTTATCTTCCAAGTTTTCATTGAGCTCTACAATTTCATCATTCGCTGCTTTTAGAGAAGCAGGACTCGGTATCTGAAGCATCTCTGGAACACTCTTGTATAACAAAAACACCGTGGCAATTGAAACGATTGCCATAATCATTTTTAAGATACCCGCAATGTTATAATAAGGGACCCATACATTTAGAATGGCTATGAGGTGAACAGTACCGCAGGCAATAATAAATACGGCAAAGGCTACAAACAGCCCTTTCATCTCAAGATCTTTTCTCTGGTTTACGAAATACACTAACAGACCCGGAATCATAAAATAGGAAAATGCTGTAATGCCATCTCCAATCACATTAGCCCAAAGTACTCCAGGCTCCCAAAAATAACAGGCCCCATGTGGCATGTAGTTATTTGTGAATAGCTCCAAAATTGAACTCAGCAGTATTGAACTTACCATATTATTTCTCTCATTAAATTTCTGTACCTCAACTATTTAATAAATAGTTTTTTGCTCCGAATTACCATTACAATGCAATAATATTCGGAGTACAATGCACACCTGCGCATTTACCTTATTTTACATTATCGGCATTATAATTAAATAGACTAACTGTTTCGAAAAAATGTTTGAAATAAAAAAAGCTCAGTGTATTACTGAGCTTTTTCGTCATTTGAATAAGCTTGGCGTGGTAAAACTAAATGAGTTTACCCTACTCGAAATTTCAATTCTTCAATAGTTGATAAAATTTCATTTCGATCCATCTCGCGATAACGTTCAGGAAGCAGTTCTTTTGAAGTACATTCAATTACAGCATTCAAAGTTTGCAATTCCACTTCTTCAGGATACGTTGGGGGTATGAAATCAGCTAAAGCTGCATCCAGAAGTTCTGGGGTAACTTCATCTAACCCTTTTGCCGCAGCTCTAAACTTAGAGCGCGTTAGAGCAGCTTCCATATCAGCCCCTGAAAACGTTTTAAGCCCTTGTTCAATCATCGCAGGGATATAATCTTCCGATAGCTTTAATCCCGTTTTCTTCTTCATTGCTTTAAACAGCTCTATACGCTCCTCTTTGGTGTGAGGTGGGAATAATGCTAAATGCTCTTCAGCTCTACCTTGGCGTTTTAAATCGATAGGCATTAAATCCGGTCTAGCAGTCATTAAGAACCATACGATTTTACCACGATTGGTTGTGTCACTCATGAATGTAGCAATCTGTGAGAATACTCTACTAGATACGCCACTATCTCCGCCTGAGCTTCGATCTCCTAGGTAAGCGTCTGCTTCATCAATCATTACAGCTACAGGTGACATCGCCTTTAAAAGTGACAAAATCTTTTCTAGGTTTCCTTCTGTTACACCCTGCCATTGGCTTCTGAAGTTTTTCAACTTCACCATGGGAATTCCTACTTCACTTGCAAAACATGTAACTAGGAAAGTTTTACCCGTTCCTACGGGACCACAAACTAAATAACCCATAGGCATCACATCTTGTCGGCCGGCCTTTAGAGCTTGAACTGCTTGCCTTAAATGCGATTTTACGTGTGTATGCCCAGCCACATTGTCTAAAGAGTATGGAGTCTCAACAAACTCTAAAAGGCCATATGCTTCTGCTTCAATTAAATCCTTTTTGTTCTCCGATAAGCCCTCAAAGGTGATCTTTTCTTTATTCTCACGAGCATTTGAAAGTACACTTCGGATATTCACGAAGTTAAGACCTGCCGTTTGTTGCGCGATGATTTCAGGAGACACATCAGAAAGTGTCTCAAAATCATCCTTTTGAGTTTCGAACTTCACAAAGTTTAAACGGTCTTCTTCACCTGGAATTCGAATCTTTATATCTGTGGTATACGGATTCTGAACAATCGTTTTATTTAAGTCCGCAAGGTTCTCTGTAATCATCACACAGGTGAAGTCGGAGGCTAAAAACATGGGGTCGTGTGCCCATCTTGACAAATATACCTGCGAGGTGCGGTCTTCATTTCCTGTTGAACCGGCATCGCTCATAGGAACGATCGTTTCAGCATAGTCGATGATAAGGGCTACACTTTTACCTTGGTCCAATCGTAGTCTGAAGTATTGCTCTAGCAAGCTCATTACCCTTACAGGGTCTTTCGGCATCTTTTGTGAGTATTCAGTACCTACAATGCTATCACGGCCAGCAACCGCCTGATTAAAATCTTTTTGAGATTCTTTATCTCTAAAATAAATACCGGAAGCACGATCATAAAAAACTACGAAGTCGCGTGCTCCAAAAAACTCATCGGCTAAAAAGCTTTTTAATCGATGAAATTCAGTGCCCTCATCCGTTTTTAGAGGTACTAAATCATGCACATTACCGTGCAAAAGAAAAGTGTTTATTGTTCTACTTAAATACTTTCTCGCAAATTCTTGCGACCACATCGGATAATGATCAAACATATGCCCTACTCAATAATAGTTAGTTTAATGGTCTCAATTCTACTTTGGGTCGCTTTACTGATGATGAATTTTTTGCCGTCTATCAGTACTTCCTCATTAACTTTTGGAATACGCCCTAAGTGATTTATGATGTAGCCCGCTACGGTGTCGTATTGAGAAGGTTCCACAGGAATTTCAATTTCTTCGAAATTCGAATTCAGTTCATCAATTTCGATATTCCCACTAACCACGAAGTTGTTAGGTGCAATTCGTTTCATCAACTCATTGTTGGTATCATATTCATCTTGAATATCCCCCACCACTTCCTCTAGTAAATCCTCGATGGTTACCATCCCAGCCGTCCCACCGTATTCATCTAGAACGATGGCAACCGACATATTCGACTGTCGGAACTCAGTCATTAAATCCTTCGACTTCTTACTTGAAGGCACCAGTTTTATAGGTCGAATAATCTCATGTAGATTTTTCGGTTCTTTAAAGAAATCATGAGCAAATACTACCCCAATGATATCATCAATGCTGTCTCTAAAAACAGGTAGTTTTGAATAACCTGATTCAATCATCATTTTTAACACATCATCCACTGGAGTTGACTTCTCAACAGCTTCCATCTCAATTCTTGGAATCATTGAGTCTTTCACTCTCTTATTCGACAGCTCTAATACGTTATGTAAAATTTCTGAGTCGTCTTCATCAATGTCTTCACTCCCGCCACTTTCACGCAATTCCTTTACGATCAACTCTACATCTTGGCGCCTATAAAAAGACTCCGCTTTTTCAGCATCGGGTACCAACCACTTTATTAAAACATTTGAGGAGCTATTCGCTATAGCAATAAGTGGGCGCAGCAGGTAGTAGCATAAGCGAAGGGGTAATGCAATCACATTTACCATGATATCCGCCTGAGCCCTAAAAACAGCTTTAGGTAAAATCTCCCCAAACAGCATAATTAAAAGCGATGCTATAATGGTTTGAATAAATAAAATTTGGAATGAAGAAGGCTCAAAACCAAACCATTGATTGTAATACATGTTGATAGGATCTACCAGAAAGATAGCCATCAATGTAGCATATACTACGTTTACAATATTGTTTCCTACTAGGGTGGTTGTTAGAAAGGTGTCAGGGTTTTTGGTGAAAAAACCTATAGAACTTGAAAGCAGGTTGTTTTTCCTAGACGCCACCTCAAGTTTCAGCTTATTAGCTGTAACGAAGGCGATTTCGGATCCTGAAAAAAACCCACTTAACAGTATGGTAGTGAGGATTAGAAGCCACTCCATAATTAAGCAGCTCCTTTTTTAAATGATATTTTACTCGATGGAGGTTCGTCGTTCATTAACGCGAAATTGGTTCCTATTTACCGGTAAACGTAGGCTTTCTTTTCTCAAGAAATGCCGTAGTTCCCTCTTTAAAATCAGCAGTGTTATACAAATCTCCAAATAGATTTGCTTCAGATTCGTATCCTGAATCTTTGCCTGCTTCTTTGGTTGCCAATAATACATTTTTTAGAGCTAAAGGACCTTGTTTCATCATAGCTTTCATAAGGTCGTAAGAGGCTTCTAAGGCACTATTTTCTGCAACTTGATTTACAAGGCCAATATTTTGTGCTTCATCAGCTTTTACAAATCTTCCCGAAAGGGTTAATTCTAGTGCTTTTGCTTTACCAACTTGAAGTGGTAGGCGTTGTGTACCTCCGTAACCTGGTATCAACCCAAGGCTAACTTCAGGCAAACCCAAAAGTGCATTTGACGAAGCAATTCGGATATGACAAGCCATTGCTAATTCGCAACCTCCTCCAAGTGCATACCCATTAACAGCTGCAATAGCTGGGATAGTAAGATCTTCAAGTTTTTGGAATACTCGTTGGCCACGAAGGGATAAGGTTACCGCCTCCTCTTCTTTCAAAGTGTTTAACTCACTGATATCGGCACCTGCTACAAATGCTTTATCACCCGCTCCAGTTACGATCAGGCCTTTGATTGCATCATTTTCAATAATATGTGTTAATGCAGCGTCAAGTTCTTCGAATACCTGATTATTTAAGGCATTCATTTTATCTGGGCGGTTAATGGTAAGGGTGCAAATTCCTAGTTCGTCAGTGCTAAGCAGTAACGTCTCGTAAGATTGGCTCATGAATTATTCTTTAACTCGTTTTTTGGTACTCGTTGTAGATTCTATATCGTCGGTAAGTTCGTCTAGAATAGAATCAAAATCCAGTTCCGTTTCCCATTCAGTCGTATATTCTGGTAAAATATCTTGATCTAAATCGTCAATTAATTGTGAGGTTTCATCAACCTCAGTAAGAAGGTTATCTAACTGGAACCCAATTTCTTCTGGGTTACTCATCGTCATTGATTGCTCATAGATGTAGCGTACAGCATCTTCGATGGTTTCGAGATGAGTCTCGCATACTAAATACTTCTCTTTGGCAATTTTAAACTTCTGCAATCTCTTTTGCATGATTGCAACCCTGCGGGCTTTAGTGCGTTTTAACTTCTCAGAATCGATGCTCTTAATTTCTTCAATTTGGCGCACTACTTCTTCTTTCAAATTGGTTTCAAGCGATGTATTTAAATACACTTCATAGCGTTTAATTAAATCTAGAAGTGTTAAATAATTGCCTAATAATTCATCAATTTTCTTACCGATGTTATCTAGTAAACCTTGTGAGCTGTATGGCAACTTCTCAAAATTTTCTTGAACTAATTTTGCAAGATGTTTAAGAACCAGAAATCTTTTTTGGCTTGCCGCATCTAACGATTGGAATAAATCCTTTTCATTACTAGAAGCATGACGCTCTTTGATTTTCTTGAGTTCTGTCTTTTTTCTGAAGCGTGGTAATTTGGGTACTATCCCTAAGTACATGAGTTCAAGCCCAAATATTGTGGTCAGCATCACGCTTGAGGCATCACCCAGATCGCTTATAAAGAAAGCGGTCAAAGTAGCTATTAATAACCCACCCAAATTGAGTGGGTTCATAAATGCCTCTCGAGTATAATTGATGTTAAGTTCGTCTGACATTAAGCCTTGTCTGTATCGTTATCGGGTGTTGCGTCTTCTTTACCCTTTTTTGAACCGATAGTTTTCTCGGTTTTTATTTCATCTGCAGTTTTTTCGATTTCAGAATATAACATTCCCATTTCTGCTTTTACCTGCTGCAAGGTTTGCTTAGCCTTTTGCTTTTTCAGCTCGGCTTCCATTTCCTCATTTTTTGCTTCTTGCTCCAAATCAGAATCTTCACCCAAGCTATCCATGGCTACATCTAATCGAGCCTCTACATGAGATACTTTATCACGAACTTTACCTAAGAACTCGTCTACGCTTCCAAGAAGATTGTCGGCATCCATATTATTAATGGCTTGCGCAATTTTTCCTTTTTGCTCCGCTCTTTTTAAACGTTCTTTAGCTTCTTTAATACGCCGATAATGCTCTTTGTATTCCTGCTTTAAACGCTCACGGTCTTGTTCGCCTTTGGTACTCATGATTCTGCCAATTAGCTTTTCTCTTTATTACCTACAGACTTTTTAGGTGCTTCTTCAGGTACTGCTTCTTCATCAATTTTGATGGAGCCTGAAGACTCGCCCATTTCTAGCTTAAACTGCTCAACTAATGATTGTGCTCTAATTTTCTCGGCATTCGCTTCGATTTCCATCGTTTCTGTATCGATGCCATCGAGTGCTAATTCCATACGAGCTTCATTTTTCGCTGTACGCTCGTTTAAGCGGTTAATCATTTCGTCGTGTGTTTGGTCTAAACCACCCACTTCAAACTGCTCGAGTGTATCTGCAATTTTTGATTGCCATTCAGCACGTTCGCTTGCACGTAAAGCTTCTTTGGCTTCCTGGATCTTACGATCCTTTTCACGCATAAACACTTTCTTTACTTTAATCGCTTTTTCGTAAGCCTTTTCAGCAAATACTAACTGATCTTTGGTGTGAGCGAAATTTTCTTTCGCCTTTTCCAACTGAAGTGCATAGCCCTCTGCGATATCATCTCTATTAGCTTGAATTGCAGATTTAATTTTTGAGGTAAGCTCAACAATCAATTTTTCATTTCGTCCTGCTTCTTTTTGAAGCATGATAAGATTCGCTTTAACTGTAGCAATATTTTCATTCATCTGAGGAATCTGATCATTCAGATCGCGGATGTTCTGCTCCAAAATCAATTTTGGATCTTCCATTGAACTGATGACTCCACCAAACATTGATTTTAATGCGCGTATAAATCGTTTAAACATGTTATTTCCCGTTTATTTTATGCCCTATGTTTAACAGTGACAAATTAACTGATTCTTTTAGTAATTCAACAATTAAAGCGGGTAATCCCGAATGCCCTTTTTGTCTATCACTTTGCTAATCAGAAACTCCTTTTCAGGCTTTGTCTCTGAGACCGAAACTGATTCATACAATTTAGTACTCACAGCTTCGATCGTGGTGGGCTTGTTCGTGTATGCAATAAAAATTGTTTCACCTTTTGTGATTTTATCTCCCACTTTCTTTTTGAGGATAATTCCAGCTTGTGGATCCACCTCTTCTTCTTTAGTGATTCGCCCTGCTCCTAATTCTACTGAGGCCATTCCGATTTCATAGGCATCGAGTGCAGATATATATCCTGATACCTCTGATTTAATTTCAAACTCGTAGGAAGCTTTTGGGTAGCTAGATGGGTTTTCAATGAATGAAATGTCACCACCTTGTTCTTCAACAATATCAAGCCATTTTTGATAAGCTTGCCCGTTTTCAACTTGCTCTTTACTTTTTGCAATCCCCTCTTCTACAGAAGTGGCCTTACCGCCTAAGTAGATCATAGTTCCAGAAAGTAAGTGCGATAGTTCCATGATATCATCAGGCCCTTCACCTTTCAGCGCATCAATACTTTCTTCTACTTCGAACCAATTACCGATTTTATAACCTAGTGGTTGGTTCATGTTGGTTAAGTACGCAATGGTTTCTTTCTCAAATTCTAAGCCAATATCAACTAAGGCATGAGCCAGTTTAGCCGCTTGTTCTTCCGTTTTCATGAAGGCGCCGTCGCCATACTTCACATCCAATACCAAGGCATCAATTCCTTCGGCTAGCTTCTTACTCATTATGCTACCTGCAATCAGTGGAATCGACTCTACAGTTGCTGTAACATCACGAAGGGCATACAAACGCTTATCAGCGGGCGCTATTTCTTCAGTTTGACCAACAAGTACTAAATGATGTTTCTCCAGAATCTCTTTATACCGATTTAAATCCACATCAACTGTAAACCCAGGTATAGACTCCAATTTATCTAAGGTACCTCCTGTATGGCCTAAACCTCGCCCTGATATCATAGGTACGGGCACACCAGCACTAGCTACAATAGGAGCTAGAATCAATGATAATTTATCTCCAACACCACCGGTAGAATGCTTATCTACTTTCATACCAGGGATATGTGATAAGTCAACGACAATACCAGAATGCAACATGGACTCAGTAAGTGCAGCCGATTCTTCTGCATTCAATCCATTGATGAATGAAGCCATCAAAAATGCACTTATTTGGTAATCAGGAATCTCGTCGGCAGTGTATGCATCAATGAGATATCTAATTTCTGTTTTAGTGAGAGCTTGACCTTCTCTTTTTTTGCGTATTAGCGAAACTATGTTGAACTTATTTTCCATGGCCCAAGATAGCCTAAAAATCCATTATTATCTGCACCTAGGAGGACTTTTTGCTTAAGATCATCGCCGATCAAAATATTTATAAATTAAGTGAGTTCATGACGAATGAAATGGAACTTCACACCTTCGACCCCACCAAAGGCTTGCCCTTACTTGAAGGATTTGATGCGCTATTCGTACGAACAGTAACGCCTTTAAACAGCCATACCTTAGCGAAGTTGCCTAACAGCCTTAAAGTGATAGGAACGGCTTCCTCTGGATCTGATCATATTGATAAAGAATATTTCAAAGCTCAGGGCATAAAAGTATATAACGCAAAAGGTTGCAACGCTCAAGCTGTTGGTGAATACGTTATCACAGCCTTACTTCTTTGGGCTCACCAACAAGGAAAAACACTTGAAAGTTGTACCGTTGGTATTGTGGGCTTTGGGCACACCGGTAGTACTGTAGCTTCATTGCTTGAAAAGTTTAACATCCCCTATTGCAGTTATGATCCACCAAAGGAGTTGAGAGATCCTGATTATACTTCTGCATCAATTTCAGACATATTAAACTGTGATATACTCACTCTTCATGTACCACTAACTAAAACTACTAAGCATCCCACTGCGCATTTTATTGATGGAGATTTTTTAGAACACAGTAATTTCCAACTGATTGTAAATGCATCCAGAGGTGGTGTTATTAATGAACAGGACTTAATTGAGGCTATCGACAATGGGAATGTTTCAAATGTTGTGATAGATGTGTGGGAAAATGAACCCGATTTCAGTATCGAATTAGCAAAAAGAGCGTTTATAGCCACCCCTCATATTGCTGGATATTCTGAACAAGCAAAATTGAATGCTAGTAAATTATTAGTTGAGCAGTTTGGGAAATTTCATGCTCTTAAATCAAATGAGTTCGATGAACTATACCATTCTAAACAAGTTGACTTGGCCGACTTAGCGTATAGCTTAGAAGATTTGTTAACACGATTAAACCCGATACTGGAATATGATGCTGCCCTTCGGGATTTAATAGGAAGACCAGATAAAGTGGCGTTGTTTAGTAAGCTGAGAACTGATCGCCCGTATAGATACGAGTATCCTTATTTAGAAATAAAAAAAGCTCCCCAACTATGGAGAGCTTTACTTAATACTATATCTACTAAGATATAACTTAGTATGTATTCAACCAGGTAATACCATCTTTTTTAATTGATATACTGAAAAAGTCTGAATCTGAAACAAGAGAAGTAATATCAACGCTACCTTCTAATTCAGTAATTGGCTCTCCATAGATTCCAATAGAGTCGGCTGAAACACTCCAAACGTGATAAGTTCCATTCGCGTTACGCACATGTAACCCATCATCGGTAATCTGATCGATTGGGAATGCTACAGATCTAAATGTAAATCCGGTAAAACTATTTCCCCCACCTCCAAGCATTTCAGGTTTCATGAAATAACCTTGTGCACTTGATGCTAAAGCGGCAAGATCTGCCCGAACTGCGTCTTTATTAGCTTGATCATTCGCACTATTGAAAGTGTTGATAGCCACTACGGTAGCTATGCCACATATTATTGTCACTAGTATAATCAGCAATAGTTGTTGCTGTCCCATAAATACCCCTATGTATTATTGATTTGTAAATGATTAATAAATGATAGGAGTTTTAAGAAGATTTTAAGATTAGGTTTTATTTAGGTTTGAAAAAATAGATGTAAAAGTTATTGATGTACTTACTTAGTACCCTCTTACAGTGCCTTGAACAAAATCCTTTAAATCATAAGCAATATCGCTAAAGTAGTTTTTCACCTCTGAAGGCATTTCTACCAGTTCATAACCCATGGTACCATCTTCACCCACTGTTAGGGCTCTATACTCACCTCTAAAGCGCGCTGATAGCATTCTATACCCTTGAGTATTAATGGACTTTCCTTCTACAATAATTCTCACTTCTCCTTTATTTTCTTTGGCTTGCTGAGATAGATAATCAACTGGTTTCCAATAACTGATTAGACGACGTTCACCACTTCCATATGTGTCGTTTCTCTCAATTTCGAGGCTGTGATAGTTTCTCATTCTATCTAATATTTGATCAAAACTTGTCTCTTCTAAATCTCCAAGAGTGAGCTTATAAGCAGAGGCACTACCCCCACTTGAGATTGATGCACAGTTTGATAGGCTTGCTAAAAGTAAAACTCCAAAAAGGTATAGTGTTAAGGATTTCATAATTGAGTATTCCATGTATTATTTAATTACTAAAAAAAAAGCACCTCTAAATAGAGGTGCTTATAGTCGAAATCAGATCGATTAGAACTTTACTTCTTCTCTTAATTTATCAAGAGATTTGATAGTATTGAAAGGATTATCACCTTTCATTTTTGCATTACTTGTTCCACCGAATGTATAAATCTCTTTTTGAAGGATTAATAATTCTTTTGCAGGAACTGGGTAGTGAATCATTGAACCAGGCTGTTGTTTACCTAAGCGTCTTTGATCACCCATATCTTGCATAAAGCCAGAATGGAAAAGTTCAATCTCTCTTTCATATAGGATTGCATCTAATGCTGCACTAGTAGCAAAATCAGCAGAAGTAATAGGAGTTAATGAACCACGATCAACTCGAGTCTCATTGATTCTATTTGCTGCTTCTGTATAGTTTCCTGTATCGTTTGTTCTTGCTACTGCTTCAGCAAACATTAAGTCATTTTCTGCTTGCAGCGTATGCGCCATAGGTCCACCTGCGTATGCAAATAAGTGCTCATCATATCTACCAGAACCATATTGAGACTGGTAATATTGACCACGTGCCGACTGGAAAGGCTCATTACCATAGTAGATAAAGTCGCTTTCTAAACGTGCATCGTCAGATGTAGCTTCACCAGGGTTAGAACCATCAGTTGGGTAACGCGATGGCTGAGATGGGTCCATTAAGTTTATAACTCTTTGGTCTACTCTTAACCAGTTTGTAAGGTTTGCATATAGTAGCGTGTAGTTATACCAGAATTGATCATCACCCATAGGAGAAAAATCGTAGCTGATACCATCTTCAGTTAACGTTTTAACGGTTCCCCAATCAACCGCGTCATTTTCAGTAGAAGAACGGGCGCCTAATACCATAAAACGTGCACGAAGAGTATTGATTAACTCAACAAATTCTTCATCCATAGTCATATCATCAAAGCCACTGATATAGTTGTCACCTAAAGTCACACCTGATAAAGTAGCGGCTAAATCAGATGCCTTTTGAAGCTTTTCATCGGCTATATCTAGTACATCTGCATATGGAATGAACTCTAAACTAGCTAGTTCTTCATCAGGGGTATCTTCATCAAAAATTAACGCTTGATCAAAGTATAGACCTAAATTTCCAATAGTTAAGCCTTGCATTAGATATGCTGCAGCTTCCACCATTTTGGTATAGTCTTCATCTGACACATTCGCTTCTTGAGAAGGTAACACTAGGCTACGTTCATTAAGCTGCTTTAGGAAGTCGTTTGCTTGTACTAAAGCGCCATAAAATCCATACCATGGATCTTCTGCTAATGATTTAGCACCACCGTCGGCTGTTGGTGAGTTGTTATAAGCGATACGCGGCTCTTCACCACGATTACGCATATCAAAGTTTCCCCAAGAGCTGGTGTAAATATCTTGCCCAACACGAACACCGTTCATGTAAAGCGCCGTTTCTGTTTGCCACCACTGGATAAATGAAGTTTGTACTAAAGACTCGATGTCTTCAGGACTACTTAACACTTGATCAGTAGTAGGCGAATTCTCATTCTCTACTGCTAGATCTGCACAAGCAAAACTAAACAAGAGAGAACCCACAATGATATACTTCATTGTATGTATTAGTTTGAGATTTCTCATAATAAATACCTATTAATTAAATTTTTTGATCTTAAAATCTTAGTTCTAGCGAAGCTGAGAACGTTCTGAAGTTTGGATAAGAATATCCGTCAAACGCGAAGTTTGTAATGTCACCGCCTGTACCCGCAACTTCAGGATCAAAGCCAGAATAGTTAGTGATTGTAAGTAGGTTTCTACCAATTACACTTACACGTGCGCTTTCTAATACATTTCCTACAACACCTAGCTTGTCTTTGCTGAATTCATAAGAAAGAGCTACTTCACGTAATTTTAAGTAAGTACCATCTTCTACGAAGTAGTCGCTTGTATTATTCGCATTGTAGAATGCCTCAAAGTATCCTTTAGGCTTCTTATCAGCATCAGCTACACCAGCTTGATCAACTTCACCATGGCGTGCTTCGCGGAATAACCAAGCTTTAGTTTGGTTGTAGATATCGCCACCAATTTTAGCGTCAAGTAAGAAGTAAACACCAAAACCTTTGTAGTCGAAATTGGTTGCAATACTAGTATTGAAATCAGGATTCACATCACCAATTTTGAATACATTGTTACCATCTTCTTCTTCCATTTTTACAGGAGCTTCACTATTTGTGCCTTTTCCTGTAACCACATAACCTTCGTTATTTAACTCATACACAGTACCTGAGTTCTGCTGAGCAGTAGACAACTGGCTTAAATCAGTAACCCATTTGTTACCGTACATTACACCATAGGTCTCGCCTTCAGCTACATAGAATACACTTGAATTCTGTGTTCCTGGGCCTTGGAAAAATGGCGCTACATCAAGTTGAGTTACTTCTTGACGAGTTCTGTCAAAGTTTACAGTAACACTTAAAGACTTGTCACGGTCAGAGATTAGTAACGCATTTAGAGAAGCCTCAAAAGTGTTGGTTTCAATTGTACCAGCATTCTCGTAACGAGATGAGAATCCACCAGCAGAAGCAGGAAGTGGTACACTTAGAATTTGGTCTTCAGTAGTAGTGGTTGAGTACGATGTTTCAAATGAGAAACGATCTAAGAACTCAATGTTTGTACCAATTTCTAATTCTTTAGAAAGAGCTGGTTTCAAATTAGGATTACCTAAAGTACTCTTAGTTGGTAGTCCACCACTTACGTTATATGTAAGGTATTGAGCAGCAAATGGAGGCCTTAGACCTGCAGTACCGTATGATACACGTAACTTCCATTCATTAATATTGTCAATTTGGAAGTCTTCAGTTAAACGATACGCACCTGATACACGGTAGTACATATTGTAGCGCTCATCTTCACCAAATAATGAAGAACCATCTTGACGTACTAAGAAATCAGCGATGTAGCGATCTTTGTAATCTAAAGATGCAATAGCGAAAATATTTTCAGAACGAACTTCAGAAGTGTAGTTGTCTAAAGTTTTAACACCGTCAGATTCGATAGCGTCCCAAGACTTAATACCTGCAATTGCGAAATCATTACCCGTTGCCGATAGAGATTGGTAGTCGCTTAGTTCTAGTAAGTAACTTGCTTTTAAACGAACTGTTAATTCGTCAAAACGCTCATTATAACCAGCTGTAAAGCTTAAGTTTTGTGCCACATTTTCGTAGGTACTTCTATATAGAGAACCTTTACTCACATTGGTATCGAATCCATCAGCAGATAAGAATCCTTTTGGAGTCCAACGCTCATATATTTGATAAGTTCTATCAATACTGTAGCTACTTTCTAATAGTACACTTTGAATAGGACGATATTTTAGGTTTAAATTACCTAAGAATCGGTTACGGTCGCGTGTTCTATCAACAGCAGCTAACTGATATAATGGGTTATCTTCAATAACATAAGGATCTGCATTCACATTATAAGGTGAACCATCTTCTTCGTTGTTTGCATACAAGTCGATATTCGGCTGGATGAATAAAGCACCCCAGAATGGTGAACCAGGACCTTGAGTAACAACATCGTTACTAGACTGAGAGTAACTACCACTTGCTGAGATATCTAAGCCTTCAGCAATATTTTGATCTAAGTTGATACGTACATTCTGACGGTTGTACCCATCAGTCTCTTCAATGATACCTGACTCTTGTAAATTTGAGAAAGATAGAGACATGTTTGCAGTACCAAGGTTTCTAGAAACAGATACAAAGTTGTTTATAGAAGAACCTGGGTTATATACACGCTCTACTTGATTATACATAGTGCCATAATCGTTGTCAGCAATACCATCTGCTTTCGTAACACGTCCAGGGTTTGAAGTATTGCTTTCAATCATGTAAGAACCCGTTGGATCCATTTCATAATCAGCCGGATTTTTACCAGCAGCTGTTAATTCTTCAGCTGTTCTTGCATATGCATGGTGCTTAGCTAAATTCAGATCTTTAGCAAGTTGAGAATAACCAACCTCATTTCTAACAATTACGTTAGTTTTACCAATGGCTAATTCGCTACCACGCTTTGTGAAAATTTGAATTACACCATTCGCAGCACGAGAACCATATAAAGAAGCAGCAGAAGCACCTTTAAGTACCTCAATAGTTTTGATATTCTGTGTTGGGATATCAGCAAGAGTTCCTTCAAGAATTACACCATCAACAATGATAAGTGGTTCTTGATCTCCACCACTTCCACCACCAATAGCCGTAGATCCACGTAGGCGAATGGAAGCCGCAGAACCTGGAGTACCACCAGCTTGAACTACTTTAACACCTGATACTTTACCCTGTAATGCACCTGAAATATCGCTAGAAGGCACTTTTTCAATGTCTTCCGCTGATACATCACTTACTGTAAAGGCTAATTTTTTCTTTGGAGTCCCTGAGATTACACCCGTAACAACAATTTCATCTAGTCCAAAGGTATCTGGGTTTAATTGAACGTTTAAAACGTTTCTACCAGATGTAACTTCCACTGTCTGTTCTATTGGAGAGTATCCAACAAAAAGAGCTTTTATAGTATATGTACCAACTGGGATATCAGTGATAGTGTAATTACCATCAAAGTCGGTAGATGTACCTTTTGATAACTCTACAACAAGAATATTTGCTGCAGGTAACGTTTCATTTGTCTTCGCATCAGTAATAGACCCTGTAAGTGTTCCAGTTTGCGCATACGCAAAACCTCCCACGAACAACCCTAATAATGCGGTAAGCAGTAGCTTTTTTACCATAATATTATTTGAATTATAAATTATTATTGAGCGATAACTTGAACTTTAATTCAAAAAATTAAATTGAATTTTGAGTCTCAGTTAAATAAAACCTGCAATAATTAGGGTCTGACTTATTTTTTAAACCTATCACTTTGTTATTTAGCAAATTGAAGCACATTATACATGATGAGAAATGCACATTATTCACTTAAACAGACGGGAGCAATCCTATTTTTTACGGAGTCCCTTTTAGAGCAATCTTATTGTTAGTTTTTTCTTCGCTGACGGGAATGTAGTTGACACAACAACTAATAAGAAGCATAAGTACTTATTAATTTGTAATTAATTGTTAAGCTCATACGTGAAGAAATGGCAAATGTAAAGTCAAATGATGTAATAACTACATAATATATTTTACAATTATTTATCTAATTCTACTTGAAGTTTCTTAAATCGAACAGACTCTCAGAATTTTCAGTAGTTTTATTTATAACCTCTTGTAAATCAATGTTAAACAGCTCAGATAATTTTTTAGCTGTGTACTCCATAAACGACGGCTCATTTCTTTTGCCTCGTTTCGGTGTTGGCGATAAATAAGGAGCATCCGTTTCAAGAACCATTTTATTAAGTGGAAGTTCTTTCACAGTTTTATCCACCCCTCCATTTTTAAAAGTGACTACTCCGCCTATACCTAGATGTAATCCCATTTCAATAGCTCTTTTCCCCTCTTCAATAGTGCCATTAAAGCAATGCCAGATTCCCCTTAGTGTTCCATCTTGCTCTTCATCAATAATTTGAAGCAAATCATCGGTACTCTCTCTGTTATGAAGCACTATAGGCTTATTTAGTGCCTTAGCAATTTTACAATGAATTTTTAAACTACTCTTCTGCTCTTCTATAAAATCGGTACTCCAATAATAATCTAAGCCTGTTTCACCAATTCCAATTATATCGTCTGCCTTAGCATACTCATATAACTTTTCTTCGTAATTAGCTAGCGATTCCTTCACATCACATGGATGAACGCCTACCATTTTGTGAAAATTAATCGTTGGATGAGATAGACGGTCCATTTGCTCTAAGGATCCAAAATCGATGGCGGGCATTAGGATATCTGTAATCCCTACCAACTCCGCTCTATTCATTACTTCATTTCGATCTTCATTGAAATCATCTAAATATATATGTGAATGGGTATCAATCATTGGTATTAGTATGGTATTTAATAAGTTCTTGAATAGGTGATTTAACTACAGAGCCAATTTTAAATCCTACTCTATCTGCTGATTTTTTTAATTCTTCCGGAAACAAATAAGCTACACTTCCCACGAAGGAAATTTCATCAAACTCGGTGTTGAACGCTTTTAATCGATCAAAAAAATCATCCAGGCATCTAGAAACAATATTTGCAAACCATGTTTCCTCACGATATTGAATCATAGTTTTCAAAAATGAGGCTGCCACTGTTTTACCCGTTTTGGGTACCTGAGTATCTTTAAACATTTGCTCTAAATTCATCGACTCTTCGATGTCCCTAAATGATGAGTCTTTTAATACATGCATCAGTAGCTCACTTCCTATATGCGAGCCACTACCTCTATCACCCTCAGGGAATTCACCCACAGTTAGAATGCGCTCAATATTTTCTCCAGTATATATAGCCACACTCGAACCCGTACCTAAAATACCTACTAAACCGGGAGTTCGACCAAGAGTAGCAACGGCCGCTGCTTTTAGATCACTATACACTTCAACTTCAGCTTCCGCAAAATTAAGCTTTAACGATTGCCGCATCCGTGATTGATTGGGGTCTTTTGCACAACCTGCCCCATAAAATAACACCTTATCAATGTGGGAGAATTTTAAAACCTGTTGAACTTCGGACGATAAAACCCATTGAATTTGTGCATCGTCTAGATTGCTTGGATTTAGCCCTTTAGTTGCAAATGCCTGCACTTGTTGCCCACCATCTAGTAGCACCCAATCTGTTTTTGTAGCGCCACTTTCAGCTAATAGTAATTTCTTTTGATTCATAGGCTCCAAATATACTCACACCATGCTCTACATATAAAATATTATCTTATTCTGTTACAAATGGAACAATTCCATACTCTTACAAGTAGTAGATAGCAATTGCAAACAAAGTAAAGCTCATGAAATTTAATTCAATCACACGTACTGTACTTCTAATACCAGTTTTTGCTCTCATTAATTTTGTAGCTTTTGCACAGTTAACAGTGCAATCAATTGAGGTAGGAACTTCAATAGAAAACCGTGAACTCATTGGAGCCGATTCCACATTTAGTAGCGATGTAAACACACTATACTGCCACACTACTATAAATGGTGCTGAGAATGAGCCTACCATCAAACATGTATGGTATTATAATGGCGAAGAACAGGCATCTATTAATCTGAATGTTCGATCTGAGAATTTTCGAACATGGAGCTCTAAGAAAATCTGGCACACATGGACTGGAAATTGGAAAGTAGAAGTGCTGGATGCCAATGATAATGTATTAGCATCCAAAGAGTTCACAATAAAACCTTAATTACTGCTTCTAATATTTATCATTGATAATCCGCTAGGATTATAACTATCATAGTGGCTATAAATTTATAGCCATGAGTATTACCTACACCAATTATCTAAAAGTTGATGAACTTCTAAAACTTCAACAACTTAAATCGAGTCCTGCTGAACATGATGAAACCCTATTCATCATAATTCACCAAACCTACGAATTGTGGTTCAAGCAGCTACTTCATGAATTTGGAAAGCTGAATCGGGAGTTAAAATCGGCAAATACGTGGACGGCAATAAAGACATTGCGACGTATTCTCACCATTATGAAAACATTGGTTTCTCAAGTTGACATTCTTGAGACCATGACTCCCCTAGAGTTTAATAGCTTTCGAAAGTTTTTAGGCCAATCGAGTGGATTTCAGTCATTGCAATTCAGAGAAATCGAAATTTTATGTGGATTACGTTTTCCACTAATGAAAGACGCCCATAAAGATGATGAAGCTCATCTAAAAGTTCTTGAGCAACGAATGGCCGAGCCAACAATTTGGGAAAGTTTTGGGGAGTATCTCACTCAAAAAGGCTACCCAATGGTTATTGAAAGAGAAAATGAACATGGCTTACTCTATAACACCTCTCAAGCGAACCAAGATGTGCTCATTGAGGTAATGCAAAACAATGCGGAATGCGCCATAGTATGCGAATTACTAGTAGACTTTGACGAAGGCCTTCAAGAATGGAGATATCGCCATGTAAAAATGGTTCAACGAACGATTGGTACCAAGAAAGGCACAGGGGGATCAGATGGAGTTAAGTATTTACAAAAAACATTGAACCATTGTGTATTTCCGGACTTATGGGAAATTCGTTCGAAGTTCTAAAGCATTTAATGCCTTGACATTCCCAACTAGTATAGTAGATTAATTCTGTCACACACGATTAGGTTTTGCTACTATGAAATGTCCCAATTGTAACCATCCACCAGTGGGTGTGTTTAATTTTTTATCGACTACTGATACCTCTTTGAAACAAAAAGTATCAGGTTTAATTAGGTGTCAATCCTGTAATACTGTTTTAAAACATCAGCGAACACCATTAGGCTTTAAAAAATATGAGACTGCCTTTTACGGCTACCATTTCCTTATTGGGGTTTTACTCATTGCGTTCGTAGCATATTTTGGAGGACAGTCACAAATCAGCAGCTCCATCTCACCTACTCTTGAACTTTCGCTATTGATAGCTATTCCTGTAATCGTGTATTTCATTAGTATTGCACTCCTCATTCAGAAGTACAGTTTATTCGAGATAGTGACAGATATCTCTAAAGAAGCGGAATCCGTAAAACTGAGTAAACGATCTTTAGCCATTTTCCTAGGCTATCTATTAGTTTGCACAATCGTTCTATTGGTCGGAGTTCAACAGCTATCCATTTCAGAATACAACACCATTACTTTCATTCTATCATTTGCCACCCTTCTGGCAGCCATTCTATTCATTGGTGTTTATTTCTTATTAAAAATGAATCGAAATAGAATCCAATAGGGTTGATGCACATTGACTCCTGCTAAATATGTTTACGATTTGTTAGGCAAATAATGCAGAGCCTCTTATTTTCAGACTTTCCGAAATTCTTAAAAACGACCCATGATCGATATCGACCGTTTAGCGAAGCAGTTAATCCCTCACTATTCTCACTTCAACGTATCAGAGCGTCTGCTCTTTACGGGGCATTCACATCAAGCATGGCCTGATGTAGCATTGGAAGGACAAGCAGAATACTTCCATGATGCCGCAAAACACGTTGATAAGAAATGGGATTATGCTATGGAGAAAACGGAAATCCTGCGCAATTATCTTCGCGACTATTATGATGATCCAGATGGGTTTTACTGCCGTGAAGAGAGCACACACGTACTATTTGTAAGTTGGATGAGTGCTTTAGATCTGAAGAATAAGCCAAAAATTATTACAACAGATGCTGAGTTTCATTCCCTATTTAGACAACTGCACCGCTTAGAGGAAGAAGGACTTGAAGTAAGTTATGTTCCTATAAACCCAGATGAACAGTTTGTTGAACGCATTGTAGCTGAGATGGACGACCGCACATCTGCAGTGATGCTATCGAGGGTATATTTTGAATCCAGTTTAATCAACCACCATTTAACAGCTATTGCTAGAGCGGCAAGAGAACGTGGTATTTTGGTAATGATTGATGATTACCACGGAACCAATGTAGTTCCATTATCTATCAGAGAAGCTGACTTAGAAGACTGCTTCATCCTGATTGGTGGATATAAGTATTTACAATGGGGAGAATCGAATTGCTTCCTTCGTTTTCCTAAGAACTGTGAATTACGTCCTGCAATTACTGGTTGGTTTGCATCCTTCAGCACATTGGAAAAACCACGCGATCTATCCCCAACAGAGTATGATCATTCTGATCAACGTTTTGCGAGTGGTACTTACGATCCTTCGTCTCAATACAGAGCAGCTAAAGTTGTTGAATTATTTAAAGAACAAGGCTTAACCTCTGAAGTATTACGTGATCAGTATGTTCAAAAAGTGGAGTTACTAAAAGAGCATTTCTTAAAGCAAGATTTAGATCCGTCACTAATTAAGCTTACCCACACAAAAGATATCGCTACACATAATGGTGGCTTCTTATCCATCACTTCGCCCAAGGCTAGAGAGATTAGGGCGGCGTTATTAGAGAACGGTATTTTTACGGATGCAAGAGATCAAATTTTACGATTTGGTCCAGCTCCTTATACCACATCTGCTCAAATAGAACAGGTTATGATTGAGCTGAAAAAAACCATTTCTACATTATAAAATTAGGCTAAATCATACCTAAGTGTAAAAAAAGCACAAATTGAGCCCTATATAAGTAGTAGTACTTTGGGATTGAATGGGATTGCTGTACATTCAACAATCTTGAAAACTATACTAACTACTTATGAGATTTACTGATACAAAATCGATCTTATTAATAATGATCGTGGGATTACTTGCTGGAGTTGATACAACACTAGCACAACAAATTCCAAGCAATGTAATTGATGAACTGCACTTTAGGTCAATTGGACCAACTAGGCAAGGTGGACGTTATGTTGATTTAGCCGTAGTTGAAAAAAGCCCTAAAGTATTTTATACCGCAACGGCTTCCGGTGGATTATGGAAAACTGTAAACAACGGTATTTCTTTCTTTCCAATTTTCGATAACGAAAGTGTAGTATCTATTGGTGACGTTACTGTTGACCAGCGTGATACCAGTATTGTTTGGGTTGGAACTGGAGAAGCTAACAACTCAAGAAGTTCTTATTTCGGTGACGGAGTTTACAAGTCAACCGATGGTGGCCAAACTTGGAAGAATATGGGATTACCTGAATCTCATCACATTGGCCGAATTCTCATCGATCCTAATAATTCAGACGTTGTTTATGTAGCAGCGTTAGGACATTTATACTCGGATAACCCTGAGCGTGGTTTGTATAAAACTACAAACGGTGGGAAGAGCTGGAAAAAAGTTCTTGATGTAGAGGCTGAAGGCAAAAAAATTGGTGTAGTTGATGTTGCTATGCATCCAACTAACCCAAATATTCTTATTGCTGCTACTTATGATAAAATTAGAAAGCCATGGACGTTCAACGAAGGTGGACCAGGAAGTGCGATCTATAAAAGTACCGATGCAGGTAAAACATGGACTAAGTTAGAAAATGGCTTACCGGGTGGTTTCTTAGGCCGTATCGGTGTTGCTTTCTCTCAAAAAGATCCAAACATCATTTACGCTAATGTTGAAAATGTAAACGTAGATGGCATTAGCTATGAGGAACGCCTCGAAATGCTCACAGTTGGTATTCCATTAAAAAGAGGCCAACGTGTTAAAGGGGTAGAAGTATATCGTTCTGATGACACCGGTGATAGCTGGAGAAAAGTGAGCCCAGATGGAGAAGATGTTGGTGGTGGACCTGGTTATTACTACCAGCAATTAATCGTTGACCCTAATGACTCTGACCATGTTTACGTACTTGGCGTTCGTATGTGGGAAACTGTGGATGGTGGAAAGAACTGGAGACGTCCATTCCGTTTTGGTGGTGATAATCACGCTATGTGGATTGACCCTAGCGATTCAAAACACATGATTCTTGGTTATGATCATGGTATGGGTATTACCTACGATGGGGGTAAAAAGTGGTACCATCCAGATGAAATCCCATTAGCTCAATTCTATTCTATTGATGTAGATATGGCTTACCCATACAATGTGTATGGTGGCTTGCAAGATAATGGTTCTGTAATGGGACCAAGCTCTAATCCTAACGGAGTACCTGTTCGCATTCAAGATTGGAGACGTACTGGTGGCGGTGATGGTATGTATAACATCGTTGATAAAACAAATAACAGATACCTATACAACGAGTATCAGTTTGGACCAATTCAACGTGTGGATCTAAAAACCGGTGAAGCAACAAGCATTCGCTATGAAAATGCGAATAAAATGCGTTGGAACTGGAGCTCACCTATTGTAGTGTCGGAGCATAATGCTGATGTAATCTACCATGCAGGTAATAAAGTTCTTCGTTCAGATTTCAGAGGAGAAAATTGGAAAGAAATTAGTCCTGATTTAACCAATGATGACGCTGTTAAAGCGGCTGGTACTGGTAACATCCAATATGGTACTATAACTACTTTAGAAGAATCGCCAATTAATCCTGATGAACTTTGGGTTGGTACCGATGATGGCAACGTTCAACTTACACTAGATGGTGGCAAAACTTGGACAAAACTAAACGATAACATCAAAGGCAACCCTGGATACTGGGTAAGCCGCATTGAAGCTTCTGCTCATTTCGCAGGTACTGCTTATGTAAGCTACACAGGTCTTCGTCGTGATGATTTCCGTCCATTTGTGTACAAAACTACCGACTTTGGTAAAACATGGACTTCTATAGCAGCCAACTTACCGAACGAAAATATCAATGTGATTAAGGAAGATCATAAGAATCCAGATCTGCTTTTTGTAGGAACCGACCAATCTGTGTTTGCAACTATTGATGGTGGCAAAAACTGGACGGAAATGAACAATGGTTTCCCAACAAATCCAGCATACGATTTAGTAATTCATTCGCGTGAAAACGACTTAGTTGTAGGGACACATGGTAGAGGTATCTTTATCGCGGACATCAGCCCACTTCAAGAATTAAATCAAGAAGTACTAAGCAGCAAAGCTTATTTGTTTGATATAGAAGACAAAGTTAAATGGGGAAATTACCCTGTAAATAACGCTTCATACACCAACTACAATGGCGAAAGTGAAGCTCCAGGAACTCATATTAACTTCTACGCTTCGCAAGCTGGTAAAGCAACAATCAACATCTACAAAGGGAAGAGAAAAATTCAAACCTTGACTGTAGATGCTGAAAAAGGTCTAAACCAAACTATCTGGAATATGGACCAAATTGTTCGTGCACGTACGGATCAGGAAATGGAAGGTGTTAAGCGCCAAGCTGAGCGAATGAAAAACTGGGGCTATACGGATGCTCAAGCTGAAGCTTATATCGAGCGTTCTAAGTACATCACATCAGAAATCAATCCAGGTGACTTCAAAGTAGAGCTTATCTTAAATGGCGTTACCATGATGAAAGATGCTACAGTATTAGAAGACCTTTGGTATGACCAATAATTAGAGTACCACACTTCTAATTAAACATTCTTTAAAAGGGTCAGATTATATCTGATCCTTTTTTAATTTAAGCCAACTAGACTTTTCTCATTTGAAATCATTCATAGCTACTTTATTTCTTCTACTCTTTTGTTCCATTTCTTTGTTTGCACAACAAGCGGATGTAATTCGAGGCGTAGTAATCCAACAAGAAACACAAGAGCCTATTCCCGGTGCTCAAGTATTTATCAATGGAACCACATTGGGTACCCTATCTGATAGCCTAGGAAACTTCATACTAAAGGATGTGCCGATCGGAATTGTTGAAGTGGTTGTACGTGTGCTCGGCTTCGAGTATGCCTCCTTCAAAGTGAACACAAATTCTATTGAAACTGAATATCGAGTTGAGCTTAAAGAAAAAGTCTATGAACTTGATCAAATTACGGTATCACCCGATCCAGAAGAATGGAAAATTAACTTCGAGCAATTTAGAAAAGTTTTTATAGGCCAAGGGCCATTTTCAGATGAAACAAAGATTAAGAATAAAGAAGATCTAAACTTTGAATATGATGTAAAGCAAAATAAGTTAATTGCTTTTGCATACGATAAACTCATCATTGAAAACAAGGCTTTAGGATACGAGATCTACTTCTACTTAGAGAATTTTCAAATAGACTTCACAAATAGGACCAATACATTTTCAGGACAAACCCAATTCATTCCCTTAAAGTCTAGGCGTAAACGAACACAAAGAAGGTGGGAAGCTAATAGAGAACTCGCTTATAAAGGTTCATTCCTACATTTTTCGCAATCATTAATTGCTAATAGAAGTGTTGATGAAGGTTTTGTTGTGAAGTGGGAAAAGCGTGAAGATAAAGCACGTTATATCACCCGAGATACTATAGCTACTGAAACATATTTCCAAAAAGTAAAACAAGAGGAATATCTATTTCGCTTCGATAACTTCATAAATGTGCAATTCATGGGTGAATTTGAAGACCCTAGCTATTTAAGGTCTATCGCTTCTGTATTTGACTCTAACCCAAGAACCTTAGTAGACTATCAAGTATCTTCTGTGACTCTACTTGCAGATTCTGTTCGTATGGATAAAAACGCATATGTATATAACCCAACCGATCTTTTATTTGATGGGTATTGGTCGTTTGAAAGTGTTTCTGATATGCTTCCTCTTGATTATTCTATGCTTAAAAAGGATGACTAAACTTTTTTTGTAAGGAATATATTTTATTTGGGTCTTACATACATTACACATATTTTCTCATCGGAATTACGATGACACGATGTGACACCCCTTGTGCATATATTTAGGGGAAACGAAAAAACTTAAGCATAGAATCATGGCTGAATCAAAAGATAAACTAAAAGCACTCGACATTGCCGTTGGGCAAATTGAAAAGCAACACGGTAAAGGCACCATCATGAAGTTAGGTGATGATGCAGCTCAAGATGTTGAGGTGATCTCTACAGGATCAATAATGGTAGATTATGCCCTTGGTGTTCAAGGCGTGCCACGTGGTCGTATTACCGAAATCTATGGACCTGAAGCCAGTGGTAAAACAACATTGGCCTTACAAGTAATAGCCGAAGCTCAAAAGAATGGTGGATATGCCGCATTTATTGATGCAGAGCATGCCTTTGACCCTCGCTACGCTAAAGCATTAGGTATTAAAGTTGATGAACTACTCGTATCTCAACCTGATAGTGGTGAACAAGCCCTCGAAATTACCGAAACCCTTATTCGCTCTGGAGCACTAGACGTTATTGTTGTGGATTCAGTGGCTGCACTAGTACCTCGTGCTGAACTTGAAGGCGAGATGGGTGACTCACATATGGGTCTTCAAGCACGCTTAATGTCGCAAGCACTTAGAAAAATCACTGGTATCGTAAACAAATCTCACACTGCTTGTATTTTCATTAACCAGGTACGTGAGAAGATTGGAGTGATGTTTGGTAACCCGGAAACAACTACCGGTGGACGTGCACTTAAATTCTACTCATCGGTACGATTAGACATCCGAAGAATTGGCGCCATCAAGAAAGGCGATGAGGTTCTTGGTAACCGTACGAAAGTAAAAGTAGCTAAAAACAAAGTAGCTCCACCTTTTAAGGTTGTGGAATTCAATATTATGTATGGTAAAGGGATTTCTAAAATTGCAGAGATACTTGATCTCGCAGTTGAGTTCGACATCATTCAGAAAAGAGGAAGCTGGTTCCGATATGATGGTGAACCTATTGGACAAGGTGCTGATTCTGCTATGCAGTTCTTGGAAGAAGATGCAGCACTTACTGAAAAGATCGAAAGTACCGTTCGTGCTCGACTAAAAGGTGAAGAGCCTGATGAGATTACCGCCGATGCGAGTAAAGAAAAAGAAGCCGAAACAGCTTAATAAGTAATGGTAGTGAACCCTACTATTCGTTCACTAGCAACTGATTGATAATTTTATTGTAAAGAGTGGATGGGTCGAATGGCTTTGTTAAATAGTCATTCATCCCAGCCTCTTTGCAACGATCAGTATCTCCCTTCACAGCATTGGCTGTTAGCGCAATTATAGGAATATCCATTTTCAATTGATTCCGAATTGCCATCGTCGCTTCGATGCCATCCATTACAGGCATTTGCACATCCATCAATATAATATCGAACTTATCATTGGTCAGCTTTTCAAGAGCTTCTTCACCATTTTGAGCCCAATCGTGTTTTACACGCCATTGATCGAGTAACGACTTAATCAACAATCGGTTGATTTTATGATCTTCAACGAGAAGTAAATTAATAGTCGAGATATCAAAGGTGTTTACATTATAAACGGGTTGTTCAGCAAGGTCTTCTTTATCCGCATAACTCAATGGAATATTCACAGAAAACTCTGAACCCTCTCCTACTGCACTTTGCACTAGAATCTTACCACCTAACAGTTCAACTAATAATTGTGTAATGGTAAGCCCTAAGCCCGTTCCACCAAATTTACGTGTTGTACTTGTGTCTGCTTGGCTGAAACTTTCAAAAATCTTAGTGAGCTTTTCGTTACTAATACCAATACCTGTATCTACAACTTTAAACTGAACAACTTTACCGTTTTTTTTGGTATTTAACGCATGCACCTCCAGTTTCACAGATCCTCGATCAGTAAACTTTATAGCGTTACTCAATAAGTTGATTAGTATTTGTTTTATTCGAGTTGGATCACCAATAAAATAACTCTTAAGGTCTTTGCTCAGTTCTTTCTGTAATAAAATACCTTTCTCTTCAGCTCTGAAATGCATGGTCGAAAATACATCATCAACCAGCTTTACCATATCGAACCCCACTTGTTCAATATCAAGTTTTCTGGCTTCTATTTTAGAGAAATCTAGAATGTCATTGATAATAGAAATCAGATAATCAGCAGAGTTAATAGTAGCTTCTACATATTTCTTTTGCTCTGGATTAAGTGGTGTTTGATTTAAGAGTTTTGTTAAGCCTATGATGGCGTTCATCGGTGTTCGAATTTCATGGCTCATATTGGCAAGAAATTCTTCTTTTGCTTTGGAGGATTCTTCCGCCTGCTTCTTAGCCTCTAATAGGTCTCTCTGTACTTTTTTAAACTTCGTTATATCACGGGCAACTGCTTGTATGCCATGATATTTACCATCTCTGTATAAAATTTGAACATTTTGACCAATCCAGAGCTCTTTCCCATTTATGGTTTTAAGTGGAAACTCTAAATAATTAGTAGACTCTTTTTTCTTAATTCTAGTGGTATAGAAATTATATACAGTATCTCTATAATCATCTCTCACTAAGTTTATAAACTTCATAGCCAAGAGGCCCTGTTCAGTATAACCTGATAATCTATAGGCAACAGGATTTACATAGGTGAAGTACCCATCTTTATCTACCCTATAGATAATATCCGTGGCATTTTCTACGAATAGCTTATACCTTTTTTCACTTTCACTTAAAGCCTGTGTAACCTTCTTCCGGTACTCTATTTGTAGCTTCACATAATCCGCTACAGCTGAAATATTTTCAGTGTTCAACGCTTCAAATTCTCTAATCCCTAAGGTCTCTAGCGACTCTTTTAGGGTATTCAGTACCTTTACTTGTTTCTCATTTTCAACTTTAAGCTTCACATTCGACTCTAAAATCTCCTCGGAACTTAAATCCATAGCACGTTCTAGTAATGCTCTATCACTATCATAGTGCTCATAGGAAGACTGAACCTTATGCAGTAGAATCACTAACTCATCGGGTAATGCCTTATCCTCACCGTACGCCTTTTTTAGCTGGCGGAGTAAAAGCTTGTTAGTAATTCCATATTCGTCGGTGTAACTCATTCTAACTCGGTAAAGGTCGTAATAGTCATTGTTTGATTGTGCAGCTCACAAGTAAGATTATTCGAGTGTGGGGATATTTCTCCATTTGAGAAGAACCCTGCATAAGTGCTCTCTTGCCCAAATACATCTACTACGCTTTCAACTTCTTCTTCGATACGTTGATTGAGTACAAGTTTCCGTCCTACACAGCTCACCATTAATACTAAATCAGGATTCTTAGCTAAATTAAAGCGCTCAACATTTTGTACAGCGGCATCCATTGCTCCTTCAATGATACGGTCAAAGTTTGCACGCATAAATCGAACGGTAGAACCTTCAATCATATTTCCTGCGAAGGTCATAGTACCTTCTTCATCATCAACATTTAAAACTGTTCTAACAAGCGGCTCATCCACGCCATCTAATTTCATATTGAGTGGGAACAATAAAGCTGAACCAGGTAATTCTTCAGCTTTATCGCCTAGATAGCGCTTATAAATTTCTAAGGCATTTTTGCCATCAATCTCATAAAGTACATTGCCAATTGATTTTGTGACTATACGGTGAGGACCAAATTCATCCCATCCCCCTTTGGCACCGTATGTGATTTTTATGTTTTCACCATAAAAACCAATCAGCACTACATTTCCTTCCGACGGTATTTCATCTACACTCACAAGCGTTTTAATAAACTGAGCGTTATCACTGGCCATACCACCCGTAATACTTACTGAATTACTCGTCTCACTTCGAATTCCTTTAACTAATTCTGACCCATTTACTACCTGCCCATCCGATACTACCAAGATATGATTCAAGTCATGATCACTTAGTTTCTTTGCAAGTTTAGCTCCCAGTTCATAGCTGTCCTGAACTTCACTGTGGTTTAACGACTGCACCTCAATTGGTGTTTTCTCTAATTGAATGGCTGTTACTAATATATTTTGCTCGTCATGAACTTGATCTGAAATTTCCCCCGATGTTGAAGCAGTTACAATCTTAGCATTAGGATACTTCGACCTTACAAAATTGTAATGACTTTCATCACCCAGTAACTCAACAGTGCCAAACATAAACACTAAAGTTGCTGATGATTCTGAAAACCCTAACTCTCTTTTTCGGCTTACCCAGCCATCAGAATTTGAATATATTAGCTGTTCGCTTTTCATATTTTTACATTTTTAAAATAACATAGAGCTTTTCATATTTTAGGTGAATTAGAATAGGTTAATACAAACCCTTATCGGTATCACCAACTTGCCTAAAGCTCCGAAATTACCAAGCACTGTATCACGCATCGAAGTGCAGAAAAAATCATCAGTTAGGTACTCTATTTTTTCTGAAACAGAATTCATAGTGGGAGTTTCTGATGCTACTTTAGTAAGATTAGATTTACGTAAGGGAACCGTAATAGACGAAGTGCTCTATCAGCGAATAGAAAATGAAGAAGAAAGATGGAAAGTTAGAGAGTATCTCATTGGTCTATTATCAAGAAGAGATCATGCAAGTTTTGAGCTCAAACAAAAAGGATTAAAGAAAGACTACTCGGCTCAGATTCTAGATGAATTAATTTATGAACTTGAGCAAAAAGGATATATCAACAATCATAGTTTTGCGGTTAAATATGTCCATGACAAGTACGAGTTCAATAAATGGGGCCCCACTAAAATTCGAATAGAGTTACAGAAAAAGAAGCTTTCAGCAAACATCATTGAACAAGCACTGGATGAAGTGTTTAGTGAAGTGGATCAAATTGAAACGATTCATGCCTTAATTCTTAAAAAGAAACCGGCTTTACTTCGTACAGAGGCCTTTAAAAGGAAGAAGAAAATTTTTGACTTTTTAGTACGGAAAGGGTTCTCTCCAAATACTATATTAAAGCAGATGGATTACCTCTTAGAATTAATAGAAAAATGAAAAACATCACCTTAGAACGTGTGGTAAAATTTGGGATTGGGATAACCGCCGTCGGTTTTCTTGGGCTCGTATTATACCGTTATGGTACATTGGTGTTGTACTTAGTGCTGGCTATGATTCTAAGTTACATTTTAGATCCTGTTGTAAACTGGTTACAACGCAACAAAATCCATCGCACGCTTGCCATATCGCTTACTCTCATAGCCGTAATTTTAGTGTTTGTGTATGCCTCTACTTCTGTTGTCCCAATTGTAGCAGAACAAATGGTAGAACTGGCTGGACAACTTGATATTCAAAATATTGAGATGATTGCCAATAGCGTGGAAACTAAGTTGAGTGAAGATTATCAATTTATTCCCGAGGGATTTCTAAGTAATAATATCTCTCAGGTATTGAATAGCTTATTTAACTTCGACCAGTTTTCATCTGTATTCAGTAATGTTGTGGGGGTATTCACCGACATCTTCTCGGCTATTCTGGTTGTTCCTTTTGCAGCTTTTTTCTTCTTAAAAGATGGATCCAAAATCCGTCGTGATTTACTCCGTTTGGTTCCCAATAAGTATTTCGAAACCTCGCTTACCCTCATCGATAAAATTGAGAAACGACTGGGATTATATTTTAGAAGTGTATTACTTCAAAGTATTTTAGTGGCTTTTAGTTCTTGGAGCACATTGTCTATTGCTGGACTTGAAAACTCATTATCGGTAGGTATTGCTGTAGGTCTCGCAAACACGATCCCTTATTTTGGGCCGGTTCTTGGCTACATACTTTCGGTGATTATATCAATCATTGAAACGGGAGATTTCTCGCTAGTGCTTGCTTGCTTGCTCGCAATCTTTATTGTGCAGATGCTAGACAATATCCTATTTCAACCATTGCTGTTCTCGAGATCGGCAGATATGCACCCGGTGGCTATCTTATTCATCATATTAGTTGGGGCTGAAACAGCGGGAATTCTAGGGATGTTGGTAGCTATACCATTGGCTACAATTATCCGAATTACCATTTTACAGATATCATGGAGTTTCAATAACTATCAAGTATTCCGGCGAGATACTGAAGTCATAAAAAGCTCCTCTGGTTAGCAATCTTATCTCTGAATTAGAGCTAAAGATTGCTATCTTTGTAAAACGCTATTAGGCAACGCTAAAATAACAGCACATTGAATAACCTCGTTGTTTTTGCCTCAGGTTCAGGCTCAAACTTCCAATCTATTATAGACGCCATTACATCGGGTCAGCTGTCCGCACGTATTGTAGGTTTGGTGACTAATAAAAATGAGGCCTATGCTATTGAACGAGCTAAAAATAACAACATTCCTGTTCTGGTTTTAAACCCCTCTGATTTTGAAGACAATAGCGAATACTCTGAAAAGCTCCTTCAGCAACTTACAGATTGGAATACAGATTTAATTGTTTTGGCTGGCTATTTGAGAAAAATTCCAGCTTCCATTATACAAGCGTTTGATAATAGAATATTAAACATCCATCCTGCTCTATTGCCCAAATTTGGAGGCAAAGGATTTTATGGAATGAATGTACATACAGCGGTTATTGAGCAACAAGAAGTTGAAACAGGTTGCACCGTTCATGTAGTAACAGAAGAATATGACAAAGGCCCTATTTTAGGGCAATCAAAAGTTCAGGTATTAGATACAGATACTCCTGAAGACCTTGCAAAACGTGTGCTTACGGAAGAACACAAATTGTATCCTCGTGTAATTCAATCTCATTTAGAAACTCTAAATCAACATTAAGGTGGCTTTAAAACCCTTATCCTCACTCCCAACAACACCATTAATTATCAAAAGAGCACTGCTTTCAGTATCTGATAAAACAGATATCATTCCATTAGCAGAAGCTTTACATGCCAATGATGTAGAACTCCTTTCTACAGGTGGTACTGCCAAAGCCATTGCAGATGCAGGAATTCCAGTTAAAGATGTTTCTGAAATAACGGGGTTTGAAGAGTGTTTAGATGGACGAGTTAAAACACTTCATCCTTTTGTGCATGGTGGAATTCTAGCTCGCACGAGTTATGAAAACGACAATATAGAAATTGAACGTCTAGGTATTCAACCAATCGAACTAGTTGTTGTAAACCTTTACCCATTCAAAAATAAAATTAGTGAAGGTAATGTTGATGCTGCCACAGCTACCGAATTTATTGATATTGGTGGCCCAACTATGATTAGAGCAGCAGCAAAGAATTTTGCTCATGTTGGGATTCTCAGCAACCCATCTCAGTACCCGAACTTTATTAATGAATTGAATTCTGGTGAAGGCATTACTTTTGAAACTAGAAAATCTTTAGCTAAAGATGCCTTCAACCATACCGCTGATTATAATTCTGCCATTGCGAATTACTTTAACGAATTGGTTGAAGAAGAGCCTGCTCATCAACTCAATGTAGCCCTACCGCTATCTCAAGAACTACGATATGGTGAAAACCCACATCAAAAAGCAGCGGTTTATGGAGAGCAAGATTCAATCATTGATTGCTTTCACGGTAAACAATTGAGCTACAATAACTTCATAGATGTTGATTCAGCATTAAGCATCATTTCTTCTTTTGAAAGTGATAAACCTGCATGTGCCATCATTAAACACACAATCCCTTGTGGAGTGGGTGTAGATGAGCAGTTGGTTGATGCCTATAAAAAAGCTTTTAGTACCGATACGGTTTCACCATTTGGTGGTATTGTGGTAGTGAACAAAGAGCTGGATTTAGCAACGGCTCAAGCCATTGATGAAATCTTTACAGAAATCATCATCGCTCCTGCTTTTGCAGATGATGCCCTAGAATTACTTAGCCAGAAGAAAAATCGACGTTTAATCAGGATCAAAAAACAACTTACTGAAGTACAAGCAAAGTCGTACCGTTCTATTTTTGGTGGTGCTCTTGCTCAAGATGCTGATTTAGCTCCTATTAACGAGGATGATTTCGAGGTTGTAACAGATCGCAAACCAACCGAAGAAGAAATGGCTGATCTCCTTTTTTCATGGAAAGTAGTTCGCCATGTTAAGTCGAATGCTATCGTTTATGCAAAAGCAGGACGCACATTAGGGATAGGATCGGGACAGACAAGTCGTGTTGACTCTTCTGAAATAGCTGTGGATAAAGCAGCTAAAGAAGGATTAGATTTAACGGGCTCGGCAATTGCATCGGATGCTTTCTTCCCATTTTCTGACGGAATTGAAGCCGCTGCAAAAGCAGGCGCAACAGCCGTTATTCAGCCAGGAGGCAGTATTCGTGACGAAGAAGTAATAGCCAAAGCCAATGAATATAATATGACGATGATATTCACTGGTAAGCGGCATTTTAAACACTAATTTGCATTATAAATTATATTTCGCATATACAGTATCAATCTCGTATTTTCCCGAAATACCTTTAGCATCATTTAACATCTACAATTTTGGCAATGTCTGACAATTACGGAATCCCATCGCCGGCGTCTTCTAAGAACAAGCAAAAGAAAGGGCTACTCGATTTTTTATATACTGATATCGCAATCGATCTTGGTACAGCGAATACTTTAATTTACGCACGTGGTCAAGGCATTGTATTGGATGAGCCTTCCATCGTAGCATTAAACCAAAATAACGTACCAGTTACCACGGGGCATGAAGCTCGTTTGATGCACGAGAAAACGCATAGGAACATACGAACAGTACGTCCGTTGCGTGATGGTGTAATTGCTGATTTTGAAGTTGCCGAACATATGATTCGTGGCATGATCAAAAAGGTAAAGATGAAGTGGTATTCATCTACTCGCCAAATGGTTATTTGCGTACCAAGTGGTATAACCGAAGTAGAAAGACGTGCGGTACGCGACAGTGCTGAACACGCAGGTGCTAAAGAAGTATATCTTGTAGATGAACCGATGGCAGCGGCTATTGGGATTGGACTTGATGTACATGAGCCTGTTGGAAGTATGATTGTAGATATTGGTGGTGGAACCACTGAAATTGCAGTAATCGCACTTTCAGGTATTGTATATGCTCAATCTGTACGTTTAGGTGGAGATGAGTTAAATGAAGACATCATCAATTACTTCCGTCGCAATCACAACTTACTGATAGGTGAGCGAACCGCAGAAAAAATTAAGTGTGAGATTGGATCTGCCGCACCACTTGATGAAGAACTTGAGATGATCACTAAAGGTCGTGATTTAGTAAATGGTGTTCCAAGAACACGCCATATTACTAGTAAAGATGCTCGCGAAGCTATCGCTGAATCTGTGAACACCATTGTTGAATCTATTACAAAATCACTTGAGCAAACCCCACCAGAATTATCAGCTGATATTCTAGACCGTGGTATTATGTTAACCGGTGGTGGCGCGCTTCTAAAGAACTTGGATAAATTGATTATGGAGACTACAGATCTTCCTGTTCATATTGCGGAAGATCCATTAACTGCTGTAGTTCGCGGAACGGGGGCAATCTTAGAGAACTTAGAATATTATCGCCCGGTGATTTCATAACAGAAAAGTGAATGCGATTTAAGATCCTTAAAGTTGGAGAAGCCAAAGACTACATAATAACTGCCTTTCTACTTCTGCTATCAATTACTATAGCTATTAGCAGAAACCAAGGCGGTATAAATAGTTTACGTCAAGTTTCTATTACTACCATAAGCGTTCTACAATCACCTCTAGCAAATATTCGAACTTACCGCCAGGCGTTGCAAACAAACACTTACCTGCAACGCCAAAATATCTTACTTCAAGATGAGCTCAGTAAATTACGCTCTATTGAACAAGAGAATATGGTGCTTAGAAATTTATTAGCCTTTCGTGATTCAACCAACTACGAGCTTATCCCTACTCTTATTATTGGTAAGGAGCTAAACAGCATCAACACGAGTTTGACGATTAATGCTGGGAAGCGTGATAGTGTTAAAACAGGCATGCCACTTGTTACCTCAGATGGACTTTTAGGCAAAGTTATTTTAACCAATCAAAAATATGCCCAAATACTTCCATACAGTAATACCTTATTCAGAGTAAGTGCTATCATTCAGGAAAATCAAGCACCAGGCATCGTATCATGGAGTGGGCGTTCAGATGCTCAGCTTGTCTTAGATTTCATTCCAAAAACAATTCCTGTTAACCAAGGTGCCACTGTTGTTACTTCTGGTTTTAGCAATGAATTCCCAAAAGGCATCCCAATTGGCTCGGTAGTAGATATAGAATTTGAAGAAGGTAAAGAAACACAGCGCATCTTTTTAAAGCCTTTTGCCTCATTGGTTGAAGCCTCACACGGTTTTCTAATCAATTTCCAACCCGACACAGCTGTCGTTAATTTGGAATCTCAATTCAATGAAATATTTGATCAATAGATAGACCGCAATGAATAGAGATCTCATTAAACATATTGGCGTTGGAATACTTTTTATACTGTCTCAGTTATTGCTGTTTCAGTATTTGGATTTGTTTGGAGCTACTGTTGATGCCTTACTCATATTTCTAATATGGCTAATGCTTAAATACGATCGAACGGCTACTCTTATCTTTGCGGCATCATTAGCATTTTTGCAAGACGCTTTCTTCGATACTTGGGGGATAAATATGTTCACCAAAGTACTTACGGTGTTCATTGCACATCGCTTTGTGTCGCGTAATTCTAGTGTGAAGCTCTTATCGTGGCAAGTTTTTGCCGCAGTATTTATCATAAGTATTGTTCATAACCTCATATACCTAGGTTTTTCATCATTCTTAGATGTTTATACACTTGGGTATTCTCCTATAATTTTATTGCTTGGAAATAGTTTATACACCTCCATCATTGGTACGGTATTATTCATTCTAAAAGGTGATAACAATTGAGTATTCATACTCCAAATAGAGCACGAACATCTATTATAGCCCTACAAGTCATCATGTTCTTAATGTGCATGATTGTATTGGGGAGAGTATTCTACTTACAAATAATTCAATTCGAAGTTTATGACGAACTCGGTGAAAGAAATTCACTGCGTCAAGAATATGTAGAACCTGCACGTGGATTAATCTATGACAGAAATGGTCAACTCCTTGTAGATAATCAACCCATCTACTCTATCACCATCACTCCTCAAGATTTTGAGGATGAAAACATTCCATTACTATCCGAATTATTAGGTGAGCCAGATTCTTTAATAACTGCTCTTGTCAATAAAGCTAAGTCTTATTCGCGGTTTAGAACCTCTAATTTAATTACCGATGTAAGCTTTAATACATTTTCATTGATTCAAGAAAACACTTGGCAGTTACCGGGTATTGGTCATAAAATTGACAGTAAAAGAAATTATCCTGCTGAAGGTTTAAAGGGGTCGCACGTATTCGGTTATTTACGTGAAGCGGATGAAGACGATTATAACAACAACAACAAGTCGATTAGACTGGGCGATAAAATCGGAAAAAGTGGGCTCGAATTAATCTATGAAGACAGCTTACGTGGTGATTTAGGTATTCAATATGTGAAGGTGAATGCCTTAGGACAATCATTGGGCTACTTCAATGAACAAAAGAATACTACTTCACCTGTTCAAGGGGATAACATCTACACCACTTTGGATGCAGATTTACAATCCTTTGCTGAAGAATTAATGGAAGGCAAGCAAGGTGCAATTGTAGCCATGAACCCAAAAAACGGGGCTATTTTAGCATTAGTAAGCTCCCCAGAGTACGACGTTCGTAAACTTGCAGGCCGCATCGACAATGAATATTGGGCTTATATAAATATGGACTCCACTCGCCCATTGTATAATCGCGCTATTTCAAGTAGACAGCCCCCAGGATCAACCTTTAAACCATTGATGGGTATTATTGGGCTTCATCTTGGAATCGTTAATGTAGATACCGAGATTTATAACAGTGGTTTTTATATGAGAGGTAGACCCATTAAAGATCTTGCTGAACCGGGTAATTATGATCTTGAAAAAGCCATCGCTTATTCAAGTAATACCTACTTTTTGCATGTAATGGACAAGATTGCCACTTCTGGGCAATTAAATACCTGGAGTAATCTAGTTAAAGACTTTGGACTTGGAGTTCCAAACAATATCGATTTACCGAGTGCCAATAGAGGAATTATCCCAGATAGCACCTATTTAGACCGCCATTTCGGTAAGAATAAATGGGGCCTTGGCGATATCCTTATGTTTGGAATTGGCCAAGGATTAGTGTCTGCTTCTCCGATTCAAATTGCACAAATGACAAGTACCATAGCCAATGGTGGGTATAAAATTAACCCCCATCTTGTACAAGTTATTCAAGAAGCAGATGGCACAACTTATACTCCAACCATCACTACCGAAAAAATTGATTGGGTAAAAGAGGAGTATTTAGAAACGGTGAAAAGAGGTATGCGACGCGTTGTAATGGAAGGGAGTGGTAGCTATAGAGCCAACTTCAAAGAAATCCCAACTGCGGGTAAAACCGGTACTGCTCAGAACCCACATGGAGAAGATCATGCATGGTTTACTTCCTTCGCCCCTTATGATGACCCACAAATTGTTGTTACGGTACTTGCTGAGAATTATGGCTTTGCCTCTCAGTCGTCGGCCCCTATTGCTTCTTTGATTATAGAAAAATACTTAACGGGTGAAGTATCTAGAAAATACTTGTACGAATACGTACTTAATGTAAAGCCAAGAATCTCAGATCCAGACGACGATGAATAACTTTAGAGATTTTAACTGGTCTATTGTTTTAGCTTGGCTCGTATTAGCTATGATAGGATTAGTGGCTATTTATAGTGCTACTAGAGGCCCTGTTGCTGAATTCTTACCGAGTTTCATTCTAAGAAACTTTAGTAAACAAGCGGTATTTGTTGGCCTTTCAATCGCTTTAGTATTTGGCTTTCAGCTGATTTCTCCGCGTTCCTATATGCAATTATCCTATGTGTTCTATGGCATCGGATTACTCCTTATGATAGCCACCTTTTTATTCGGTGCAGAAATTAATGGAGCAAAGAGCTGGATTCGTTTTGGACCTGTCAATATCCAAAGTAGTGAGCTTATGAAGATAGCTACTATTCTAGCTACGGCTCAATACCTAACTAGTAGACGAGATATCAGCGCTGAAAACATTCGATATGCTTTAACAGCCGTGATGATGATCCTAATCCCAACGGCTTTTGTGATCCTGCAAAATGACTTTGGTACAGCCATCGTATTTCTTTCTTTAATCCCCGTTATGCTATTCTGGTCGGGCTTACCCTATGGAGTTTCTATCTTCATCGTGTCGCCTGCTATCATTCTTTACTTAACCGTTTTTGATTGGGTATATGGGGCCATTGCTGTAGCCATTATCTCATTTGTCATCTTTATGGTTCAGAAAAGAATTTGGCTAACCTTAGCTTCTGTTGTCACCGGTATAGTAACCGTGGTTGGTGTGAACGTGGCCTTAACCAAGATTCTTCAACCCCACCAGATTGCTCGAGTGATGGCATTCACCAATCCTCAGTACGACCCAACCGGAGCGGGGTGGAATGTAATTCAAGCTAAAACGGCTATAGGCTCTGGGGGAATCTGGGGTAAAGGCTTTATGGAAGGAACTCAAACTCAGTTGAAATTCTTACCCGAGCAATGGACTGACTTTGTAAGTTGCGTAGTTGGTGAAGAGTTTGGCTTCATGGGTCTTGGCCTACTCATCGTTACTTTCTTATTTCTATTCATGCGCTTACTAAAAGCAGCGAGTACACATAAGCACCCATTTGCTCAGTTAGTAACTGTGAGTGTCGCTTCCGTCTTCTTCATTCACTTTATTATCAACCTTGGGAGTGCAACGGCATTACTTCCTGTGATTGGTATTCCCCTACCCTTCGTGAGTTATGGAGGTTCAGCTTTTTTAACGAATTCACTTATGCTAGCCATATGTTTAAATATGGACTTCTATAAACGTGAATTTAGTATTTATCGCTAGTCGTTTACTTTTTCTTATAAGCTAAAGTAGTACCCAGTTTAAAGCTTTTTCGATGGTATTCGGTAAACCCAAAAGTTTGCAATGCTTGTTTATGTGCTGGAGTAGGGTAGCCTACATTTTCATCCCATTTATACTCAGGATATTCCGTAGCTAACTTTCTCATCAATCGATCTCTATAGTTTTTAGCTAGAATTGAAGCAGCTCCAATACTCATCGACTTATCATCCCCTTTCACTACACAAGTAAAAGGCACTAAGGATGTAGTATATCGATTCCCATCCACCAAAAGGTAATCGGGGTTTGCACCGGCTATCTCAACACATTTTTGCATGGTGTTAATTGAAGCCCATAAAATGTTTAACTCATCAATTTCTGCTAATGAACCTTCTTGAACCGTATAAAACAATGCCTTGGCTTTGATCTCTTTTTCAATCTCAAAGCGCTCAAATTCAGATATCTGTTTACTATCTCGAATGCCTTCAATCTTTGTGCCTGCCTTCAAAATAACGCCTGCTGCAACAACGGGTCCTGCTAAGCATCCTCTCCCAACTTCATCCAATCCCATTATTCGCTGAAAGCCTTCTTTCCACAGTTGTTTTTCAATTTTAAGTCTACTTTCTACCATTAATTGTATTTTCTAAAAATAAGTGCACATTATTGGAACTGAATTGGCTTCAGATTCTTTTCAAAAGAAAAGGTAAGGTATGAATTTCAGATATTTTGAATGGAACGAAAAATTTGGTCGCAATAATACCCAAGGTGCGTTCGATACACTTTGGAATTTATTTCAAGAATTACTCACCGTTGCAAGTGGAGATGTAGGCCAAGCCTTACGATGGCTAACAGAACTAGATAAAGAGTACAGCATTACCGACCAATTTGATGAAGAGTATTCCTTAGGTGACTTTCTAGACGATTTAAAAGATCGTGGATACATAGAAAAAGATGATAGCGATCAAGTTGTTATTACTCGCAAAACAGAACGTAGTTTGCGCCAAAAATCGCTCAATGAAATCTTTAAAAATCTTCAAAAAGGTGGTGTGGGTGATCATAAAACACCTTATTCAGGCAAAGGCTTAGAACGACAACCTGAAACTCGTGCATGGATTCCTGGGGATGATATCGGACAAATTGATAGTGTAGGCACCATGTTGAATATGCTCAATCACAGTTCTATTGAGTGTTTTGAACTTCAAGAAAATGATTTATCGGTGTACGATACAGATCATCATACATCGGTGAGTACTGTTCTTTTAATCGATATCAGCCATTCTATGATATTATATGGCGAAGACCGAATCACCCCTGCCAAAAAAGTAGCTATGGCATTGTCGGAACTGATTATGACCAATTTCGCAAAAGACTCGCTAGATATAATAGTATTTGGCAATGAAGCATGGGAAATTAGCGTAGAAGACCTTCCCTACTTAAAAGTAGGCCCTTACCATACCAACACCCTTCAAGGGCTTGAGAGAGCTCGCCACATCCTTCAGCGAAAGAAGTTCGCGAACAAGCAAATCTTTATGATTACTGATGGGAAACCATCTGCTATGTTTGAAAATGGGAAGCTTTATAAAAACAGTTTCGGCTTAGATCGGAAGATTGTAAATAAAGTGCTAGACGAAGCTGTGAAATGTAGAAGAGAGAAAATCACTATCACTACATTTATGATTACGAGTGACCCTTACTTACAGGGGTTTGTGCGAGAACTTACTGAAGCTAATAAAGGTAAGGCCTATTATGCATCGCTCGACGAATTAGGTGGGTATATCTTTGAAGATTACATTCAGAATAGACGAAAGAATGTGAAATAAAAAAAGCCGGATAAACCGGCTTTTTTAAAAATAGATATGGAAGAAATTAGATTCCTAATTCTTGCATTACAGCATCAGTGATGTTGTATTCTGCAGCATACGACTGAGAAGCATAAAGAATAATCATATCACCAGTGTTTGTGGTCGTATTCAATACATACGATAAGCCTTTGCGCTCAGCTACTGCATTAATTGCATCGCCGATTTGAGAAAGAAGTGGTCCTAGAAGTTCGTTTCTTTTAGCTTGAACTTCATTTTGAGCCGTTCTTTCAGCTTGAGCTAATTCCATGTTCATTTGCTGAAGCTTTTGTTCTTCCGCTTGTTTTGCTTCATCAGAAATAACTCCTCTTTTCTGCTCATAGTTAGTTAAAGCAGTTTGAAGTGCTGCTTCTTGTTGAGCTAATTCTTGAGTTTTACGATCGGCAAAATTCTTAAGTCTTTGCTGAATGGCTTTCATTTCAGGCATTCTGTTAAGCACAGCTTGAGGGTTGATAAACCCAATTTTTGTATCCTGTGCGTAGGTATTAACTGAAATGAGAGAGATAAATATAAATGCTATTCCTAGCGAGATCTTCTTAAGCATGATTCTTCTTTTATGATTGTTTTAATTTTTCTAGTACCAACTCCGTAATATTCTTCTGAGCATCGTCAGCATAAAAAATGATAGCACCGCCGTTTACAGAGCCTTCATTTAATACCATATCAAGTCCTAGCTCATCCGCCACAGCTTGAATAGCCTCAAATACACGAGCCTTCACTGGGTTGATAAGTGCTAATTGCTTTTGCTGAACTTCATTTAGACTATTTTCACGTTCTTGTTCGAACTCAGCGTTTTTTTCAATTAGCTGTTGCTCACGAGCTTGACGAGCTTCTGCCGACATACTGTTTTTAGCTGCTTCGTAATCTTCAATCATTTTTTGAAGATCAGCTGCTTTAATGGCTAATAGCGAATCCTTTTCAGTCAACATTTGGCCGATTTGTTGATCGATTTCTTGGATTTCTGGCATTCTCGAGAGAATAACTTCAGGATTCGTGTATCCAACCTTTACTTGAGCATTCACCTGAATGGCGCCCACAAGGATAAATAAGGTTAGTAATAATAATTTTTTCATGGTTGTTTGTGTATTTGTAGAGTGATCATTATTCAATTTCGATACCAAGTTCCAATAATATGGCTTCGTTCAAATTCCATTCTCCTCGGGCATATATCATGTAGATGTCGCCCGAACGATCGAATACAAAATCAAAGCCTTGGCGCTGTGCAACTGTGCGAACCGCCGCGGATACTTGGCGTTGTATAGGCTCTAATAGTTCTCTTTGTTTTGAGAAGTATTCACCATTAGGGCCAAATTTTTGAGCTATATAATTTTCTTTTTCTTGTTTCTTTAAGCTGATTTCCTTCCTTTTTTCAGCTTTTAATTCTTCTGTATACAGGATTTCTTTGGCTTCAAAGTCTTTTTCTAGTGCCTGAATTTCTTCCTCAATAACCTGAATTTGTTGTTGCCAGCTATCGCTTAAAACTTGTAGTCTTTGTTCAATACCAGCATACTCAGGGATCTTAGAAAGTACAAAGTCAGATTCATAGAAACCTATTTTTTGATCTTGCCCTACAACCGATGTAGAAAGCAAGACTGCTAGAATAACGGGATATATGAATCTGAATTGCATTAGCATCTTTTTAGAAAGGTGCACCAATGTTAAATAAGAACTCCCACTTGCCTGGCTGAAGGTTACCCTGCCCACTTGTAGTTTGAACACCATCAAAGCGGTACCCATAACTAAGATCAACCAAACCTAATATAGGCAAGAACAAGCGTACACCCACACCCGCCGATCTCTTCACGTTAAACGGATCGTATTCACTGAAATCCAAGTAAGCATTACCAGCATCTACGAATGTATATGGAATCAACTGAAGTTGTTCATTTTGAACAGCTGGGTAACGAAGTTCTGCAGAGAACTTATTATAAATTCTACCCCCCACTTTTCTACCATTTACGATAGGTCCAATACTTTCATTAGAACCGCCTGGATAGCCACGCATATCGATATTATCATATAAGAAACTCTGACGTTGCTGTAATTGAGTACCACCAATCAAGAAACGCTGATAGTTATTTCTCTTGTCTTGAGTGAAGTACCCAATGTAACCGAAATTTGCCTCAGTAGTAAATACCAGCTTTTCTGTAAGTGGGAAATGCGATTGGTAATCGGCTTTAATCTTATAGAATTCAGAGAATCCTTTTAAAGGAAGAGCAATTTCACCTGATAAAGTGAACTTAGAACCCATAATCGGTGAAATAGGATTCACAATAGAATTACGTTCAATCACTTCTTGAACGGTGATTACATTCGAGATACCAGGTTGGAAAGCCCCTGTAAAACCTTCTACGTCATAAAGTTGGTATCCAAGGATAGTACGCTGAGAGAAATAATCATCTGGCCACTTAAGTCGCTTACCTAATGAAACACTTCCAGAGAATAATTTCGTTTTACCATAGCTTACCTGAGTCACGTAATCTTTATTGTCAATTAAGTTATAAGATAAGTTAACCCCTAATGAAGTAGGCTTGCCCCCTAACCATGGTTCCACAAAACCAAGGGAATAACTTTGGTAACCTCCACCTGTAACTTGTACCCCTAAGGATACTTGCTGTCCATCACCTGATGGGATTGGAGCCCAACCGCCCTTCTCAAAAGCTCGTTTAATCGAGAAGTTATTGAAGTTGATACGCGCAGAAATAATAGCACCTATCTGCTGACCACCGTAACCACCTGAGAACTCAAAGTTATCGGTTGATACCGATTCATCCAACACGTAGTTCACATCTACTGTTTTAGAATTCTGATCAGGATTCAATTCTGGTGTAATATTTTGAGGATCAAAATATCCTAGCGTACCTAATTCACGAATAGTTCTAATAATAGCTTCACGAGAGTAGGTGCTTCCTGGAACTGTTCTTAGTGTACGGCGAACTACATCATCGTGTGTTTTGGTGTTACCAGTAAACGACACTTCTTCGATGGTAGCAATTTCATCTTCATAAATTTCAAAACTGATGTCTAGCGAATCTTCCGCAACTTTTTCAACCGTTGGAATGCCTCGGAAGAACAAGTACCCAATATTTTGGTACATGCTGTTTACACTCGTTTCACTAATAGAGAAGTTTTCATCGAATTTCTCTTCGTTGAATACTTCACCTTTTTCGAATCCAAGTGCTTCTGTCAACTGCTCATCAGTATAAACAGTATTTCCGTCCCAGTTGATGTTTCGAATTTTGTACTGTGGACCTTCTTCTACTTCCATCACTACCCGAACACCTTCAAGGTCTTTCACATAAACATAGGTATACACTGAATCGTCAACTATACGTGCATCGGTGTACCCATTCTTGCGGTAGAAAGCTAGTACGCTTTCCTTACCTTCTTCAAAATCTGATTCCTTGTACACTTTTTTAGAAAGGAACTTCCACCACTTATCCTCTTTCAGTGGTTTCATTTTTTTGGTGAGCTTACGATCAGAAAAAGCCTCATTGCCCTCAAACTTGATATCTTTGATTTCTAATCGAACACCTGGATCGATATCAAAATACAGACGAGCTCTGTTTTCTAATTCTGGATCTTCCTCTACTCTTGTCTCAACTTTGGTATACCAATATCCTTTATTTTTGTAGAATCGCTGAATGGTGTTAATAACTTGAGCTTTATTCGACTCGGTAATCGCTGTACCCGGTAAGAGGGTAATCATCTCTTCAAGATCACGACGTTGAGAGCGTTTAACACCTTCAATTTTGTATTCAATTAATCGAGGCTTCTCTTCAACTCGTATAATCAGGCTGATTTCAGTACTGGTTCTATTCGCTATTAAGATTTGCACATCCGCAAATAAGCCTGTTCTAAATAAACGCTTTAATGCATCTGCAATGTCTTCTCCTGGATAAGTAATAGTACTACCCACTGTAAGCGCACTCGCATTGATGATAAATTGTTCGCGTGTGCTTTCTTCGCCTTCAACTACTACACTACTGATAGTGTACTCGGCAGGAGTATTTAGGGTTGGATCGGTAAGTTGGAAAGTGTCTTGAGCTTTTATACTACTTGATAAGGTCCCAAAACTGATTGCAATAACGAGTGCGAGTGATAATCTTTTTAACAAATCTGACACTTAATTCTTAAAGGTTTACTTTTTTTTGTTTTTGAGTAAACGGGTCGATAACCCTTTTTCGTCTTCACCATTATTTATTTTTCCAAATCGTCGATCTCTGCTTTGGTACGACTCGATGGCTTCATAAAGCTCATCTCTTCTAAAATCTGGCCAGAATTGCTTGGTGATATACAATTCTGAGTATGCTAACTGCCATAGCAGAAAATTACTTATACGATATTCGCCACTAGTTCTAATAATCAAATCAGGATCAGGCACATCTGCAGTTGAGAGATGCTCAGCAATCATTTGATCATTAATTAAAGCGGGGTCTAAACGGCCTTCTTTCACATGTTCGGCTATTTTCTTCACCGCTTCTGTGATGTCCCACCTACCCGAGTAACTCAAAGCTAAACATAACTGAAGACGAGTGTTGTCTTTCGTTAGGTCTATAGCTTCTTGAAGTTCTTTTTGGCAATCTTTTGGGAATTTCTCCATCTGCCCAATCGTAACCATCTTGATGTCGTTTTTATGCAGATTCTCTGCTTCTTTACGAAGTGACGACACCAATAATCTCATCAAACCTCTAACTTCAGCACTTGGACGTCCCCAGTTTTCAGTCGAAAAAGCATAGAGAGTGAGGTATTTAACCCCTAGTTGAGCGCATGATTCGGTAATATCGCGCACGGAATCAACGCCTACTTTATGCCCATGTAAACGAATACTGCCTTTACTTTTGGCCCAACGTCCATTCCCATCCATAATGATAGCAATATGCTCAGGAATTTCACCGGCCTTTTTCAGGTTCAGTTGTTTTTCCTGGTCTTCTTTGGATTGAACGGTATTTGTGAGAGTAAACTTTTTCAAAAAAATTCAGCTGATTTACAAGCTTTAAAAAATAGGTTATTACAGCCCTTATATCAAGCGATTGCGAGATTTCAATTGTTAAGATTCTGCTTCAATGAAATCATTTCTAATAATGCTAAAGCAGCCTCTCCACCTTTGTTGCCTTCCTCTCCTACACGCTCTAAAGCTTGTTTTACATCGTCGGTAGTAAGTACGCCAAAAGCTACAGGCTTGCCGCTTTTTTGGTTTACATTTAAAATTCCTTCGGTAACTGCCTCACATACATATTCAAAGTGTGGAGTTCCACCGCGTATAACCACACCTAGCGCAATCACTCCATCTAGTGGTTTACTATCTAACATAAACTGAACGGCTAGTGGCAACTCAAAAGAACCGGGACAATGTGCAACAATGATATTCTTATCCTCTACCCCATTCCCCTTTAACACTTTCAGTGCTCCTTCAAGCATGCGGTCGGTAATATTCGAATTCCATCTTGATACCACTATACCCACGCGGGCATGCTTTGGTTGAGTATTTGTTTCAATATATCTGACGCCCATAATCAGTCCTCTATTTCTATCGTTTGTTTTCTTAATTCTGTCATTCTTTTCAAGCTATCTAAGTACTTCTTAGCTATGGTAACCACGCCTACATTGGTATATCCACCTTCAAAAGGGCCGTGGTAATCACTTCCTCCCGTTTTAAGCAGCGATTGTTTATCACATAGCTCAGTATACTCTAGCTGTTTTTTCCAGTTGTGGCTCGGATGTATGCATTCAAGGCCATCAATACCTAGTTCTATAAAGGTATTAACTTCTGCTTTAGAATACATCCTTCCGGGATGGGCTAAAATTGCCGCTCCCCCAACTTTTTTTATAATATCTATGGCTTCCTCAGCCGTAGGATAAGCACTTATGATTTCACCAAGCTGTTGATTACTCAAGTATCGCTTAAAAGCCTCGGCTACATTTGACACATACCCTTTTTCTATGAGTACTTTGGCAATATGCGGCCTACCTAAATTAGCGCCGTCAGCCTCAGCCCACACTTCTTGATATTCGATATCCACTTTTTGGTCTTGAAGTGTTTTTACAATGCCTTTAATTCTGTTTTTACGCGCACGTGTTTGAGTATTCAAAAATTCAGAAAAGTACTGGGTATTAGGATCAAAGTAGTAGGCTAGTATATGCGCTTCACGACCATTAAATGTTGTGGTAACTTCTACACCGGGCACTAATTCGATTCCTAACTCATCCGCTAGTGGCTTTGCTTCCCAATAGCCTTCAAAGGTATCATGATCTGTAATAGAAACCGCTTTAAGCTTTTTCTGCTGAGCTAGAAGTATTACTTCTTCAGGCTTTAGCTTTCCATCTGAGCAAGTTGTATGAATGTGTAGGTCGGCCTTATCTGCCATTAATTTTCACCACTCAACGTCAATTCTATTTTTTCTGGTGATTGGATGTACTGGATGGCTGTATTGAGTTGATCATCCGTTGTTAAAGCCGCCTTATATTTACCTGATTCGCCTTTCGTTCGTGCAATAAGTTCTAAGAACAACTTATTTTCTATAAATGATTTTTTCTTGATCAGAGCCTCTCTATTTCGCTGCTTATTTAATTCTTTCAATTTCTGAAGTGCTTTCTCTGCTTCCTCAGATCCCTCAAATTCACTACTCAAATTATCGAGTAAGGATTGGGCGTTGTTATCATATTTAAACTCTTTTTCTTCCAAATAATTTATGAACTCATCAAATGAGTTTTCAGGAAGACGCTCATATTCTGAAGCACCTAGTCGGGCATGCAATTCAGTAGCAAAATCAAAGATTAATCCTTTTTGAATGAGCGCTATTTCCAGTAAATCGAGTTGTTCACCACTTACAGCAACATCAGGACCAATACCTCTGCTTTCTTCAACTACTCGACCATTTTTTGTTTTAAATATCTTACCCGATGGGGCACGTTTTACTACTCCTGAATTCGCGCCTTCATGGGTGTACTCTAAAGACTGAATACTACGCCCACTTGGTATATAATATCTGGCTATCGTGATTTTCATTGAGTTGTTATAAGGCAATGGCTTCACAATTTGAACCAGTCCTTTTCCGAAACTTTGTTCACCAACAATTAATGCACGGTCTAAATCTTGCAGTGCCCCTGCAACCACTTCGGAAGCACTTGCACTACCTCCATTCATCAAAACCACTACAGGTTTTTCGAACAGTACTGGTTGAGTAGTAGTGAAAGTTTGGTTGTATTCAGCTATACGTCCCCTCATATCAACCACCATCAATCCTTTTTCTACAAATGCATCAATAATGGCTACGGCTTCTTGTAATACGCCCCCGGGATTGTCTCTGAGATCTAAAACAAGACCTGATAATTCTCTTTCATCTTCTAAGGATGAGATTGCCGTGATAACCTCATTCGCCGAACCAATATTAAATTGATTCAATCTTACATATCCGATGTTTTCTTCTTCACCTACATGAGTGACATAAGACACCGTTTTTTCTTCAACTCGTTGGCGGGTTAGTTCAAAGTCTATGGGCTGATCTACTCCAAAACGATTAATGGTAATTGTTACTTTCGAACCTTCTTCACCTAGGGTTAATGATTGTACTTCCTCTGGTTGAAGTCCGTCAGTAGAAAATTGGTCTACAGCAATGATAACATCGCCTGCTTGAAGCCCAGCCTTTTCAGCGGGACCACCTTCGAGTGGGGCAATTACCACAACTTTCCCATTTCTGTACCCCGACTCAATACCTATTCCAGCGTAATTACCTCGGGCTTGAATCTCTGCTTGCTCGTTTTGATTCTCATTGTATATAACGGTGTAAGGGTCGAGCGTTTCGAGCATTGCTTCTACCCCTGTTCTCATCAATTTTTCAGGATCAACTTCATCCACATATTCTAAGGCAACATTCTCATAGGTTTTGCTGAAAATGGAGAAGTTTTTCTTGATGAGGAAGAAGATATCAGCTTGCTGTGGAGCTAATGCAACTGCCGTAACTGCTATAACAAGCAGTAACACTGATATCTTTTGGTGTTTAACCATTACTTTTTTCTGATCTTGAGCTCTTGTCCTACAAAAATTCTAGAACCTGAAATCCCATTTAAGCTACGTATGGTGCTTAAACCGATACCAAATCTCTCAGCAATTTCGCCAAGAGTATCGTTTTTTCGTACGGTATAGGTTTCATAACCATTGTTTGAAGTAGTAGCTGAAGCTAACAAGATGTTTTCGCCTCTACGCTGTTTTTGCTCAAGCGCTTGTTTATCTCTATAGCTCATTTGATCTACTTTACTATAATGAGCTTCATGTTCTTTAGGTACGTGAACGGTTAATTTTTGGCCAACACGAATGGTGTTTCCAATACCATTCCAGGCACGAACTTCAAAAGATTTCACATCATACCATTCGGCAATATGACCAACGGTGTCGCCAGTCTTAACCTGATAAGTAAGCTTTGTGGTATTAGCTGGTGCAGAAGCTTTTGTTGAAGTAGAACGGCTTCGACTTGTGTTTGTAAGATTCGTAGGTCGGTTTGCTGAAATCTTACCTGCACTTCCAGCTGGCAATGGAATTACTAATTTTTGGCCAGGGTGAATAATGTTCGATAAGTTATCGTTACTGGCGTAGATGCCTCGAACTGTAGTTCCATATTTTTGTGCGATTAAACCAATCGATTCACCTCTACGCACAGTATGAACGGTCATATCTTGAGCACGATTTTCCTTTGGAATGTCTTTATATGCTAATAGGAACTCATTTTTTATACCCGTTGGTATCTTCAATGGATATTTGTTTCCTGGAGGAGTTGCCCAACGCAGTAACTCAGGATTGTATGACTTTAGCATATCTGTGGTGATACCTGCTGCTTGAGCTAGAGCATCAAGTGGCATTAGCCCTTCAACTTCTACTACATCATAGGAATAGGGTTCGCCTTCATATTTCTTTTGGAAGCCAAATTCTTCTGGGTTTAGTCCAATCATAGCTGTAGCAATGAAACCAGGTACATACCCTCTCGTTTCTCTCGGTAAATATGGATAGGCTTCCCAATAATCTTTCTTTCCACCGGCTCTACGGATGGCACGATTTAATCCACGTGGACTGATGTTATAGTTGGCCATAGCAAGATGCCAGTCATTCCAAATATCATGTAAATCTCTTAAGTGTCGTGCTGCAGCGCGTGTAGCTTTTTCTGGATCTCTTCGTTCATCAACCCACCAGTTTACTTCAAGGCCGTAAACACGACCCGTTGCTGCTATAAACTGCCACATACCTACAGCTGATGCCCAGCTTCGAGCTGTTGGATTCAATCCACTTTCAATAAATGCAAGGTAAGCTAGCTCTGAAGGCACTCCTTCTTCTTTGAAAATCTTTTGGATCATAGGCATATACGTTTCCGCACGTTGAAGCCAGCGCTCCATTACCTCTGGTCTCTTTAAGGTATAATACACTAAACTATTGGTCACATACCTATTCTGAATAAGAGGCACTTCTGTTTTCGTAAATGTTACATCTTTAGGGAAGTTGAAATCTTCATTTAAGAAGGCATCGTCTTCAGCAAAGAGCTCTTCTTGAATTTTAAAGATCTCACCCTGCGGTTCATTCATCGCTTCGGTGATCCCATAAAACTCACGGTATTCCGTAACTACGGCTCGTGAAAGTTCTGCGAATCTACGATCACTTCTCAATTCTGGGTAATCATCCAATAAAGCTTGAGAGGCATTTACTGCATCATTGATGTGCGTCTCTGCTTCCAAAGGTTGGTCGTTGAGCTGAGATTCTAAACTCAACACATGTAATTGATAGATATCCGTAATTCGACGAAGGATATCTTTTTGGAAGTCATCTAACTCTATATCTACAGGCTCGTTGGGTTGCTGCTTGGGCAACGCCTTGTCTTGTAGAGGGTTAGTTACCGGAAGAAGCCGTAATGGCATATCTTCTGATTTAATACTTGTGGTATCTTGGGCTATCAAAGGAGTGGCACTTAAAAATAGTAGTGCGCAACAACTCAATTTGATCATCTTTTGCATATTCGTGTCTGTAGTTTAAAATGCTGACTTAAAGTAGTAAATAAATGCCTTAATTATGAAATTAGGCTACTCCATCGGCTTTACAACCGAAGAGTCTTTTTGATATTGTTTTAGACGATAGTGTTTTTTAAAACTTTTGCTCTTGCCCAGTCCAGTTTTGAACGATGGGCCATCTTCTCCCAGAGCCAAATGCTTTTGCCGACACTTTGAGTCCGGGTGCTGCTTGGAAACGCTTGTGTTCGTTGATATCGACCAAACGCAGAATGCGTTCGATCAAAGACTTATCGAAGCCTTTTTGAGTGATTTCATCTATGGAAAGCTGTTCTTCTAGGTAGTATTCTAAAATTGAATCTAAAGTTCCGTAATCGGGCAAAGAATCTGAATCTTTTTGGTCGGGACGTAATTCGGCACTTGGTTCCTTCGTGATAATACTATTTGGTATCACTTCTTGGCCATAATAACTCGAATTTAGCCACTCACACATTTCGAAAACTTCTGTTTTATATAAATCCGAAATAACGGCTAAGCCACCGGCCATATCACCATATAGTGTACAGTAACCCACAGCTGTTTCTGATTTATTTCCTGTGTTCAGAAGCATATACCCAAACTTATTTGCTACCGCCATTAGAATATCACCTCGGCTGCGGCTCTGTAAATTCTCTTCCGCTACATTGAATTCGGTTTCTTTAAATAATGGATCTAGCTGATTTATAAATGCATCATAAATGGGTTTAATCGGAATCTCATGAATTTGAATCCCAAGATTATTTGCTAGTTGAACCGAATCTGAAACACTTCCTTCCGATGAATACTGTGAAGGCATGGTGATTCCAATCACATTTTCAGCACCTAAAGCTTCTTTAGCAATGGTTGCAACTAATGCCGAATCAATACCACCACTTAAACCAAGTATCACTTTTGAAGTGACCTTTGTTTTAGCTAAGTACTCACGCAACCCAAATACCAATGCGTTGAACATACTTGCAACAGGCTTTGGCGGTTCTTTCTCAAAATCTGGACTTGATAAATTAGTTAGCGAAGCACTTTCAACATCAAAAGAAGTATCGATGTGAGTTTCTGTAAAGCGTTTTGCACGCGTTATTAACTTCCCTGTGCCATCTAGAACGAGTGAATCACCATCATAAACAAGTTCTGTGTTAGCCCCTGTTTGGTTCACATAAAATAATGGGCTTTTAAGTTCTACTGCATGCTTACGAAGCATTCCTATCCGCGACTCTGGCTTCCGTTTTGTGTAGGGTGAAGCTGAAACATTAATTATAGCTTTTGCCCCTTTTTCTACTAGAACTTCTGCAGGATTTACTTTGTAAGTGTGGTAGTTGATCTCATTATCGTTATACCAAATATCTTCACACACAGTAATACCAAAGGAAACACCATTTATGAGTACAGGCTCAAACACATCGCCTGGTTCAAAATATCTAAGGTCATCAAACACATCATAGGTTGGCAGTAATGCTTTGTGAATACGGGCTAACTCTTTCCCATGCTGAGCAACTACGGCCGAGTTAAACATTTTTCGACCTAAGCCATCATTCTTCGTTATAGTACCAAATATGACTGCGGTATTTTGTGTAGCCGCAATAATCTCATCGCTAACTTGATAACAAAGGTCTCTAAAAATCTCTCGTTCTAATAGATCCAACGGTGGATATCCGCATATAATTAGCTCTGGCAATACAAGGATGTCGATATTCTCTTGTTCGGCTTTTTGAATCTCATTCAAGATGAGTTCTTTATTTCCTTGAAGGTCTCCGATAGTCGGATTAAGCTGTGATAGGCGTATGTTCACGTCGTAGATTTTTAAGTTCGTGTAAAGATAAGATGAATTTTAAGAGAAGACGAACAGTAATTCCCATTCCTTATGCATTCGTACACTTAGGCTTTTTTCTTAATCATGATTCTGTACATTCCCATACATCAAACAACTAACTAACAAATTTATCTATGAGAATTAACGCTAAAAGATTACTCGCTTTATGTGTGGTACTCGCTCTAGGGATTTCAAACTTATATGCTCAGAAAACAATTATCCATGCGGGTACTTTGATAGATGGAAAGTCACACGACACTCGATCTAACGTCACGATTGTAGTAGAGGATAATAAGATCACTGCCATCGAGAATGGATTTAGTAAAGGCAAAAAAGGTGATACCATCATCGATTTAAAAGATAAGACGGTACTTCCTGGTCTTATCGATTTACATGTTCACTTAGAAGGGGAAACAAATCCAAACAGGTATATAGAGCCTTTTACACTAAATGAAGCTGATGTCGCCTACAAAGCTATTCCTTTATTGAATAAAACATTAATGGCTGGCTTCACTACGGTAAGAGATTTAGGTGGATCAGGGGTGAATATCTCTATGAGAAATGCCATCAATGCAGGTCTTATTTCAGGACCAAGAGTAATTACCGTTGGAAACAGTATAGGTACAACCGGTGGACATGCCGATCCAACCAACGGAAGAAATGATGAATTAATGGGTGACCCTGGACCACGCGAAGGGGTAATTAATGGTGTAGCGGATGCTCGAAAAGCAGTTCGTCAGCGTTATAAAAATGGTGCCGATCATATCAAAATTACGGCTACTGGCGGGGTACTAAGTGTTGCCAAAAGTGGTGATGCCCCTCAGTTCTTTGAAGATGAGTTAGATGCCATTGTAAGTACGGCTCAAGAATATGGTATGCATGTAGCTGCCCACGCACACGGAGCCGAAGGTATGCGAAGAGCAGTTGCCGCTGGCGTTAAAACCATCGAGCATGGTACTAACATGACTGAAGAAGTAATGGATCTTATGATTGAAAAAGGCACGTATTTCGTACCTACCATCTCAGCTGGTAAATGGGTAGCTGAAAAAGCAAAAATTGAAGGATACTATCCGGCGATTATTGTTCCTAAGGCCTTAGACATTGGCCCTCGTATTCAGAATACCTTTAAAAAAGCGTACGAAAGAGGTGTTAAAATTGCTTTCGGAACAGATGCAGGTGTATTTCCACATGGCTTAAACGGACGCGAATTCAAATATATGACAGAGGTTGGAATGCCAGCTATGGAAGCCATCCAAAGTGCTACTATCACTGCTGCTACCGTGTTAAACCTTCAGGATAAAATCGGAAGCATTGAAACTGGAAAAGTAGCTGATATCATAGCTGTGAATGACAATCCACTAAAGAAAATCGAAGCTATGGAAAATGTTGTTTTTGTGATGAAAGAAGGAAAAGTTTATAAGAAGTAATTCACTTATAAATACTACAAAACTAAAAAGCCTGACTCATTGGTCAGGCTTTTTTTATACGTTGAATTGATTTCTATTGAATATAAACTGTTTTGGTATTCACAAACTCTTTGATGCCATAAGGACCTAATTCACGACCGTATCCCGACTGCTTAATACCGCCAAATGGTAATCGTGGATCTGACTTCACAAAGTCGTTTACGAAGCAACACCCCGCTTCTAGAAGCTGAGAGGCTATATGTTCACCTTTCTCCTCATCTTGTGTAAACACTGCCGCTCCTAATCCAAAACTGCTATCATTGGCTACGCTAATAGCTTCATCTTCGTCTTTCACTTTTATGATAGCCGCCACTGGTCCAAACAATTCATCATCGTATGCAGGCATGCCCTTCGTTACTTGTTCAAGCACCGTAACTGGATAAAAGTACCCTTTCACATCGGGCTTCTTCCCTCCCATAGTAATTTCTGCTCCTTTGTCGAAGCTCTTCTCAACTTGCTCGTGCAGTTGATCTCTCAAATCCTCTCGAGCCATAGGGCCTACATCGGTATTCTCTGCAAAAGGATCACCCACTTTCTTAGTAGATAGTTCCGCTTTAAATTTTTCTACAAACTCATCATACACTTTTTCAACAACGATAAACCGCTTTGCAGCGATACAGCTTTGTCCACTATTAATAAGTCTTGAAGTCGCACATTTTTCAGCAGCTAAAGAAGTATCCGCATCCTCCAATATCACATAAGGGTCGCTTCCTCCTAATTCTAATACTGTCTTTTTTAGAGCTTCACCTGCTTGTGAAGCAACAATTTTACCAGCTTTGGTACTTCCTGTTAAGGTAACCGCCGCTACTCCATCGTGTTGAATAACAGGTTTCATATTGTCGTTAGAAACCAAGATGGTTCGAAATAATGAGGACGGAATACCCGAATCATGGATGATTTCTTCCATAGCCAAGGCCGAACCCGTGCAATTTTCAGAATGTTTTAGAACCACTCCGTTTCCAGCCATCAGTGCAGGTGCTGCAAACCTGAATAGTTGCCAAAAAGGGAAATTCCAAGGCATAATAGATAGCACCACTCCTAGTGGATTGTAGGTTACGTAGCTTTTACTCGCATCGGTTTCAACCTGATCATTCTCCAAAAATGAAGCCGCGTTTTCTGCATAGTATTCACAAACCCAAGCACACTTTTCAATCTCTGCTTCTGATTGAGCATAAGGCTTGCCCATCTCTTCGCTCATTAACTTAGATAAGGATTCCTTTCTATCTTTTAATAGCTCAGCTATACTATTGAGGTAGGCACCACGCTCCGCAAAACTTTTATCTCTCCATTGAGCTTGAGCTTTATTGGCATCCGAAATAATCGCGGACACTTCTTCGAAGCTCATTTCTTGATATTCTTTAATTTGCTCTCCGGTGGTTGGATTGATGGTCTTCATAATAAAATTTTGTTCTATTTCTCAGAGCAACATAACTCTGTTCCTTCACATTCCACCAGCATACTTCTGTATTGTTCCAGAAATTATATCCAGTGTATGCTCAAGAAGCTCATCCTCGATAATTAATGGGGGTGCCAATCGAACTAAGGTATTTGAGTGTAAAGTCCACCCTAATAGTATCCCTTGCTCGAAGCAGTCTTCTACTACTTGCTGCGTGAGTTCTTTGGAGGCCAGCTCAAGTCCTAACATCGCCCCTTTTCCTCGAACTTCAACGATACCGTCGCCTACCAACTTATCTTTGATTTTCAATTCAATTTCTTTGGCTCTTTGAAGGTAATTACCAGCCAGTAGTTCTTTTAAATTTGCATGTGCTGCGGCACAACTCACGGGATGCCCACCAAATGTGGTTACATGATTTAAAGGTGGATCATATTTGAATGTTTGAAAGATTTCGGCGGATGCCACAAATCCACCTATAGGCATTCCACCTCCCATCGCCTTCGCAATGCATAAAATATCAGGCACTACTTCATACTCTTGAAATGCAAATAAGGAACCCGTTCTACCAAATCCACTTTGAATTTCATCAAAAATTAGAAGGATTCCTTTTTCCGAACACTTTTCACGAATCTTTTGTAACCACGCTTTATCAGCAGGAATTATTCCACCTTCCCCTTGAATTGGCTCCATTATTAAAGCGGCCGTTTGATCATCTAATAAGTCGAATACATCATCTGAGTTAAACGCCGCGAAATGCACATCGGGGAGTAAAGGTAAATAAGGGTCTCTATAAACATCACGGCCCGTTACACTTAACGAACCATGAGTATCGCCATGATAGCTATTTTTGAATGCCACTAGTTTCTTACGTCCAGTATATTTCTTAGCTAATTTGAGTGCTCCTTCGTTGGCTTCAGTGCCGCTATTCACAAGATATACTTGATCAAAAGAGGACGGTAAGTTCGAAAGTAAAAGCTCAGCAAATTCAACCTGTGGCTTCTGAATAAACTCTCCATATACCATTACATGTAAATGAGCATCGATCTGTTTATGCAATGCTTCAACTACTTTTGGATGCCTATGCCCCAAGCTGCTAACAGCAATTCCCGAAATGAAATCCAAATACTCCCTTCCTTTCGTAGTATATAAAAAAGGGCCTTCAGCATGCGAAATTTCAAGTGATAACGGGAAGTCGCTTGTTTGGGCTATATACTGTGTGAATTTACTGCTACTCAATGTGTTATGATTTTTCTTTTTAGTTATGACGAAATTAGATGATTATAATAGAGGATTTTCTAATATTGAACGTTTACAAATTTAAACATTTCGAATGAAAGCTTTACTTACACCAATCATTGTTGTTACTCTGATCTTGTCGTGTGCCAGCAATAAGAATAACAAGGGAGAAGAGGTGACTTACGCTAAATTACCTGCTCCTTCGTCTATTGGTCCCGACCAACTATACGGAGAATTTAAGATTATCAATATAACACCTTCTACTTCTGAGCAGAAAACTTTAGAAGTTGATGTGATTGAGGTTATTGAACAAGGCAGAACAGCCAAAGATTTATCAAAGAATCAACGAATTACACTAAAGGTACACGAATCAAAGCTAGAAAAGCGATCTAAGTTAGAAAACGGAGATACATTTCACGCTGTGATTGAACATTCAAGCTCGATGGGTATGAATGCGACTAGCCAGTGGCGCATTGCTACATTTAATTAAGAACACCACTACTGATTAAGAATAAGACTATGACGCTAAAAAAATCAGGTACACTAGCGAGCTTAAGTTTAATTACGCTCCTGCTTTTAATGGGCATTGATACCACTCAAAACAATACATTTCCTATAACTACGCCTCAACTTGAGAAGGAAGAAGAAGGCAATTTAGCTGAACGCGTAGAGCAGAAAAAAGCTCGTGATGAGTATTTTTTCGAACTCATGAGAGATCCAGCAACGAACAGAATTCCAGAAGGCATTCGCCAGAAAGAAATTGCTCATGCTAAAAACCTACCTCTTCATTTTAAAGGGAAAAGAAAAGCATCTCAAACCTTTAATTGGAAAGCCTTAGGGCCGAATGATGTGGGTGGTAGAACCCGTGCATTGGCGGTAGACATGGATAATAACAATATCATACTTGCTGGCGGGGTATCTGGTGGTGTTTGGAGATCTACGAATCAAGGTGAAACTTGGACTCAAGTAACTACTGCAGATCAAAACCCAAGTGTAACTAGTATTGCTCAAGACCCTCGTGCTGGCCATAGAGATACATGGTATTACGTTACAGGTGAATATAGTGGGAACTCGGCAGGTGCCCGTGGTGGTGGCGCTACTTATTACGGTTCTGGAATTTATAAATCTACCGACAATGGCTTAACCTGGACCATGTTAGCTTCAGCAGGAGACTTAACACGCTTCGACAGCCGCTATGATTTTGTAAGCCGTGTAGCAGTAAGCCCAACTACGGGAACTGTATTCTTTGCGAGTAATGCTATCGGTATTTATCGTTCTGACGATGGCGGTGCTACCTTTGATTTAGTTCTTGGTGAAGTTAACGAGCATTCTTGGAGTGATGTTCAAATTAATGCAAACGGAGTTGTAATAGCTACCCTATCCGAAACTGGTTTCTTAGATGAAGGTGTGAGCCATACTAATTCTCCAGGCATTTACCGTTCAAATGACGACGGTTTAACTTGGACCGACATCACTACCAATGAATTTCCGACTACATTTAGCCGAACGCGCATTGCTATTTCAGAATCAGATCCTAATTCAGTTTATGTATTTGGATACGATGGAAGCCCATTCCTTATCTATACCGACCTATCAGATTTGACTAAGACTGAAAATCGTTCTGCAAATATTCCTGATTTTGGAGGATCTGTGGGCAGTATGAATATGCAGGGTGGATATAACCTTGAAATAGCTGTAGATCCCAACAACAAAGATTTTGTTGTGATTGGTGGTACGAACATGTTCCGTTCATTCGATGGCTTCAAGACAAAGCCCAGTGAAGCGGAGAATGACCGCAATCTAACATGGGTTGGTGGTTATTCTACAGCTAATGATGTGAGTACCTACGAAGGGCATCATCCAGACAATCATGCCATTATTTTTGATCCTGTACTATCCAATAAAGTATGGAGTGGACATGATGGTGGAGTTTCAGTTACCAATAGTATCAAAAGAAGTACGGTACAATGGACTCACAAAGTGAATGGATACAATGTAACTCAGTTCTACACGGTTGCTATTCCAAGAATTGCAGGTGATGATCGATATATTGGTGGTACCCAAGATAACGGGTCTCCATTTTTTAGAGATAATTTCTTAACAGGTGTTAGTTCTTCAAATGATGTGTCTTCGGGTGACGGCTCATATGCATATTTAGGAGAAGATTATGGGTATGTGTCCTCTCAACGAGGTAACGTTTCAAGATTGCTTTATACACCAACAGGCGACCTACTATCTCCATACAATCAGGGTGGACAATGGTCATTTATTGAACCTGAAGGCTCAGCAAATCAGAAATTTATTCATCCTTTTAAAGTTGACCCAAGTGATGAAGACATTATGTATTACCCTGAATCGAATCATATTTGGAGAAATGATTCACTTTCGCATATACCAAATTACCAACAGGGTGGCACTAGTGTAGGTTGGGCAGAACTATTTAATATTAACGTAGGGACTGCAGGACATTCCATAAGTACCTTAGAAGTGTCTACAAACAACCCTTCTCATCGACTATATTTAGGGGGTAGTTCATCTACATTGAAGCCTACCTTGTACAGAATTGATAATGCAAACACTGCTACCTCAGGTGGAGTTGATATATCCCCTCCTGATGCGGCTGCAGGTGCCTATATTCACGATATTGCTGTTAATGCTACTGATGGCGATGAATTGATTGCAGTACTCTCTAACTATGCCATCGAAAGCCTTTACTATTCTTCAGATGGTGGAGCAACGTGGTCAACTATTGGTGGAAACTTAGAAGGCGCAGAAGGCCCGAGTGTACGTACCGCTGCAATTATCGAAGGCTCGGCTGGCACGGTCTATTTAGTTGGAACGAGTACAGGCTTGTATTCCACAACCACTTTAGATGGCGGCAATACCATATGGGAGCGTGAAGACCCCAATGGTATAGGCCTAAATGTGGTGGAGTTCATTGATAGCCGCCCAGAAGATAATAGAGTGGCCGTTGCTACCCATGGTAGAGGAATGTGGGCAGGCACACCGGGCTCGGCAGTATCTACTGAAGAAGAAGTAACGGAATCGGTAATCCCAGAATCTTTTGCTTTAAATCAGAATTACCCAAATCCATTCAACCCTTCTACGGTTATTTCCTATAGCCTACCCTCGTCTAGTAATGTAAATATTACGGTATATGACATTAATGGTAGAAAGGTAGCCGAATTACTTCGAAATGAAATGAAGTCTGCTGGTTCACATGAGTTCAACTTCGATGCTAGTAATTTAGCCAGTGGAGTATACTTGTATAGAATTAGTGCGAAGAGTATTTCTGGAAGTCAGTTGTTCACCAAATCACGTAAGATGACGTTGATTAAGTAACAACACTCTTATATTGTTAAATCAAAAAAGGCAGCTCTAATTAGGCTGCCTTTTCTGTATCTATCATTTAACTAACTAAACAACAATGCTTTTGAGCATAGCTTCTAGCTCATCTTGCACTGCTCTTCCTTTATCTCGTGCATACCAGATATGAAGTTCTTCTGAAGCTTTTTTATTATCAAAATTTGGGTCTCTTAGCTTAGCAATATGGTCATCGTGCACTATGGCAGGTCTGGGCCCCCAAACGCCTAACACATCCAAGCTGTTCGCATCAAGCATCACAAGTTTTGGGATGGCACGCGTTCCTTTGGTAAGAAAGTGTTCCATTACCTCGGGATACTGATCTCTTAAAATCAATTTAAGCTCAATTTGTTCCGTTGATTCTGCCATTTTTTGAATAAATGGTAATACTTGTGATGCATCTCCACACCACCCTTCTGTAATTACCAACCAAATCATTTTATTGGGCAAGGTTTCAAGCACTTCTACTAATGAATCGTTGAGCTTCCCTCTTTTATTCCAACGGGCTGTGCGTTGCATATTTAGCATGGTGTAGTGCAACATGCTTTCTGAGTTATCATCGTTGGTAGTTCTACCTTCTTGATAAAGTCTCTCCGTTAGTTCTGAATATTCTTCATAACTAAGTGCTTCATCTAAAATATTTTGAGAGATAAGACTCTTTTGTAGGGTACTCATGATATGCGTTTTTATTACGCATCAAAGGTACCAACAATTTCACCCTGTATTGATTGATTGTAGCAATAACCATGATAGAATAAAGGCAACGAATCCAAAGGAAGCGATGAACTTAATCTTCATCACCTGTACATATTCATAAGCCACACCTTTTAATCTTGATACCCAAAATCCAAGTACCAGATATATTAAATTACCCACTGCGAAGAATATCAAAGCACCCCAAATATGGCGTGTATACATCCCCACAGCCAAAGCAATGAGTCCTATAGGAAACAGAAAATAGAAATTCAGTTTTATCCCTTTCAGTCCATATATGATCGCAAAAGTTTGATCCCCCCTCTTCTCGTCCTCTTCTTTTTGATACACTTGAGATGCTGGATATAGACTGAGCATTACACAAGCAACCCCCAGTGCTGCTATCCCAGTAATCCATGAAATCGAATGCCCCGCAGCTAAGGTCCCTAACAATAACGAAGCCAATCCTGTACTCCCACCAATGGCAATCATACTCAACCAAGGATGGCCTTTCCACCGATACTTTGGGCTTGAATACAACCAAAAAAGCATAGCGCTACAACTGTAAATCACTACAAACAATGTGTTTACTTGAAACGCCCAAATCACTCCTATTAATTGAAAAACCCAAGCACCAAAAAGCATCCACTGTTCCATTTTAGGGGGATGCTTCAACCCACCAATAGGTCCTTCATCTTTGTCCCAATAAGAATTGTACACGGTTGCACCACCAAATAAGAGTACATGCACATTGATAAACTGAAGCCAATATAGATTTGGAGTCTCAATCGGGACGATTAAAGTTGCTGCTAAATATCCCCCTGACAGTACCAAGAACTGATAATGTAATCTTAGATGAAGAACAAACCGATAGATCTGAATAATGAGTGGTGCTTTCATAATAATGGCTATGCGTGAACTTAGCTGATAACGGTCAGATTTAAAACTCTATGCATATATGTATATATCCCCCTATCTTTGAAACATGATTTCAACCACGCCCCTTGAACGTACATTTAGAGAGACCTTAGCCCCTGATACTTGGGTGGATCGTCAATCAAAGCATGCCCAAAAAGTGGAAGCATTGATTGGTGATTATCTCATAAAAAGGTCTCAACATGTAAAGAATCCGGTAATGGATTTTTTGTTCGAGTACTATGCGTTTCGCCCATCCATGTTAAGGCGATGGTCTCCAGGACTTGGAGTAGCCCTTAGCCTTGATGGCCAAGATGCTCTCCAGCTACCAGAATTAAGCGAATTGAGTGTTGATAGCGAAATTGCCTACCTGAATGCTGATTTATTCCCACAAAAAAGAATACGATCCCTAGGTTGGATTCTAGGCATGTTGCAGAATACAGCCAATAAACGTCCTAGTTTTGGTTGTTTTGGCATGCATGAATGGGCAATGGTTTACAAGGCGGAAAAGCCTCGCCATGATCAAGTGCCCTTAAGAATGGAGCCTGATGATATCGCCACATTTGTGGAATCAAGACCTTTGCTTTGTACTCATTTCGATGCATTTCGGTTTTTTACTCAGCCAGCTCAACCGATGAATCGCTTTGAGTTAAGTCGAGAGAAATTTGCCGAAACCGAACAACCCGGCTGTATTCATTCGAATATGGACCTGTATAAATGGGCCTTTAAATTATACCCCTGGATATCTAGCGATATCATTCTACAGGCATTTGAATTGGCCTACGAAGCACGCCTAGTGGATATGAAGGCAAGTCCATACGATTTACGTGATCAAGGATTAGATCCCATTTTTATAGAAACCGAGGAAGGCCGAATTGAATACAAAGAAACTCAAGAAGCTATTTTTGAGAAGGGAACGCCAATACGGGAATCGCTTATACAAGAATACCAGTATGTACTTTCGGTTATAAGCTGATTTTACCGAGTTCCCAATCGCCGCCCGTTACAAGTTCATTCGCTAAGTAAGCCATCAATACCGCTTCCTTGGAATCAGCAGAGAACCCTAATTCATCAAAAGGTTTTATAGTGGCATGCTCTAAACGGTCTTGCAATCGTTGCATCATATATTGGTTATGAACTCCCCCACCACTTACAAATAGCTCAAACTTCTGCGTACCCACAATGTCATCCAGAGCTCGATGTATACTTTGAACGGTGAACTCCGTTAAAGTAGCGATGAGTGTTTCTGCTTCCACCTCAATACTGTAACTCTCCATCAGTTGCTCTACCAGACTTAAGTTGAAATCTTCTTGTCCTGTGGTTTTTGGAAATGGCTTTCTAAAATAGGGCTCCAATAGTAGATACTTCAGCAATTCGCTATGCACTGATCCTTGCCGTCCAACCTTCCCTTCTTCATCAAATGGTAGATTGAAGTATTTCAACATCGCTTCGTTTATCAAGGTGTTGGCTGGGCCAGTATCGGTTGTAAGAACTTCAGACGAGGTTTTTTCGGAAGGCAACCAGGTGAGATTTGCGATGCCTCCTAAGTTCAGAAGTACACGATTTTGTTCCACATCTCGAAAAATAGCTTCATCCATTATACCTGCTAATGGCGCCCCTTCTCCTCCTTTTGCGATGTGCTTTTGCCTAAAGTCACTGATCGTGGTTATACCCGTTAAAGAAGCTATATGATCCGCATCCACAATTTGAAGTGTACTATTAATAGTCGGTGAGGGAAGGTGGTAAATGGTTTGCCCATGTGAAGAGATTAAGTCTACCTCCTGAGGAGTTACCCCCCATTCTTCAATGGCTTCAAGCACAGCAGATGCATACCATCGAGCAAGCTCTGCATTTAACACGCACACTTCCTGTAAATCTACGGTAGGCTTAGAGCGAATAGCTTCGATTCGAGATCGAACTTCCTCCTGATAGGGAATGGTTTTAAACGCCTTTAAGCTTGGTTTCTTCCATTTAAATGAACAAAGAGCAATATCTAACCCATCAAGTGAAGTGCCCGACATCAAACCTATTATAGTTCGCTTGGGCTGTTGAGCAATCTCATAAAGTCTAAGAAGTTTCTTGTTCATGGTTCAAACTCGGAGTATTTTTACAGCAAATCAAACCTATTTACATGAGCAATACTGAAGAATTAGATCATCAATCTTTTGAAGAAGATCTTCAATTTCTAATTAAGACCTTAAAAGAAAGTTTCGAATCTACAGACGCACAATTTTATGTAGACGAGCATAATGACACTTTATATGTGAAGTTAGAAGGTCTCGATGAATATCCTGAAGAAGAAATCGAAGAAATTGCGTCTCCCATATTCGAAGTTCTGGACTTAGATTTCGATGAGATCATTCTGTTACCACTCTAAACTGTGGTATTTTTCTAGGCACTTTTTTACTTATTTTAAGTGTCTAATAACTGTACTCTAAATTTATAATTTTATCCTACGATGAAGAGCTCCAATTCAGGATATACCATGCGGTGCATTAAATGCAATACCGTGAACGACGAAAGAAAAACAAGCACCTACTGTACCGAATGTGGTAACGTTTTAGTAATTGAGTACAATGAAGCACGTCCAGAGATTCAATATCCGCTTGAAAACATTCAGCCCGATCCGCTAAAAAACCACCCAACGGCACTGCGACGTTTAGATCGATTATCAGAAAAATATGGCGCTGATTTATACGCCAAGCTTGAACTTGAGAACCCAACGGGTTGTTTTAAAGATCGTGGGAGTTATGTTGAAGTTTTAAAAGCAATGGAGCTAGGAGCTGATGCCATTTGCTTAGCCTCAACTGGGAATATGGCCGCTTCTGTAGCTGCTTATGCCTGTTATTTCAAAATTCCTTGTTTTGTATTCGTACCAGAGAAAACTCCGGATGCTAAACTTGCTCAATCCACTATTTACGATGCGACTATCATCCGAATTAAGGGTGACTTCAGAGCGTGTGAATTGCTTTGTAGAGAGTTCGCTAAATCAGGAAATTATTACCTAGCCGGTGATTACGTATTCAGGCAAGAAGGGCAAAAGTCCTTTTCTTACGAGCTTGCCGAGCAAGGCCCCATGGATTACGATTATATCTTCGTTCCAATTGGTGCAGGTACAAACTTCGCTGCTATCTACAAAGGCATGGTTGAAATGAAAGCCGCTGGTGTAATCGATAAGATTCCAAGTTTTGTAGCCGTTCAGCCAGAACAAAGCTCACCGGTTGTTGAAGGTATTTTCAAGAAAGAAAAAATCATAAAAGAGCAAATTAACACGATGGCCGATGCCGTTGCTGTTGGCGACCCTTTCGATTTCTATAAAGTACTTGAAGGCATTGAAGCTACCGATGGCAAAGCGTATACCGCCACTGAAAATGAGCTTTTAGATAGCATGAAGGAAATGACGGTGGAGGAAGGTATTTTTACTGAGCCTGCCTGTGCCATTCCTTTAGCTACATTCAAGAACAACCTCGATACTTTTAAGGGTAAAAAGTGCTTATTTGTACTTACCGGATCAGGACTTAAAGCTGGGCATATAGTAGCCAAATACTCACTTTCATCGCCCATTTTGGAGCCGAAATTAGAAGGCATTCAAGAGTACATTGAATCTGGCTATCCTAAAATCCAGAAAAGCAGTTGGGGACAATCTCGCGAAACGGCACTCCCTAGCAATATTAACCTAGAAGAGAATCAGGTTAAACTCTACGAAGAGTATGTGAATGGCATTGAGAAAAAAGGTAAGACCTTGAAAGAAGAGGAAATCAAAGCCCTGAAATCTCTGGTTTATAGTACCGACACTTCACTGCATTATCCTGTTGAAGTAGTGGATTATAAAATCACCATGCGTAAGCACGGCTTAGTTTCTGCAGCCGTTAAATTGCGCATTGAAGACGGCGAAGAAATCATTTCATTAGATCAAGGTGTAGGACCAATGGATGCGGTATTAACCGCCATCAAAGCGGAAACCGACTCATTCTTACCACTTGTAGTTAAGAATCATGAAGTTGAAATCCTCAGTCCAGATACCGACTCACTAGTAATTGTGACCTTAACTTTAGAAAAAGAAGGACATACTTTCACTGCAAAAGCCGCTTCACCCGATACCTTAGAAGCTCTGATTCAAGCATTTGTGAATGGCCTAGCCATCGCTAATAAAGCACTAGTAGCCTAAACGACTCTTCCTCTTTTCAAACAATGTATATCAACCATGTTTTCAGTTTAACTGAGAGCATGGTTTGATACTCTGTATCTTCTTTTTAATACTATTGTATTCCTATCCTTTAAAAGAGAATAGAGCAGTAGCTATATCTATCCATATTGGGTTATTACCTAGCGGAATTATTAAGTAAACACTTATGTGACCTATAATTACGGCAAGCATGGCTGGGTGCCATCGCTTTAACTTATACATGATTATAAGTGCTGTTATTAGAATCGCAGGTGTTGTGATCATCGCTAAGTAGGCAAAGCTCATCATAGTACCGTCTGTGAGTAAAATTAATGCAAGTGCAAATCGAGCCAGCGCCGGCATAAGTGCCCAGAGCACCGATGAAATCATCCAAATGGCATGTTCATCAATTTTCTTAGAGCGCAGAACACCAATAACAACACTGGCAGCAAATCCCGAAATGGATATGATATCAAAGAAGGAAACTCCGTAAAGGAATTCATCTGGAGCAACAATGGGATCGATATCAGTTCGAGCAAATCGGATATTCTCTGGAATCATCACTAGTGCTGAAGCAAAAACGGCTCCCGCAAGGAAAGTCCCAATTCGACCCAACTTACGATGTAGCTTCAGCCTTTTATGAGTAGCTAAATATGGCTGAATGACTATGAATACAAACCATAGAGTTGAAGTTAGGCCGTGTACATGATTCCCAAATGAAACGTTTAAGAAGTCGAGATAATAACTTCTCATAAAGCCTAGTACAGCGATAGAAAATGGTATTAATAACCAATAGTGTAAATTTTTATACCTCTCCATACCCCTTCATTTTTTAAGCTTATAATTAAATAAAATCTGACGATTTAATACAACCTGTTCGGTCTTTATAAGAATCTGGTTTTTAAAACCCGATAAATTTCATTTCTACTCATGATATATGAGTGCGGAAACCTTATCTTTGGGCTGAATTTTAACCCTCATTAAGAATGGTATTGCATGGAGTGCTGTTCACTTGAACAACACAAGCTATTATTCAAATAATCAAATCATGAATTACGAAGAAGTATTAGATAAACTAGAAACTGGAGAGCTTAGATCAGCCAATAAAACTGAAAATGGTTGGGAAGCAAACATCGAAGTAAAACAAGCTATTTTAGAGTCTTTTAAAAATGGCACGAATACTTCTTTTGAGGGGATTTACGAAGGCTTTGTTGATAAACATAATCTGCCTCCACGTTTCTTTGAGCCAGAAGATGGTGTTCGTTTAGTACCAGGTGGCTCTTCTGTTCGTCGTGGTGCTTATGTAGCATCGGGGGTAATAATTATGCCACCGGCCTATGTTAATGTTGGTGCTTATGTTGATGAAGGTTCTATGGTTGATAGCCATGCATTAGTGGGTTCATGTGCTCAAATTGGTAAGAATGTTCACCTTTCAGCTGGAGTACAAATTGGTGGTGTTTTAGAGCCCGTTGGTATGAATCCAGTTATCATTGAAGATGATTGCTTTATTGGCGCTGGTGCAGTAATTGTAGAAGGTATACTTGTGAAATCACAAGCCGTAATTGCACCAGGTGTAGTACTTTCAAAGTCTATTCCTGTTTATGATGCTGTGAATGAAGAAGTACGTGAGCGTGGTGCTGAAATCCCTGAAGGCGCCGTTGTAATACCGGGTACACGACCAATGAATAGCGAATGGGCTAAGAATGAAGGTCTTAGTATGGCGTGCCCGATCATCGTGAAGTACCGTGATGACAACAGTAATGCCTCTTTAGAACTTGAAGAAGCATTGAGATAATTTTTCTGATTGTTTCATTCTATTAAAAAAGGCTCGAGTGTTTAACACTTCGAGCCTTTTTTGTATAAGCGATATACTAATCTTAGATACTTATCTAAGCGTTATACCAAACATTGATTTTGCGATCCGCTTCTAATAGCGCCTCTTCGCCTTCCGCCGTTAAATCTTTAACCGACAATGGTAAGCGAACGGTGATATTTTTAATCCAACCTTTATGCTGAGCCAACACTTTAGTAGGCACCGGATTGGATGCAGAAAACAGCGCATCTGCCGATTCTTCCCAGTCACTAAATAAGGCCTCGACGTTTCCTTCAAGCATCAATGCTACCATTTTATGGGTATGCTTTGGCCAAACATTCGAAGCTACGGATACTAACCCTACACCACCTTCATTAATGAAAGCTTCGGTAAGCCCATCATCGCCTGAATATAAATCAAGACTCGGGGCGTGATCTCTGAACGCTTTAAAATCTTCCACGCTTCCACTAGCCTCTTTGATACCAAGAATGTGGTCAAACTCTTCGGCAAGTCGAGCTGGTACCTCAGGGTGTAATTTCACCCCTGTTCTAGACGGCACATTATAAAGCATACATGGAGTTTTTGTAGTAGCCAATAATGTTTTAAACCACTCAAACTGCCCTTCTTTGCCCGGCTTGGCGTAAAGTGGTGTTACTAATAAAAAGCTATCCACTCCCACCTCATCGGCGTACTGTATCAACGCTTTTTGTTCCTCAATATCATGTCCGCCAATGCCTACCATTAACGGTACATCTAAATCTAACAAGCGGGTAAATTTGATAATCTCTTTCTTTTCATGGGAACTAAGGTTTAGCCCTTCACCTGTACTACCCAATATTAGAGTACCATTTTTGGCCTGCTCCTGTTTTCGCAATAGATATTCAAAACTTTCGTAGTCTACCTTTCCATTTTCTAGGAAAGGCGTAATCATTGCGGTATAAAGTGGAAATTCTGGATGGTTCATGATAATCCTGTAACTCTATCGAAAAGCTGACCAAAGGCGTACACGCCATCAGCTAACTCCTCTTGATTTATTAATTGTTCTGCTGCCCAAATGGCTCCTTCTGCAAAAAGGGCTCTATCTAATGCCTCGTGCTTTAAGGTAATTTCTTCGGTCGCCGTTCGCACCTTAAGTTCATGGATGCCATTTACATCACCCTCGCGAGCTGATGTTACTTTCACCTCTTTATTCAACCATTCTTTCCATGATAATGCGGTTCCACTTGGTGCGTCTTTTTTATGAACGTGATGCACTTCATGGATATGATAGGATGGATTTTTTAAGATATTAGATCCCACTGATATGGCTTCTATACTTTTGCGGATGATATTCATTCCCAAACTAAAGTTCGTTGCAAGAACCCATCTTGTAGAGGCTTCTTTCACTTGCTTATCCAAATCGTCGGGCCATTCATTCCCTGTACTTCCCCATGCCGCTGGTGTTCCTGATTCCAAAACAATGGGCATCAAATCAGGCACGGCATCGCCTGGAACAAAGATGATAACGGCATCACTTTCTTGAAGGGCATCAACAGTAGGTGGATTCGTGGCATCAAAAGTATGCAAAAGATGCTCTCCCAGCATTTCTACTACCTTCCCTCCCGTTTTACCCGTTCCTATCACAGATATTTTCATCATTTAGTCCTCAATAAATTCTTTGTGAAGTAACTGAAGAATCTCTTCTCCATCTTCTTGGTTCACCAAAAAGCACACATTGTTTTCACTAGATCCATGGCACACCATTCGAATATTGTAACCCTTCAACATATTAAAAAGCTTTCCACTTATACCGGCAGTATTATTCAGATTGTTCCCAATCATAGCAATAAGAGAAAAATCCTTCTCAATCTTCAATTCACAAAATGATTCCAACTCTGTAACTACCTCTGAAGTGAGTTCCACTTTGTTGGATGCACTCACAGCTGTATCTAAAGTAAGCGATACACTTACCTCACTCGTACTTACCAAATCTACCGAAATCTTATGGTTGGCTAGTACCTGAAATAATTTTGCTAAGTACCCATATTGATGAAGCATGTCTAAGCTCTTTACTGTCAATAGGGTTTGATGCTTTCGAAGAGATAGCGCACGAATTACAGGAGCGTCGCCTGCTTCATGTACAATCACCGTTCCTTTCTTATTGGGTTCACTACTTGAAGCCACCCGAACTTTCACGCCTCCACGCATAGCCGGTTTTAACGTAGCAGGGTGAAGAACCTTTCCACCAAATACAGAAAGCTCAGCGGCTTCATCAAAAGTGATTTCATGAATAGGTCGTGCGGCGGGAACCACTCTAGGGTCGGTGGTATAAATACCTGCTACATCCGTCCAAATTTCTAACATATCTGCTTCAACAGCTTCAGCAAATAAAGAAGCGGACAAATCACTCCCTCCACGTCCTAATGTGGTAGTATTGCCAAATATATCTGACCCTATAAAGCCTTGGGTGAGATATCGTTTTCCACTCTGTACGTATTTAGCACATTTCTTTTTGATTACTTTTAAATCAGGATCTGCTTGCCCAAAATGAGAATCTGTCTTCATCATATCCCGAGCATCTAACCACTCTACCTCTACACCTGCTTCTCCTAATACTTGCGTGAAAATTCGAGTGCTTAAAAGTTCTCCAAAGGCCACTAAATGATCTTTCCAACGCTTATCACGTGCAATCTGCTCTAAGTGCTGTCGTAGTTCGGTAAGTAAAAGTCTTACTTGTTTATCAACTTCCTCACCGTCTTTAAGCTGTTCAATAATTTCAAGATGACGCTTTTCAATGCGCATCAATATCTCTTCGCGCTCAGTGTACGATAACTCACTATTCCCAAGTGCAACCAAATCATTGGTCGTCCCTGAAGTAGCACTGATCACTACTAATTTACGATCGGGTTCGGCAGCTACAATACTAGCACTATGTTGCATGGCAGCATAGCTTCCAACACTAGTTCCGCCAAATTTTGAAACAATCATTTTACCTTATTTTTAATGTGGCTTAAAAGTAAGAAGCTTGTATTGAAATAACTGTGTTGTTTTAGTTTTTTTGCATTCTAACAACATTAATTTCCTTTCGATGCCGATTTTCTTTTATTCTTAGCCCACTTCAATCACATAAATCAACAGTAGCTAATCTAGAATTCATGAAAGCATATAAATTTGTACTAATTCTGATGCTTTGTATCGCATCGGCTTGCTCCAACCCTGAAAGTGATACATTCTCTGCAGAAGACTTACAGCAAAAGCTTGATGAAATTTCCGCAATCGATAACTACACCCTGCGAACACGAGAAGTTGATAGCTTGTGGAACTACCTCAATCAAACCGAACAGATTCCTTTTGTTCAAGACACCACAGCCTTTTTCTTCTATAAAGGGTATGCCGATCAAGTTGAATGGTTTGGCGACTTCAATTTTAATACCGCTGAAAATGATGGCGGAGCTAATGGCACATTAGTTCGAGGAACGGATCTTTGGTATCTAAAAATGCACTTCCCTTCTGATGCCAGAGTTGATTATAAAATTAGCGTAGATGGTGGAAACTGGATTCCCGATTCTGAAAACCCTTTCGTTCAATGGTCGGGATTTGGGGTGAATTCAGAACTCCGAATGCCCAACTACAAACCTGAAGAATTAAAAGCTGAAATTGCTGAAGCGGGTACAGGCACATTACCCCGACCCCTCAAATTTAATAGCCAATCTCTTGGCTACGATGTACAATACAGAGTTTATACTCCAGTTGGCTATGCTGAAATGACCGATGTTCCAGTAGTTTATTTTTTAGACGGACATGAATATTTGAATCGAAGATTAGGCGGAGCTTATACCTTGCTCAACAATATGATTCACCTTGGTGAGATTGAGCCAATCATAGCTGTTTTTGTGGATTCAAGGTCTCCATCAGATTTGAATACCAATAATAGAATCCAAGAATACTCGATGAATGATGACTTCTCGGAATTCTTGACTACAGAACTCATCCCAAAAATAGATACCGACTACAACACTTCTCAAAAAGCCGAAGACCGCGCCCTTATAGGTACGAGCTTAGGAGGCTTAGCCGCCACCTATATCGGATTCCGTCACCCAGAAATAATCGGAAATATTGGGGCTCAGTCGCCTGCCTACTGGTATAACGATGCTGATATCTATACTTTTGTGCGTTCTGCTAAAAAAGCACCACAGCAAGTGTACATTACAAGTGGAACCATTGGGGACAATTTGAATGATGCACAACGCATGAAGCAGTTGCTGAACGAACTGAACGTGGATTTAAAATACACAGAAGTTAATGAAGGGCATTCTTGGGGAAACTGGAGTGCACTCATCGACGATATACTTCGCACCTTTTTTGAAAACTAATACATAGCATATGGAACCTACTACTGTAGCACCACTTATTACTAACGATGCAATCACTTTTGGTCTATTAATGGCCATATTGGCCGCGATATTTGTAACCTCACACAGCGAACACGCAGGCTGGAAGAAATTTTATCGATTCGTTCCGTCTTTGTTGTTGTGTTATTTCATACCATCGATTTTCACCACCTTGAATGTGATATCGCCAGATGGTTCAAGTTTATATCATGTAGCATCGCGGTACTTACTACCTGCCAGTTTAATCCTATTAACGCTTAGTATCGACTTGAAAGCCATCATGAATTTAGGTTGGAAAGCGGTAGTGATGTTTTTAGCCGGTACTGTAGGAATTATAATTGGTGGCCCTATTGCATTGATGATTATTGGAGCTATTAACCCCGAGCTTGTAGGAGGTGCCGGACCTGACGAGATTTGGAGAGGGCTTTCAACGGTAGCAGGTTCATGGATTGGTGGAGGTGCCAACCAAACGGCTATGTATGAGATCTTTCAACCAAGCGACACCCTATTTAGTGCAATGATTACCGTTGATATCATTGTGGCAAACATTTGGATGGCTTTTATCCTTTACGGTGCCGGTATGAGCGATCGTGTTGACAAATGGTTCAAAGCCGACGCATCAGCCATTGAAGAGCTGAAGAAAAGTGTTTCCGATTATCAAGCAAGTATTGCAAAAGTTCCAACCTTGGTTGATCTCACTAAAATTGCAGCTATCGCATTTATCATAACAGGCCTTGGCCATTTGGTTGGTGATACTGTAGCGCCATGGGTAAAAGAAAATGCCCCTAGCTTAGAAAGACTCAGTTTCGCCTCTCAGTTTTTCTGGATAATAGTTGTAGCCACATTAGGTGGTTTCGCCCTTTCTTTCACTAAACTTAGAAAGCTGGAAGGTGCAGGTGCTTCCAAAATTGGTAGTCTATTTTTATACATCTTAGTAATGACCATTGGTATGAAGATGGACCTTGGCGCTTTCACCGAAGTACCGGGATACTTTGCCATAGGCTTCACCTGGATTATTATTCACGTAATAGTGCTGTTGCTAGTAGGAAAAATTATCAAAGCACCTTTCTTCTTCACGGCTGTTGGAAGTCAGGCCAATGTAGGGGGGGCAGCTTCTGCTCCTATTGTTGCATCGGCATTTAGCCCTGCTCTTGCTCCCGTTGGTGTACTTTTGGCCGTTCTTGGATATGGTATTGGTACCTTCGGAGCTTGGTTATGTGCACAGATAATGCGCGTTATTTCGTAGAGTTTTATTCAAAATGAGTCTTACTTGAAGTATCAACCCTCTGAGTAAGACTCACACTTTGTAAATGCTTTCAAACTCAACGATCCTTTTCTGATAATGGTTAAAGGTTATTCGTATCTTAACACGGATTAGAAGAATAACCTGAAACCATTTTTTGATTTGAAGAGAATACTCATCTTCCTTCTCCTTTTTATAGTGGCAACTATAGCTGTTTTTATTGCCGCTGGAATCCCAAACTTTAATGCTTTCAAAACGCTGTTTAAGAACACAGATGGTATGCAAGAAGGCTACGAGTATGTGGAAAGCACCTACTCTTTAAAAGGTTTAACCGAGTTTATTGGGGAACACCCAGAGTTCATGTCCATTGTTAGCTTCAATGTTGAAGATCCTGACTCTGGCATTTATTACGGCGCCGACATTCCTCGAACACAAGGCACGATTGCGAATTTCTTTTTATTAACGGAATACGCACGTCAAGTTCAAGAAGGCATAATTGACCCAGCTACCCCTGTTAATTTAGACGACATCAACCGCTATGCACTGCCGCAAATCAGTGAAAATGCACATAACTCGGGCATCGAATTATTAGAAGCCATCGAAGATAGAAGTATTACTATCGATGACGTGGTGTCTGTTATGATAGCCACAAACGATTTGGCCTCGTCCGACTATATTTGGTTCACCTTAGGGCCTGACAACATATTTGCTACTGTTGATAGCCTACAGCTAGAACATACCGATTATCCACTGCCTTTTTCTGGGTTATATCTCTCTATTCAACCGTCCGTTTCAGATACTTCAAGAACTTATACTGACGATGAAATCATTGCTCTCGCTCAAAAATTCGGTACAGATGATGCATTTCATTCCGAAATGATAGATCTATTTAAAAGTGAGCGTTTGAACATCAGCTTTATAGAGGAAAAGAATGCATTGGCAAAATTCCCTCAAACCACTGCTCGTGAGATGGCGAATTTAATGGCTAAAGTTGAGCGTGATGAATTGCTGAATAAAGAAATCACACGCTTAATAAAAGACAAACTAAGTTGGGTAAACGAAGGTAAAGCTATTCAACGAAGCTTTTCCAATTATGGAGCAATCTATGATAACCGATTAGGCATGTTAAGTGGTGTGGATTACGGTACATCTATTTATGATGGGCATACCTCAGCTCAAGCGGTTTTCTTTGATCGTTTACCGGTTGCTTTCTTTATTCACTTGTCGGCCAATCATATGCAGGAGGATTACCAACAACGTTTAATTTGGGATCCTGCACTTTATGAAACTACTATTCAAGAAATCACACAGGATAAATAATGTCGAAGTATCGCGTTTTATCACTTATTTGGATTATACCCGCTTATCTCATTTTCCTAGTCATTCAACAAGGTATGGTGTACATGGGTACTCAAACCACTTTCGACAAGGGTGAACAATATGAAGCTGAAATCATGGATCTTGAGATCAAACAAATTGCGGCGCAAAGCAATGGTTTTGTTGTTCTAAGATTCGAAACGGAAGACGGAACTACTATTGAGCGAAAGAAAACACTTTCCATTCAAATGGCTCAACAGATATTACAAAGTCCTTCGGTTCTTATTAGTTATCGCCCTAATGGTTACCCTGAAATTGTGATTCATCCAACCTATGCCATACAAGTAAAGACTTCCTTCTACAATATGGCCGTTGCCATAGTAGGAGCCATCGTAATGGTGATTGCGGCATTTTATATACAGCGATACTCAAATAGAAAAAGTAAATCTAACGACGACGACTTCGTAATTGAGAGAGTAGACCTATGAAAGGAACCTTATACCTCATTCCTACAACCTTAGGAAAGACCCCTGAGAATAATACCATCCCTGAATACACTCTTTCTATACTTCGGAAATTGGATGTAATGGTAGTGGAAAACATTCAAACTTCAGTGAAGTTCTTACAATGGGTTGGTGATGCTATTCCTGAGTTCAAAATTGACTTCTACCAGCTTAACAAGAACACCCCTGATCATGAGGTCTTCTCATTTCTAAAACCTCTTAAAAACGGGCGTGATGTTGGTCTTTTATCAGAAGCGGGAGCCCCTGCTGTAGCCGATCCTGGTTCAAAGTTTGTGAAGATGGCGCATCAAAATGGAATTAAAGTTGTGCCTTTAGTTGGTCCTTCATCGATTCTCTTAGCCCTCATGGCTACCGGTTTTAATGGGCAACAATTTGCATTTCACGGCTATCTACCCATCGATGCCAAAAAGAAAAAGCAGATGCTTATTCAGCTTGAAGGAGAGTCGCGCCGACATGATCGAACACAAATATTTATGGAAGCGCCTCATCGAAATAATGAGATGTTCAGCTCAATTCTAGAGAATTGTTCGCCCCAAACATGGTTAAGTGTTGCAACCAACATCACCTTACCTGATGAAGAAATCCGAACTCAACAAATCGGAGAGTGGGCAAAATCAAAGAAACCAGAGCTTCACAAACGCCCAACCATTTTTACGATATACGCGAAGTAAGAAAAAGCCATTGTGGATATACTCCCTAATGGCTTTTTAAATTCTAAGCCCCTTCTTTTTGCTTAGTGAGGTCACTAATTGGCAAGAGTTGCCTTCTGTTTAGTTCAGTAAGTATAAGCTCCGTTATTTCGCCTTTCAGTAAAAACTCATACCGAATATCTAATACATAGGCTTTTACTTTTAGATGAAGTAAGTAATTTTTGTCCATCACTTTGTTTTCAGTGATCACTACTACTGGCTTGTTTAAATACACATATCGTGATGAAATCGCAGCTTTATACGCAATCTCTTTAACCAGTGAGATATTTGAATCGGCAGGTAAATAAATGGAGGCTACCACTTGGCAATCTAAAGCCCCAGAATTTGTATTAGATACGGCATTATTTACAATATCTGCATTCGGTAAGGTTACTAAACTATCATCGGGAGTTACAATGCGTGTAGAACGAAGCCCAATTTGGGTTACCTCTCCATAATAATCGTCCACTTCAATTTTATCCCCCACTTGGAATGGGCTATCCAGGATGATGATGAAACCGCCAAAAATGTTTTTAAGAATATCTTGAGCAGCGAACCCAACAGCTATACCAATTGAGGCACCCACGGTTAATACAGTTTCTATTGGGGGATCGATAATTCCTGCAATCACAATAAAGATGGCTGTAGACCATATCGCGACATTTAAAAAAGGAATCAATCGCTTGATCATCAATCGATAGGCCGACTGATTCTCCGCCAATCGTTCAAGTAAGAAAACGACCAATCGAACGAAGAAAAAGGTAAGTATTAGCAGCACTAAGGCAGATATTATCTTACCCGTGGAAAATAACTCATCAAACTGAACAACGTTTGTGGGTAATCCTTCAACAATGGAAGAACTATCGGTAGCCGCCGAATCTGGTTGAACAGAATTGAGATTTGGGATCTGTGCAGAAACCACCACCGAGCAACATAAAAACAACAAAAATGTGATTATAGATTTTTTCATACTCAGTGAATGATATTTCGTTTTTTGAGTAAGCGTAGCACTTGGCGGTATACCAACTGGTTGAGGTAATAGGCTCCTTGGTTCTCCAATAAAAAGCCTCTTGATTTCAATCTAGACAGTAACACTTTACTGGTAGAAAGATTCAGGTTCATCACCCTACATAATTCAGCTACTTTCAAAGTATCGTGCAGTATGATGGCCGCTAATACAAATAGTGTTTCTGAATTGAGAATCTCAAGAGAATCAATGTTTACCGGTTGAAAAGGCGCGATTACAAGCGTTCTACCTTCAATTTTTTTGATCGATCGAAGCCACGAAATTGCCGCAACTGATGCATTCCCTCCCGTTAATTCAGTAAGCTCTTCAAAATAGACTTCCTTTAAATAAGCTTGTATTTCTTTCGGGTTGTTGAGTCGCTTTTTATAGTTTCTCGATTTTCGAGTAGACTCATCCGGTTCAAAACGAAGTTTAAATACACTCTTATCATGCCTTTTCATAATCACGTTCGTGATTTGCTCATCATTGAGTGTATCTGTTGCGCATACATGGCTAAAGTGAGCATCAATGCCTTCAACCTTATTCAAAAACTCCCATGCATACCTAGAACATGATGTAAGCCAAAGTACTTTTTCCTTCGTTTCTGAAATAATCAACCATAGGGCTTCCAAAGCTTCGAAGCCGTTAATATTTCTAAGGTATAAATTCTGAAGTCCTTCAAGGCATACTACGAAACGCTCATCTCGGGCATTAATGGCGTTAATAAGTGTTTCAGGACGGTTTACATCCGATACTTCAAAAGCGGTTCCCAGCGAGCTTAATATCTGTTCTATCTTCCATGTAGACTGCGCAAAATCAATATTGGTAATGGGAATATCTGTAAACACAGATTCTTTTAGCATATGTATCAAGGTCGACTTCCCACTTCCCTTTTCGCCTACAATTGCAATACTACTTGGGAAGCCGTCTTTCCAAGCATCATAGGCTTTTTGAACCTGATTTATATTATCCCCAGCATTAATAAACATCTCAGAACTGATAGCAGCAGATAAGTCGAACAACTCTCTGTATGACTTAGGTAGCTCGGCAATCTTTTGATCGGTTTCCGTTAAAAAAGCACTTAAATCTATACTTCGAGATTTAATTGGATCTGGAATCACATAAAAACCAAAGATTCGCTGAATCGGGATCATGAGAGCTCTAAACTTTCGAGAAGCGAACCTCAAAAAAATAGCTGTAGCATCCAGAGTCTTAGCCCAATATGCTATTATGAGGGTTTTAAGCGACTTCAATTGCTTTAAAACTCTCAGCTTAAAACGTGTAATCTGTTTATTGATAGGAGTATATTTTTAAAGTTTAAAAACGAATGTACTAATTGTATTCAATCATTTATATCTATTACAATAATTTAATTTCTGAGCCTTTATAAAGTACATCTAGCACCAAAATTTCTGCTTTTTAAGCTTACAATAAAGCCTTAAATTCAGCAAATCATCTACAACGCCATGCATTATAAAAATCAATTAACAGAAAAGATGCCTTCTTTTTCTAGCTTTGTATTGGCTTTACTTTTCCTGCTATTCTCGTTTCCAACAACGTCGTTTGCTCAATCACAGCTTTCACGAATTTCGAAAGTAGAACGCAGTGATGGTAAAGGGGTTGTAATTCGCTACCACTTAGATGCCGCCGTTGATCATTACAAGTTGGTTCAGCCAGCTCCCGATTTAGTACAAATGATCTTAAGGGGTGATATAGATACAACGAATATCGATTTACCCGAACCCGGTGAAAAGGTAGAACAAGTAATGTTATACAAATTAGATGATGGATTCGGGGTAGATATATATCTGAATCAAGATATGTATTTCAAAGCCAATGCTTATCCTGACCAAAATGGAAAGCACTTACTTGTAGGTTTAACCGAAACTACCAAAGAAGAACTGATTCCATATACGCAGCAATTCATGGCTTTGAATTGGTTTGAAGATGAGCAAATGCTGCCCGAAGATTTTACTGAATCGGAAGTACCCACTGTTTTTACAAGCTCAACTCCTGAAATACCAAGTAGCTTTACCAATGTTAAAGACAAGCTCAAATTTGATACTATCGTAATTGATCCCGGCCATGGTGGTCATGATCCCGGTAACTTGGGCTACAAACGAAGAGCAGAAGAAAAAGATGTTGTTCTAAAAATCGCCAAAAAACTAGGTAATTATATTGAAGAAGGTATCCCGGGTGTTAAAGTAATTTATACTCGTGAAGACGACCGATACGTTGCTTTAGAAGAACGCGGCCGTATTGCTAACCGTGCCGAAGCCGATCTATTTATTTCAATTCATGCTGATGCATATACCAGCTCTCGTGTATATGGCTCCTCTGTATTCTTTTTAGGATTACATAGAAGTGAGAAGAACTTTGAAGTTATGAAAGAGGAAAATCAGCTATATGCTGATGAGGTGATGGCCGACTTAACAGAAGAAGATTTAATTGTTTACGAACTTGCCCACAGTGGTAACATTGCAACCAGTGAACGTTTTGCTTACATGGTTGAAGACCAACTAAAGAACCGAGCTCAACGTAAATCACGTGGGGTTAAGCAAATGGGTTTAGTAGTACTATACCAAGCTACTATGCCAGCCATTTTAGTAGAAGCTGGTTTTTTAACCAATCCTGCCGAACAACGCTATTTAGAAAGTGATTGGGGACAATCATTAATAGCATCAGCCATATATAGAGCTGTGAAACAATATAAAGCCGAACAAGACGCTAGCTTGTCGACCAATAATACCGCATCAGCGAATGAGTAAACCTTTGATTATAGGGGTAGCCGGAGGAAGTGGATCCGGGAAAACTACCGTAGTAGAGCATATTTCAAAAACTCTAGGGGAAGCAAACCATAACTTGCTTCAACACGATTCTTATTACCGAGACCTTAAACACCTTCCTTTCGAGGAGCGCATTACACATAACTTTGATCATCCTGCATCTTTAGAAACTGAGCTTCTAATTCGGCATATCAATGCGTTAAGTGAAGGTTACCCTATTGAAGTTCCTTCTTATGATTTCGCTAATCATATTCGCAAAGAAGAAACAAAAACGGTTACTCCTAAGCGTGTAATCCTCATCGATGGGATATTAATATTCAGTGAGCCTGATTTATTAGATCTCATGGATGTAAAGATTTTTGTGGATACTGATGATGACATTCGCCTACTAAGGCGCCTCAAAAGAGATATCAATCAGCGTGGGCGAACTGTTGAAAATGTGATGGAGCAATACCAAAAATTTGTACGTCCAATGCACTTAGAGTTTGTTCAGCCAAGTAAACGCTATGCGGATATTATCATCCCTCGTGGTGGGAAAAACAAAGTAGCCCTCGAAATGGTGCTAGCTCTAATTCAAAATAAACTTAACGCTCTTTAAGGTAGGCCACCATCCCTTTGAAGATGAGAAAGGGATCACGCTTACAAGGAATGTTGAGATGCCTAGAGAGCTCTTTAGCATCGCCACCTGTTAAGTACAACCTGAAGTCGCCTTGGTGTTTTTGATATCGAGCTAAAATAGATCGAACGCCATCTAGGTATAAGCCAAACTGTCCCCATTGCAATGATTCAGCAGTATTTTTACCCGGCCAATTAGATGGAATTATTCGTTCTGATAAGGGTAGTTCTGGAGCAAAATCGTTGAAGGCATTTTGAAGAACGGTGATGCCCGGCATAATCACTCCTCCCTGATAAATACCCTCTGCATCCATATAATCGAGCGTACACGCCGTGCCACTATCAATTACTACTACGGGTTGGTTACAATCGTACCAAGCGCCTAAGCACCCTAAATAGCGATCGATACCAAGGGATTGAGGTGTGTCATAGTTCAAACGTTGATGGTTTATACCCTCTAAGTTTACAAGAACAATTTCCATCTCCGTTATAGCCGACTGTAAACGTGCTGTAAGATCTTTGCGAACACTAGCTACTACAATTCGGTTGAAAGTGGTCTCTTCTTCTAAGAGCCATTGAATGAGACTTTCGGTGGTAGAAATATCGCGATCAGGCACTTTCCAGCTCCCTGATGAACAATACCCAAGCTTTAGAGACGTATTTCCAATATCAACGAATAGAGAATTTTGGGAACTTTTTGAATCGATTTGGCTCATGATTTTGTATTACCTTTTAAACAAGAATAAAAATTATCAGCGACAGTATGAATTTAAAATCTAAAGTAGCAATTGTAACCGGAGCAAGTAGTGGAATTGGTGCTCAATTTTCAAAAGATTTAATACAGCGTGGCGCAACCGTATATGGGTTAGCTCGCAGTACCGATAAATTAAACGCTATCAAAAAAGAATTAGGCGAGCAATTTATTCCTGTCACCGCTGATATCACTAATAGCGCCAAATTAGAAGAGTGGGTAAGTGAAACCTTTAACGCGGACTATTATCCCGATATTCTGATTAACAATGCTGGTTTAGGCTACTTTGCAAAAGTAGACGACCTCAAGCTTGATGAATGGGACCGCATGCTTAATGTGAACTTATCTGGTGTGTTCTATCTCACACGGCTTATCGTACCGCTTATGAAAGAAAACGAGCAAGTGTGCCATATCATTAATATTTCCTCTATCGCTGGCTTGATGGGTAACCCTGAAATTTCTGCTTACAACGCCACCAAATATGGCTTACGCGGATTTAGTGATGCACTTTTTAAAGAACTGAGATATGATGGCATTAAAGTATCCTGTTTCTTCCCGGGTTCTATTGCAACCAATTTCTTTGATTCAATGGAAGATGTAGACCAACATCCCAACATGATGCACCCTAAAGATGTATCAAATACGCTTATTCATGTTCTTGAAACTCCAGATAATTTCTTGATAAATGAGTTAATTATGCGTCCATTAGATCCAAAAGCACCTGCTAAATAATATGGCAAACAGATTCTTACTCATCGGACTTTTCATCTTAACCGCACTCCAGCTCAGTTGTGTTGAAGAATACAAGGTTGAAGCACCTGCTGATTTAATGAGTGAGGATCTGTATTTAGATATCTTTCTGGAATTGGAGCTACTTAAGGTGTATTACGATCCAAGTTTACCACCTCAGAAACCCGACTCTTTACTCAATGCTATTTGGGATAAATATGACATATCGAAAGAGGAATTTCTAACAAGTCATCAGTTTTATCAAAGCCAAGTTGCGGCTCAACAAGTTAGAGTAGACAGTGTTATAAAGCGGATTGATCGACTCATGGTACTCTTTGAAAATGTGCAAGACTCAACTGAACAACTGAAAGGCCCTGCTCCCGTTCAGCTAGATGATGTAATGGAGTAAAGTCCAGTTTCTTCTTCAACCGCTTCTATGCGTTCTTCTTTTAGTAGATATTGAATGATCGATTGCGCTGTATTAAGGTCAATATTTAATGCCGACTTTAACTGTTCAGCACTACGAGGCTGACTCGCCAGCTGCTGCATCGATGCCCGCAATAGTTTGGCATCCATGCCCTGTGATTGCCACTTCTCATTCGTCTTTATACAATTGTCGCAATGTCCACATTCTTGAGTTTCTGAATTCCCAAAATATTGCTGAAGGAAAACCTCTCTACAGCTATTTGATAGCACGAACTCGTTCATCTTATCAAGCTTTTGAAGCAGGTGTTTACGATGCCTTTCAACTTCATCTTTCCCTATAGGTAATTGGGATGATCGAGCTTCCAACACACGCACTAAGTCTCGCTCTTCAAGCTTGTTAAACACCAACACTTGATCGTTTTGCATCAGTACGTTTAATGCTTTAACCAATCCATTCCGACTAACGTTAAGCACGCTCATGAGGTACTCTTCTTCGATGTCCACCGACTCATAAAAGGCACGGGCATCTAATACCCGTTCAAGTTGATCTACAAATTCTACCTTCTCAGGGTTATTGCACCGTTCTTTGAACTTTTGCAGCATATCTCTACTGAGAATAAACTGAATCGATAAACCACTCTTTACTTTTTGCTCCCAAGCTATGATGCCAAATTGATCCAGTAAGCGCAGTGACGATTTACAAATACCCAGAGCTTGCTTCGAACGAATCTTTACGGATTCTATATCGAGAGGTACCGAAGCCTCCATCACCCCAGCAACGGCTAATTCTAAACTATCACATAATGCTTGATATACTTTTTCTAGTTGTTCTCGAGTAGGATAGCTCTGTTCAATACGTAGCTTTGCTTGGCTAAAATCTGTGGGTTTATAGTACAAAATGGGAAAGGCTTCTTCCCCATCTCGCCCTGCACGTCCTGCTTCTTGATAATAGGCTTCAATTGAAAAAGGCATCTCCTCGTGAATCACAAATCGACAATCGGGCTTATCAATACCCATCCCGAATGCATTCGTAGCCACCACTAAGTGAACAGTTCCTTTTACCCAATAACGTTGAATATCGCGCCGGTCGAGTGGCTGAACACCTGCATGGTATGCTTTACACTTGATGCCTTGGTTCGAAAAATAAGCCGCCCAATTTTCACAGTTTCGTCGCGTACCACCATAAATTAAACCGTCCCCTTTTTTGAGCGCTTTAAGTGTTCCCTCGATCAGCTTTTCACGTTTCTTCTCTGTGTAAACTACCCACCACTTTAAATTGGGACGAGAGAAACCTAAGGAAATCACTTCAGGGTTTTCAAACTCTAAATTTTGAATGATATCCGCTTTTACTTCAGGCGTAGCCGTAGCCGTTAAGGCAATCCAAGAGGTAGTGGATGGAAGCCCTGCAAGATTAGTTTTTATTTCTCGGTATGAAGGCCTGAAATCATGCCCCCATTCCGACACACAATGTGCTTCATCAACGGCAACCAGTTGAACATTTAGGTTCTGAAGTTCATTGTGAAATAAGGTTGTTTTAAGTCGCTCTGGCGAGCAATACAACAGTTTATACATCCCATTGCGAGCATTAACGAGGCGTTGTTCTACCTCAAAAGGCGCAATCGTGTTGTTGATAAATGTAGCCGATACTCCTAAATCTTGAAGTTGCTGCACTTGATCTTGCATGAGTGCCACAAGTGGCGATATAACCAATGTAAGCCCTTCTTTTACCAAAGCTGGAACTTGATAACACAGTGATTTACCCCCACCTGTAGGGAAAAGCACTAAAGTATCTCTATTCTCCAATACTGCCGAAACAGCTTCTTTCTGCCCTTTCCGAAATTCAGGATACCCCCATATTTCTTGAAGCTTCTGTTCAGCAAGTTGAATTGAATCGGTCAAATTCACACCTTCTTTTTTCATTGTCTGAAAGTATTGATATCATCGAGTTCATCAAACAAAAATCCATGAAGCTATTCTTCTTTTTACTAGCGCTTTTGTTTTTCAGTAATTGCACTCCAACTGAAAAAGCAAAAAACCTAGATTATCGCCAAGAGATGCGGAATTTTGTGATCGAAATTGGTGATTATGCCCGCAATCAAGATGAAGATTTCATTGTCATACCTCAAAATGGTCATGAGATTCTACTTAAGGAATCAACAGAGAATACTGTAGTTGCTCAGCAATACCTGTCGGCTATAGATGCCATAGGCCAGGAAGACCTTTTTTATGGTTATGAAGCCGATGACACTCCTACCCCTTTAGAAAGCACCGAGTATATCACCTCCTTACTTGATGTGGCACAAGAATATAACAAACCAGTACTTGTTACCGATTACGTGAAGTACCCCAACTTAATGGACGACGCCTATTCAAAAAATAAGCAGCGAAATTTCATTTCCTTTAGTGCCAACTCGCGTGAATTAGATAGAATCCCAGACCATCCGTTACGATTGCCCAATGAGAATGCCTTAAATATTCGTTCCATTAATGACGTTCAAAACTTCCTCTATTTACTCAATTATCAACATTTCGAAACTAAGAAAGAGCTACTATCTACTTTAGCAAATACCAATTATGACCTCATAATCATGGATGCCTTTTTCCATGATGAAGTATTGCAACCACTAGACCTAGAACAAATAAGAACTAAAAAGAATGGTGGTGAGCGTTTATTGGTCAGTTACATGAGTATTGGGGAATCTGGTGACTTCCGATATTATTGGAAACCATCATGGGATCAGAATCCTCCTTCTTGGTTAGATGAAGAAAACCCTTATTGGGAAGGCAATTACAAAGTGCGTTATTGGCAGAAAGATTGGAAGCGTATTATCTATGGAGATGAGTCTTCCTATACCCAAAAAATCATCGATGCCGGCTTCGATGGAGTGTATTTGGACATCATTGATGCCTTTTATTACTTCGAAACTAAAGTGGAAAGTAGTGCCGATTAAATCCTAATCGATATCCTTACACTTTAGCGACACCAACTTTGTCCCGCCTTCACTTCGATGTTGTCCTACTTCATAAAACCCCATTTTCTCATGAAATTTCATAGATGCATCATTCGGTGGTTCAATGTTTACTTCACAGGTTACCCTAGGATACTCGGTATTTTCAAATAGGAATTGATATAACGCTTTACCACATCCCCTTCCTTTAAAAGCATCCCCAATTACAATTCGATCAACATATTCGAAACTATCATATTGATCTAAAAAGAACTGATAATTAACACTATCATAGCTTTGCTTCTCGTCGAGAGTAATCAAGAATCCCGCTATTTCATTCTCCTTTTCGATTACAACAAAGTGTTTAGCTATTTGCAGAAACTCCTCGAAATCTGCAATAGGAATGCTATTCACATGCGGAAGTGCGGCTTCATTTAGGGAGTGAATGGTTTCTAAGTCTTGAAGAGTAGCTGTTCTTATCATTTATCCTCTTTGAAAATTTCATTAAAAGTAAGCATCTCATTTTGAATTCTGAAAGGAGTACATGATTTTCAGCTGATATTTCAATTAAATAATACTTGCCCCTTTTCATGGATTGTAAGAAAGCTGAATTCGATTTAGACCCTAATGTTACTTTTTTGAACTGCGCATATATGTCTCCACTTTTGAATACCGTGGAAGAAGCGGGAATTCAGGGCATTAAAAGGAAACGCCGTCCACATATAATTCCTCCTACCGATTTTTTTGATGAAACCGACATACTTAGAAAAGAATATGCTAAGCTTGTTCATTGTAGTGAACCGAATAGACTAGTTGTAATTCCTTCTGCTTCTTATGGGATGGCAAATGTTGCTAAGAATGTTGAATTAAAAGCAAGCGATAATATTATTGTTGCTGGCGAGCAATTCCCAAGCAATGTGTATCCATGGATGGAAATCGCAAATAAAGCCCAAGCGACCATCAAAACCATTGCGCCACCCAATACCCTAGATGGGAGGGGAAAGGCTTGGAACGAGCAAATTTTGGAGGCTATAGACGAACATACTCGTCTAGTAGCGATGGGTAATATACATTGGGCGGATGGTACCATCTTTGATATGAAAGCCATTCGTGCTAAAACTACTAAAGTTGGTGCGCTCATGGCCATCGACGGTACTCAATCAATTGGGGCAATGCCATTCAATATTGATGAGATTAAACCTGATGCGTTAGTTACAGCAAGCTATAAATCTCTGATGGGGCCTTATAGTATCGGGATGGCGTACTATGGTCCGTCTTTAAACCATGGATCGCCTATTGAACAGAACTGGATTAATAGATATGAAAGTGAAAACTTTTCAAATTTAGTGAACTATAGTGATCGTTACCAAGATGGAGCTTTACGCTATGAAGTAGGCGAGCATAGTAACTTTATCTTAGTGCCGATGTTAATTGCTGCGGTAAAAAAACTGAATGAATGGGGCCCTGAAAACATCCAAGAGTATTGTAGAAATCTTGTAGAACCTTCCATTCAAAAATTACGAGAGGCGGGTTATTGGATTGAAGAAACTGAATATAGAGCCTCCAACTTATTTGGAATTCGTTTAGGCAATCAGCATGATATGGAGAAGATTAAAGCAGCCCTCACCCAAGCCAACATCTTAGTTTCCTATCGAGGAGATGCGATTCGAGTATCACCGAGTATCTATAATGATGAACTAGACATGGCTAAACTTGTATCGGTATTAACTTCATTTTAAAGCTATGAAAACATCACGACGTGGATTTATAAAAACTTTAGCATCGGGCGTTGGTGCAGCGGCATTCGGTAGCATCACTGCTGTTTCTGAGTGGGCTAATCACGAGCTTCAATCGCGAACGATGACTGGTTTAGAGTCGGCCACAGATTATTCCCTCTCCCCTAGTGTCACGTATCTAAATCATGGGTCTATAGGAACCATTCCCATTCTTATTCAGCAAGCCCATCGCCACTATCTTGAATTGTGTGAAACCAACCCATGGCTACATATGTGGGGACCAGAGTGGGTTGAGCCTGTTGAGTTGAGTAGACAAAAAGCGGCAGATTTTATCAATACCAAGGCTGAAAACATCGCTTTCACTCATAATACTACTGAAGTATTCAATCTGATTGCACAAGGCTTTCCATTAGGTCCAAATGATGAAGTCCTCTTTTGTAATCTGAATCATGCTGGAGCTAGTATTCCATTTCAGGTTCACAGCAAAACAAGAGGTTATAAAGTTCGATCGTTTGATTTCCCAACCGATCAACTACCAACGATTTCAATCCAACAAATTCTGGATCTCTACGATCGTGAGATAAGCTCGAATACCAAAGTACTTTCAATTCCTCATATTGATAACACTTTTGGATTACGCCACCCCCTCAAAGAAATCGCTAAACTAGCCCGATCAAAAGGTGTTGAGCTCATTGCGGTGGATGCAGCTCAAACGGTAGGTATGATCCCTATCAATGTTTCGGATTTAGATGTTGATGTATTAGCAACAAGTACACACAAATGGATTCAATCACCAAAAGGAGTCAGTTTCGCTTACTTCAGTGAAAAAGCACAACGTGAAATTGCTCCTATGTGGGTTACTTGGGGGCAAAATAGATGGGAAAATAGTGCACGTATTTTTGAAGATTATGGCACTAGAAACCTAGCTGAAGTTGTCACATTAGCCCATTGTTTCGACTTCCAAAAAAACTCATTCAAATCAGGTAAAACGGAAAAGCTACAATCACTCACCCGTTATGCCAAAACACTCGCTCACCAAAACCCAAATACTGAATGGCGATCGCCAAATAACTGGGAGTTAAGCGGCTCCTTGTTTGTAATCGAGTTAAAGCATAAAAAACCATCCACATTCTCGAATGAAATTTTCAATCAGCATGGAGTGGTTTTAAGACCATTTGATAACCATTCAACCATTCGAGTATCACCGAATTCGATGAATACCAAAAGCGAAATAGATACCCTTTTTAAATTGATCTAGTTCAATTTTAGAGGCTTCTTTTACGATGGTATTCGGCATCAAAGGAAACCGACCAGTCGGAACCTCCATTAGTACTTACTTCAATTTGGTGCAAAATAGTAGCGCTTGATGTGCGAGTATAGGTGGTTTTTTCCAACACCTGAGTGCCATTGTTGGTATAGTATGTTGTTTTAAAAACTACACTATTTAGGGGTGGATACATGTCCATCTCTTTTTCCTTTAAACCGCCTCTAGCTCTTGGGGCTTCTGTAATCCATACTTGAAACCAGTTACTTTTCATTGGGCTATAATAGAATAAACTGTAACCTTGAAAACCGTTTATTCCTTCCCAGTGCTCCGTGATTGCACAACCTTTTGCTTCTTTCTTAAACGTTGAAGTGGCGATATCTCTACTTCCATCGGTACTTTTTACAGTCCAGCTACCAATTAGAAAGTCTAAGGTTCTAAAGTTTGTATCGCTTGTGCATGGGATGGTCTGTTGTGCTTGAGTATTCATTGCCGTTGTGCAAGTAATTAACCCAACAAACAGTATCATTTTAAGATGGCCCATGAGGGAGTGGGTTTCAAAAAACATAATAATGTCTCAGTAAATATCTATAGAGTGCTTAAATCATTGCCTTAGTAATATAGAGAGTTAACTATTTACACTGTTACAGAATCTTCTAATACTTGTAAGAGATATAAAAAAAAAGCCATACATGAGACATGTATGGCTTAATAACGAATGTATAAAGGCTAATTTCTTAGCTGATAACAGCCTTCATATAATCTCTTCTCATTTCAGCAATCGCTGAGATAGAAATACCTTTCGGACAAACTGCTTCACATTCAGCAAAGTTTGAACAATCGCCGAAGCCTTCTTCTTGCATTTGTTCTACCATTGCAACAGCTCTATTGCTACGCTCAACTTCACCTTGTGGGAATTTGTTGAGGTGAGCTAATTTAGCACCTGTAAACAAGGAAGCTGAAGCGTTTGGACATGCTGCCACACAAGCTCCACAACCAATACACGTAGCGTAATCGAATGCTTCATCAGATAATTCTTTTTCAACTGGAAGTGCATTTGCTTCTTGAGCTGAACCAGTTTTTACTGAAACATAACCACCTGCTTCGATGATACGATCGAAAGCACCACGATCCACAACTAAATCCTTAATTACAGGAAATGCTGCTGCTCTTGGAGGTTCGATGGTAATATGATCACCGTCTTTGTAGTTACGCATATGAAGCTGACAACAAGCTACTTTTGCTTTTGGGCCATGTGCTTGTCCGTTGATCACCAAGTTGCACGATCCACAAATACCTTCACGGCAATCGTAATCAAACTCAACAGGTTCTTTACCTTCTAGCTGAAGTTCTTCATTTAATACGTCCAACATTTCAAGGAAGGACATATGTTCGTTCACATTGTCTAAGGTATACTCTTCGAAATGACCTTCAACGTCAGGACCAGCCTGTTTCCAGTATTTCAAATGTATTTTCATGTCTTTACTCATAATATGTTCCTTACTTGTAGCTACGCTGCTTTAGTTCAACGTATTCAAATTCAAGATTTTCTTTATGTAGTTCTTCTTGTAGCTCACCATTTAGGCCTTTGTATTCCCAAGCTGCTACGTATGAATAGTCTTCATCGTTTCTGATTGCTTCACCTTCTTCCGATTGGAATTCCTCACGGAGGTGACAACCACATGACTCTTCACGATCAAGGGCATCTTTTGCCATCAACTCAGCTAGTTCAAAGAAATCAGCTACACGACCTGCAAATTCCAAGTACTTATTGTAGTTATTCTTTTCGCCTGGTACGTACACATTTTGCCAGAACTCTTCACGAAGTGCTTGAATTTCTTTAATAGCACTTTGTAGGTCTTCTCTATTTCTAGCAATACCGATTTTATCCCAAACAATTTTACCTAAAGTTCGGTGGAAATCGATAATGGTTCGTTTACCTTTGATGCTCAGTAGCTTATCAATCTTTTCTTGAGCTTCTTGCTCTACAGCTTTGAATGCCTCATGGTCGGTACCATAACGCTTACCTGGCTCTAGGTCGGCTAAGTAGTTACCAATGGTAGCTGGTAATACAAAGTAACCGTCACTTAAACCTTGCATCAATGCACTAGCACCTAATCGGTTTGCACCGTGATCAGAGAAGTTCGCTTCTCCAGTAGCAAATAAGCCCGGTACATTGGTCATTAAGTTGTAATCAACCCAAAGCCCACCCATTGTGTAATGCACAGCAGGATAAATCTTCATTGGTTGCTCGTATGGGTTCTCACCTGCGATATTTTCGTACATATCAAACAGGTTACCATATTTCGCTTCAATTGTATCTCTACCGTCGCGCTTAATAGCATCACGGAAATCAAGGTAAACAGCTAAGCCTGTTTCGCCCACACCTAAACCTTGATCACATACAATTTTTGCATTACGAGAAGCTACATCACGAGGCACTAAGTTTCCGAAACTTGGATACTTCTCCTCTAGGTAGTAGAAACGTTCTGCATCTGGAATATCATTAGGATGACGTTTGTCTCCTTTCTTCTTTGGCACCCAAACTCTACCATCATTTCTCAAACTTTCACTCATTAGAGTAAGCTTCGACTGGTAGTCGCCCGATACTGGGATACAAGTTGGGTGAACCTGCACATAACAAGGGTTTGCGAAAAGAGCACCACGCTTGTGCGCTCTCCAAGCCGCTGTTACGTTCGAGTTCTTAGCGTTGGTTGAAAGATAGAACACGTTGCCGTAACCACCAGTTGCAAGTACAACTGCATCAGCTTCCCAACGCTTCAACTCACCACTTACTAAATCTCTTGTGATGATACCACGTGCTTGGCCATCAATGATAACTACATCAAGCATCTCGTGGCGTGGATGGTAATCAATCTTGCCTGTATTAACTTGGCGCATCATTGCTTGGTATGCACCTAACAATAACTGCTGACCTGTTTGACCACGTGCATAAAACGTACGTGATACTTGAGCTCCACCAAACGAACGGTTTGCGAGTAATCCACCATACTCACGAGCAAAAGGAACCCCTTGTGCTACTGCTTGGTCAATAATATTGTTTGCCACTTCAGCCAAACGATAAACATTGGCTTCACGTGATCTATAATCGCCACCCTTGATTGTATCATAAAATAAACGATAGATGCTATCGCCATCATTTGGGTAATTTTTAGCGGCGTTGATACCACCCTGAGCTGCAATACTGTGCGCTCTACGAGCAGAATCTTGAATACAAAAACTCTTTACATTGTAGCCTAGTTCAGCCATAGTAGCTGCGGCTGCACCACCTGCTAATCCGGTTCCTACAACAATTACTTCATATTTCCGCTTGTTATTAGGAGCAACAAGCTTCATGTTTTTCTTATGCTGCTTCCATTTTTCTTCTAACGGGCCTTCAGGTACTTTTGCGTCTAATTTCATCTTCAAATTCCTTTAGTATGATATTAATGAACCTTCGCCGCCTGTAAAGTAGATGTACAGCGGGATAAAAATAAATGCTAGCATAATTACGATTGCAAAACCGTAAGCCGCTAACTGAACTTTCTTTGAGCCTTTGCCATTTTTCATCGTTAATGAAGTAAATGCACTCCAAAATCCATGAGAAAGGTGTAGGATAAGTAAGCTTAATACAAAGGTGTAACCGAATGCATAAAGTGGCTCTGTAAATTTCTCAATAACAAGTGCACGGAGATCTCTTCCCATCTCACCCGTTGATAACTGAACCATCTCAGTGTCACCAAACTTGAACGTCCATATATGGAAAACAAGGAAAACTAAAGTGATGATACCCGTATAAATCATGCTTCGTGAAGCAAGCGATTGGTGGCTAGCTCCGCCTTTAGTTTGATATTTCTTATACCCCTCTGGACGCGCCTTGCGACGGTTCAACCAAATTGAAATACCTAAAATTGTGTGATATAAAAAGAAGAATGCTAGACCTGCTTCAATTACATATAGCAGCGGCCCTAAGTCTTCAAGTGTTTTAGTGTAAATATTGAAAGCATCAGGTGAACCAAAAATAGATAAGTTCCCAACTATATGACCTACTAAGAATAGCATTAAGCCTATTCCTGTAATGCCGGTCATGATCTTTCGTCCTACCTGCGAATTAATCGCTTTAAGAAGTGAAGGCATAAATGTGTAGTTAAGTTTATTTGCGTTTATAACAAGCACAATGCTTGCGGAGTTTCATTATTTATTGAAACTTTGATCTGCCAAATTTCGCCCCGAAAATCGTTCTTTCCTATTTCAATGGCAAGACAGAATCACTCTAAATACCACAGTGAAATCAGAGTTTATTTCTTTTAACTTCCAATAAATTAAAAAAACGGATTATTCTGAAGACAGTAGCTACCTCTCACCAAATCGTTTACAAAGATCGAGGCTCAAAATTCCTTGCTATTTTATTCCCTGCTCGCAATGAAGAAGCATTCCAAAATAAACTTCAAGAGTTAAGAACGGAATACTGGGATGCTACCCATCACTGCAATGCGTATCGCATCAATCCCGAGCAGCCCATCGAATTTAGCAGTGATGACGGTGAACCCGGTGGCACAGCTGGTTTACCTATGCTGAATCAATTGAAGTCAGCCAATCTTGTTGATGTTGGAGCCATAGTAGTTCGTTATTTCGGTGGCACAAAATTAGGCAAAGCAGGACTCATCGAAGCCTATGGCAATTCTACTCAAGAAGTGATTGAAAGCGCTATTCTTCAAACCATTAAGTTGGTACAATTTTTTGAAGTAACCTACCCTTACAATCAAGAAAACCTGATAAATAAATTGGTACTTAATTATGGCTTACATGAACAAGAAGCTACATATACCGATGACGTAACTAAGACTTTTGCTTGTGAATTGGCAAAAGCACCTCAATTTCTCAAAGAGCTCCAAACCTATGCCCACCTTAATATTGCATTTGAGACAGGAAGAAAAACATATATAAATGCAGATTTATAGAATTATTTAGAGAATAATTTTATTAATTAACCCATCTGCTTTAGTCACCACTTCGTAAAGGTTATTAAAACAGAACGCATTCAAATTATAACTTTTTTTCCGAGGTGTATGAAAACGGATATTCACGACCAAGTCTCCGACTATTACGGAACTACACTAAAATCCTCCGATGACCTTCGCACGTCGGCCTGTTGCACAGACATCGAGTACCCCCGACATATAAAAGACATTCTTAGTCAGCTTCACGATGAAACTATGATTAAGTATTATGGGTGCGGGCTAACTATTCCAACTCATTTAAAAGGCCTTAAAGTACTCGACTTAGGTTCAGGCTCAGGGCGCGACTGTTTCATCCTTAGCAAATTAGTAGGCGAAAGTGGGCATGTTATTGGTGTTGATATGACCGACGCCCAATTAGAAGTGGCTAAGAAGCATCAGGATTATCACGCAAAGCTATTCGGATTTTCAAATGTTGAGTTTTTAAAGGGGAATATTGAAGAACTAGGTGAACTTGGAATCCCAGAGCAATCACTCGACCTCATTGTTTCTAATTGTGTAATTAACCTTGCCACCGATAAAAGGGCTGTACTTCAAGGCGCATATGACCTATTAAAAGAAGGCGGTGAAATATACTTTAGCGATGTATATGCTGATCGTAGAGTGCCTCAGGAATTAGTAGATGACCCAATTTTATATGGTGAATGCTTAAGTGGCGCACTGTACTGGAATGATTTTTTAAACATCTCAAAAGAAGTTGGGTTTCTTGACCCAAGAGCTGTTTCATCCAATCCTATAGCGGTTGAGGATGAAGAACTAAAAGAGAAAGTAGGCAACATCAATTTTTACTCGGTTACTTATCGTCTAATGAAGCTTCCTAAGCTCGAAAGCGATTGCGAAGATTATGGGCAAGCGGTGAGATATAAAGGCTCGATAGAGCATCAAAAAGATGCGTTTTTACTCGACGATCACCATTTATTTGAAACAGGTAAAATCGAACCCGTTTGTGGCAACACTTACATGATGTTGCACGATACTCGATTTAAAGATCACTTTGACTTCTGGGGTGATTTTGAGACCCATTACGGAATTTTTGAAGGATGCGGAGGAAGCGCACCTTTCAACACAGATAATTCAAACTCAAACGATACTGCTGCATGCTGTTAAAAGAACAAGAGATTAAAGAGAATTTTCACACACGTGGTAAATTCAAAGAAGTAACGGTTACTGGAAAAGGTGAAGACCGTGCTTATGTTGAACTACACAAATTAGAAACACTATGGTTTAACACTGGTACTCGTTGTAACCTACAATGCCAAAACTGTTATATCGAATCATCTCCTACTAATGATGAGCTGCTATACATCACAACAGATGAAGTACAAAAGTATCTTGATGAGATTCGTGATTTAGCTTTAGACACAAAAAAAATCTCTTTTACGGGCGGTGAGCCGTTCTTGAATAAAGATATGCTCCCGATTCTTAGACTTTGTTTATCTCGTGGCTTCGATGTTCTTGTGCTTTCGAATGCTTATCGCGCTATTGACAAGCATTTTGAAGAGTTAGATGAATTGAACAAGAAATACCCTGGCAAACTTACGCTTCGTATTTCCTTAGATCATTACACCGCTGAGATGCACGAAAGTGAACGTGGTCCGAAAACATTCGACCGAACCCTATCAACTATGGCAAAGCTACACAAAATGGGCATTGCTTTAGGTGTTGCTGGTCGTTCGTTAGCCAACGAATCTATTCAAACAGCACTTCAAGGCTACCAGAGCATACTGGATGAATACGAGGTGGGAATACGAGTTGCTGATGGCGAAAACATCGTGATCTTCCCTGAAATGACCACTACTCAAGACGTGCCCGAAATCACAACGGCTTGTTGGGATATTTTAAATGTAACTCCTCAACAACAAATGTGCGCTACTGAACGCATGGTAGTGAAGCGCAAGGGTACTGATGAACCAGTGGTATTGCCATGTACGCTCATTGCTTATGATGAGCAATTCGAATTAGGGAATAGCCTTAAAGATTCATTCCAAAAAGTATATCTAAACCACCCATATTGTGCACAGTTTTGTGTGTTAGGTGGTGCAAGCTGCTCCGCTTAATCGGCGGGATCCCAATCAGCTTCAACAAATGAAGCTGGATCAAATATGAGAGGGTTCAAAGTGTCGGGTGTATCAATTTCGGTATACCGCTCTTCGAGTCCTTTCATTCCATTGATCAAGATTACTACTTCAGGAGCAATCCAAGCTTCTCCAATTTTCTGATACTTATTAAATCGTACTTCTTGGATCGTATTTTGCCGACCAATGGTCAAACTTCGCACATACACTAAGCGTTCTTGATCAATCCAAAATTGTGCTTTGGTAGAGTCGGGTTTATCTACACCTACTACATACACACTTCGACCTTGCCACTCATCAACATACGTCTTAGATAAATCATAACCGTAGGTTTCTAATTGCTCAGCAGTCTTATCAACCGACTGATGGTAAACATCAAAACCCAGCACTAGCATATCGTGTACACGATTCATCTCCTGAATCTTCATGCCATTGGCGTAGCCATGCTGCACCCCGTCATTAAATAATATACCATTGCCACTTGCTTTGTCATCAAACTTGATGGCTAACTTACCCGGCAAACTCATAGCTTCATACCAAGTTTGCGTTCTTTCAATACGCTCTCCTGCTCCATAGAAAATGGTCTCTTGGGTAAATGTTAGGTGTTTGTACCAAGTATCTTTGTATTGATTTTGCATCAATTTCAGAACATCCTTCCCCGTTTCTACATTCTTATCTTGAAATGCTTGTGCTGATGTTATCCCGACCAAGGATAATATTAAAATAATGATTGTTCTTTTCATGTACCGATTACCGTCCTTAAGTTAAAGCTCCACTAAGATACTATGCTTCTTTTGTAATTTGAACTACTAAATTGATGGATTAGTAATCAGTATCTTTGTTTTTAAAAGACTATTTTTTCAGCAAAACTCAACTATGAAGATTTATACTAAAAAAGGCGATTCTGGAGAAACCTCACTATTTGGAGGTCAGCGTGTTTCCAAAAGCTCTGACCGAATCGCTGCTTATGGCACGGTAGATGAACTCAATTCCGTACTTGGATTAACGTTAAGCTACGAAGTTCACACCACCACTAGAGAGTTACTTGAAAAGGTTCAGATTCAATTGTTTGTACTAGGTGCCGATTTAGCCACCCCTCCTTCACGTGAAGTGAGAATTGACCGAATTGGGGATGAAGAAATAATTTTTCTAGAAAAAGCCATCGACCAAATGGAGACAGAATTACCTCCATTAAAGAGTTTTATCTTACCGGGAGGCTCACAAGCTGGTGCAACCTTACACATTGCCAGAACGGTTTGTAGAAGGGCTGAACGTATCAGTGTTGATTGCGCTAAAGAAGATTCCATCTCTGAATTTGTGGTACGATATCTAAATCGATTATCTGATTTTCTCTTTGTACTCGCTCGATATGAAAACAAACAGAGTGGCAATCAAGAAACCCCTTGGCTCCCTGAAAAAAGTAAATAGGTATCACTCAGGAATAACCCATTCGAATAAAAATTTAAACCATAGAATAGAAGCCCATGGCATTAATGATTTCTGTCTCAGGTATTAGAGGCATTTTTGGCACAGACTTAACCCCAGAAAATTTAGCTCGCTTTACAGCAGCATATGGCACTTGGTTAAAAGGTGGTACGGTTGTTTTAGGAAGAGACTCGAGAGTAACTGGTGAGCTATGCGAGCATATTGTTGCTTCAACTCTAGCCAGTGTTGGCTGTAATGTAATCAAAGCTGGTATTGTACCTACTCCAACGGTTGCAATGGGGGTACTTCGCCACAAAGCGGACGGAGGCATCATTATCTCTGCAAGCCATAATCCAGCAGAGTGGAACGCGCTTAAGTTACTGAATAATACCAGTGAGTTCATGGATGCCGAACAAGGTAAGGCAATGATAGAAATCGCTGAAAAAGGCGAATTTTCTTACAAGAAGTATGATGAAATAGGCACTATAACCGAAGATAACGACCTCTTAGACTATCACATCTCAAAAATTCTTGAGCTTCCTTTTATTAACGCAGACACTATTAAAGCAGCTAATTTATCTGTAGCCGTTGATGCTGTAAATGGAGCCGGTTCGGATGCTGTTCCCCTATTGTTGGATAAACTTGGTGTTAGCCAAACACACAAAATTCATTGCACGCCCAATGGACTTTTCCCTCATAATCCAGAGCCACTTCCAGAACATCTCACAGAAATATGTGACCTGGTAAAATCTTCAGGAGCTGATATTGGTGTTGTTACAGATCCAGATGCTGATCGATTAGCACTTGTAGATAATAACGGAAAACTATTCGGTGAAGAATATACTCAAGCTTCGGTATTCGACTTCATTCTTAGCAAAAATGCGGGGAGTACCGCCACTAACCTTTCATCATCTAGAGTCGCCGATGATATCGCAGAAAAGCATGGACAAAAATGTCATCGTTCTGCTGTTGGCGAAATCAATGTGGTAAAGAAAATGCAAGAATACGATGCTGTTGTAGGTGGTGAAGGCAGCGGTGGCGTAATTGTACCGGCACTACATCATGGTAGAGATGCCTTGGTAGGAATTGCATGTGTACTTCAACAACTGGCTGAGTTTGATGGCTCCTCTTCTGACTACAGAGCCACTCTCCCGAACTACTATATGAGTAAAAGTAAGATCCAATTAGCTGAATTGGGTAAAAATGCAGATGATGTACTCACGATGGTGAACAACCATTATTCAGAATTAAATCCCAATACTGTAGATGGGGTTAAAGTAGATTTCGAAGAAGGATGGGTTCACTTACGTAAATCAAACACAGAACCTATAATCCGAATTTATAGCGAAGGCACATCGCCAGAAGCCGCCCAAGCTTTTGCACAAAAGGTAAAAGAGCTTGTAGCAAACTAGACTTAAAGCCCTCTTTTGAGGGCTTTTTCTTTTCCCTAAAGGAATCATTTTAGTGAACTTTTTGCTTTCTGCGGTTAAAATACTTTATTAGTCTAAATTTCCTTTTATGCTGAAGTGGATAGATATTTTAAATTTTGCTCGAAATGGTAATCCGGAACCCGATCAAAGGGTTGAGAAATCGGAAACCGAATGGAAGCAACTATTAACCGATGAACAATTTGCTGTAACCCGCCAAAAAGGTACTGAACGTCCTTTTTCGAGTGATGTGTGCAGTCGTTTCGATCCCGGTATTTATGCCTGTGTTTGCTGCAACACACTACTCTTTGATGCCAACGAAAAATTCGAAAGTGGAACTGGTTGGCCATCTTTTACCCAACCTATAAAAGAAAATGCAGTCGCTTATCTTAAAGACCATACACATGGAATGGTTCGCGTGGAAATAGTTTGTAATACCTGTAATGCACATCTTGGACACATCTTTCCTGACGGACCACAACCAAGTGGTTTGCGATATTGTGCTAATGCCGTTAGTCTAAAAAAAGTGGAGGAAACAGTTTGAATCCCGATACACTCTGTCAATTATTCGCCCGTGATTTTGAGACCTTAGAATCTGAAATCATGAGTTATAACAACGAACATAATCTCTGGATCAAAGAATCAGGGATTAATAATAGCGGTGGAAACCTTGCCCTTCACATTGCAGGCAATCTATCTCATTTTTTTGGAAGCGTAATAAGCAAAGATGGATACGAGCGTGACAGAGATTTTGAGTTTAATGGCAAAACAGATCGGTCTGAATTACTGATGCGCATCAGAGCGGCCAAGAAATCTGTATGCGACACATTAGATAGCATGACAGATGAAGAACTTTCAAAAAACTATCCTATCGAACCCTTCGGACATGAAATGACCGTTGAATACTTCTTCATGCACCTGTACGCACATATGAGCTACCATTTAGGTCAAATAAATTACCATCGTCGGTTATTAGACAACTAATTTATTAAACCTCGAGCTAACTGCTTTATTTCCTAATTTTTTAAAGTAGCACTCACTGTTTATTCCTGCCTTCTACTTTTGTACCTTTGCACAGCTAAAAAAATATTGGTTCTATTATGATTATTTCAATGACGGGGTTTGGACGGGGTGAAGCCGTAGAAAACGGCATTTCAGCAACCGTAGAGATCAAATCACTCAATAGTAGGTACATGGATCTTTCCATTCGTCTACCTCAACGACTTCAAGATAAAGAGCTCACTTTAAAAGAGCTTATTCAGTCCATGATATATCGTGGCAAGCTGAATGTTTCTGTACACGTGTCGGAAGTTGATTCGGGTGAGCCTCACATTGAAGTAGATGAAGTAAAAGTAAAAGCCTATGCTCGTTTGCTACGCCAGGTTCAAAGCGCAGCCGATATTGAAGGCGATTTAAGTATCAGAAACATCACGAGTTTTAATGATGTTTTCATCACTAAAGAAGATGATGAAGAAATTTTAGCCCAAAAATGGGTTGTGGTTCAAAAAGCTGCAAAACAAGCGCTTGAGAATTTAATAGCGATGCGCACTCGAGAAGGAAGTCAATTGAAAAAAGACTTACTCGAACGCATTGAAGCCATAGAGTTAAACCTCAACGAAGTTGAAAAGGTAAGTGATGGCCGAGTTGATGAGGTACGGAATAAACTCAGAGATCGTATTCAGCAGTTGCTGGATGATGAAAACTTTGACCGCGATCGGTTAGAAACGGAAATCGCCGTGATTGCTGATAAAATGGACATCACTGAAGAAATTGTTCGAATGCGAGCACATTTAAAATTCTTTATTGAAGCCATTGAACAGCCAGAGCCATCAGGACGTCGCTTGAATTTCCTCACACAAGAAATGAACCGTGAACTCAACACCATTGGTTCTAAAGCCAACGATTCTGGTATTGCACATCACATCGTTCGATCGAAGGAAACATTAGAGCAAATTCGCGAGCAAGTTCAAAACGTAGAATAAGAAGAGACAGGTACTTGAAAAAAGGAAAACTAATCATATTAGTAGCTCCAAGTGGAGCCGGTAAAAGCACCATTGCTCATAAACTTTTTAAAGACTTCGAGCAGCTTAAATTTTCAGTTTCAGCCACTACTAGAAAGCCTCGAACAGGCGAAGTAAATGGAACTCATTATCACTTTTTAACGCCTGCAGAATTTGAGGAACGAATAGCCGAAAAAGACTTCTTAGAGTGGGAAGAATTTTACGGTGGAACACGTTATGGAACCTTACGTTCAGAGGTTGATAAAAATCTAAAATCAGGCTATTTTGTTCTGCTTGACGTTGAAGTAAAAGGTGCCGTGAATATCAAAGAACTTTACGGTAATGAGTGCCTCGGCATCTTTATTAAACCACCTTCAATGGAAGTGCTAAAACAGCGTTTAATAGCCAGAGGCACTGAAAACAACGAATCTTTAGCCCTACGTTTAGAACGAGCTAAAGAAGAACTTACTTACTCCGATCGGTTCGATCGGGTCATTATTAATGATGATTTAGAGGCAGCCTACGCTCAAGTTAAGCGCGCTGTTGAAGAATTCATGAACTCAAATTAGAGAATATGCCAATAAGAACTATTGACATCGAAGAGCTTAAAAAGACTACCGGCAACAAATATGAGTTGCTAGTTATCATGGCAAAAAGAGCACGTCAAATCGCAGCTCAAGAAAAATTAGAGTTGGATGAAAAACTTCAATACTTCGAAGGTTTCGAAGATGACGATGAGTTTTCATTCAATGAAGAACAAGAGCAGATTTCAAAATCTTTTGAAAAACTTCCTCATGCTGTTCAGCGTGCCATTAATGAAATGGAAGATGGAAAAACTTATTTCCGCCGTCCAGAAGAGGACTAATTATGCTCTCCGGTAAACGCATCATCTTAGGTGTTACCGGCGGTATCGCAGCCTATAAGGCTGTTTTTTTACTAAGAGAATTTCAAAAAGCGGGTGCTGAAGTTAGAGTCACAATGACTCCTTCTGCCACTCGCTTTGTTGGTTTAGATACTTTTGCTTCCTTATCTGGCCATGAAGTTGCCATCGACATCTTCCCAGAAGATTCAGATTCCACCGACTGGACACGTCATATTTATTGGGGCGAATGGGCTGACCTGTTTGTTATTGCACCTTGTACCGCAAATACCCTATCAAAAATTGCACATGGCACAGCCGATAACATGCTAACAAGCACCGTGCTTGCTGCTCGTTGCCCTTTATTGATTTGTCCAACTATGGATGGTGAGATGTATGAATCCCCATCGGTAACGGATAACCTTAAAACCGTGCAAGAGTTCGGTTACCATGTGTTAGAACCTGAAGCTGGTTTTTTAGCAAGTGGATTAGAAGGAAAAGGTCGATTACCCGAATTTGATGTAATTCTAGAAAAAGCCGATGAAATCATTGGTTCGATTGAAGGTCCACTTGCAGGCAAAAAAGTGGTTGTAACTGCAGGTCCTACTAGGGAATACATCGACCCTGTACGATTCATATCCAACCCTAGCAGCGGCAAGATGGGTATTGCCATGGCAGAGGCCGCATTACGCTTAGGAGCGGCTACACACCTTATTCATGGACCTATTCACGTTCCTCATCCAGAAGGTGTTACTACAGAAAGCATTATAAGTGCGGAAGATTTATTTAAAGCTATTCAGAATCACCAAGACGCGGATGTTATCATCATGGCGGCCGCCGTTTCAGACTTCACTCCTTCTACAACGCATCAGCATAAAGTTAAAAAGGATCAAGGCTCTTCGTCCATCGATTTAAAGCGCACACAAGATATACTAGCTTGGCTAGGAGAGCGAAAGCTCGAAGGACAGACTCTGATTGGGTTTGCGATGGAAACTGAGAATTTGATTGATAATGCTACCAGCAAGCTCAAGAAAAAGAATATTGATTGGATCGTAGCTAATTCCCTCTCTGAAGCTGGTGCAGGCTTTGAAGTTGACACCAATGTAGTTCACTTAATCAGCCCTTCTGATAGCCTTCAACTCAAAGGTTCAAAACTAGAAGTTGCAACTGCTGTGTTAGGTCATATTTTCAAGAAATAGCGTTATAAGCTATAACTTGCTGACCCTTTTTCATCCGACATTCTAAAACGGATAATCTGCCCACCATATCCATCCAGTTGTGGTTGTTGTTCGGCTTCTAACTGCTGAAGTAGTGTATTTATCAGTGTGGAATTGAACTTTTTACTCTCTTCTGTTCGAAGCTCATTTACCGGTGCACATTCACCATATTTAATAGAAATCATTATTTGATCTCCATCTCTTTTCAATACTAAATGGATTTGCGGATAAATCTGTGACCTTCTGTTGATTGCATCCACAAGTATTTCATTCAGTAACAAGCCTAAGGTAATAGCTTGATTAATGTTGATCTGAAGTTCTTCAACATCTGTTGTGATATCCGCTTTATCATCCATTTGCTGAATCTGTTTCACAATTTTATGGATGCACTCAACCGAGGGTATATGCGAAAAACTTTCACTTTTATATAACAACTCATGTACGGTGGCAATCGACCGAATTCTACCTTCACAGTTCGATAAAATTTCGATTAACTGTGCATCCTTCACTTCATATGATTGCAACTGAATCAAGCTAGTAACCAGGGCTAAATTGTTTTTTACACGATGGTGAATTTCACCCAACAACAGCTGCTTTTCATAGAGCGATTGTTTTAGTGTACGCTCTTTCTCTTTTAGATCTGTGATATCAATATAAATTCCATACCCTTTAAATGGCTTTTCATTTAGATACACTGGAATAGCTGACAGTATCAGATGTTTACGTTCACCGAATTTATTCAACCTAACTACTTCCTTTGTGAGCTTAATTTGGCTCATTCCTAAAGCTGGCATTTTAGGTGCTTCTTCATATTCATCATCTGGCACTATAACTGCATCAATATCTTCGCCAATGATTTCGGTTTCATCGTAACCAAACAGCTTCTTAAAACTAGAGTTTATCATCTCCACCTTATTGGTATCGTCTACCATTACTATGGCATTCGAAGAATTCTCGAATAAACTCCTAAATAGCTTCTCACTTTTTCTGATGCGCGTTTCTCTATCATTGCGGCTGGTTAGATCCTTGATGATAGATTGAATGTATGTTTGCCCTTCAATATTTATAGCTACTAAACTCACTTCCGTATCTATAACTGTACCATCAAGTTTAGAATGGCTCCATTCGAAGGTTTGTTGACCTGTTTCAATGGCTTTTTGAATATAATTCATAGCCATCTTATCCGATCTTTCTCCATTTTTCTGAAACTCAGGAGAAAAAAACACCGGTGATTGACCGACTATTTCATCCTTTGAACAACCAAATAACTGTGTCGCTCGCTCATTACAATCAAAAAAATGGCCATCTTTATAAATAAGCACTCCCTCTGTGGAAGAGTCGAACAAAGTTCTATAGCGTAATTCACTTTCTTTTATGCGAAGATCTTTTTGGTAGGCATCGGTTTTATCCTCCACAAAACACATGATGGATTCTATACACCTATTATCATCCCAAACCACACTAAAGTTCAGTTTTACTCTCTTTTGAACCGAGTCTTTTTGTGCTAAAAATGTTTCGATGTGAAATTTTTCATACTCTTTTTCTAGATAGCAGAATAGAGTCTTTTTTACCTCATTAATCTTTTCAGAACCCACAAAGTTGAGGTCAAAAATCGAAGAGCCTAATACGTCATCAGCCTTTAATCCCGAAATGGCTACCATTTGATCTGACCATTCAGATAATTTCAAATTCCGTTGCCAATGAATAATACCTAACTCAGATTTGTATAAATGTTGAGATATTAAATCGCTGTTACGAAGCTCGTGATGATCAACTTGGTTAGTTGCATGGATAGGTGTAATACTGCATCTTATTTTATCTGACTCATCACATGCCGCATCTAAAGACAAATAGGTAAGAAACTCTTCATTATTTGCTGCTTTATGCCTTCTAATTATTCTACTCGCGTAAGGGTCTCCATCTGCACAAATAATACTCTTGTCACACTCAAAACTTAAATCTTCAAGTGATTTATTTTCAAAATAAGTTTCTGGCTGCCCATATAGATTTAACGCACCTGCACTTGCTTCTATAATGACAAATGAGCGTTTTTCAATTATAAAAAAGGCATCTTTAGTGCCGTCTTTTACCCAAATCTGATTTTTCAATTATTCCCCTGGGGTATTAACCCAATGCTTTTGATGAACTAAATTTCGTGTCTACTTATCTATATGTCTGTAAATGATCGGGTATAATGTAATTTCTTTAAGAAAGAATACAAATTTAAAATCTGACCCAACTTTTTAGCTTGGATGTTTTTAGATTGTTAAATCTAACTTGGGTAAATAAATAAGCTTGAAAATTAGAAATAAAAAATCGCTAACCACTATTCTGCTGGCGTTATTATGCGTTGTAAGTATGGTGATTCTAGTTTTCGCTAAACCTATCGAAAAGATAGATCCATCTGAGTTAATGGATCTAAATGAGCTCATAGAAACTAAATTAATTGAAGACCCAGTTATAGGTTCAAACTACAGAACCTATAAAATTGAGGTTGATAGTAGTTTCACACGAACGGTGTATAGAGTTCCTGTACCCCCTTCTTTTTCGAAGACCGTATTTCATTTCGATCTTCATAAATCTTTAACAGATTTAAAGCTTGCATCTCCAGCGAAAGTCCTTTTCCCGGAAAAGGATATGAATATCTATGTGTATGACGGCAACACGATACGTAGTACCATCCGTTTAATTACCACAGAACCTCAAAGGGCTGAATAGCATGACGAATACTCCCGCTATTTTAAAGCGATTGAAGCTTCAAGAGTTTACTCAACCTGATATTATTCCTCTAAAATATCCTGTATTTCTTTGCCATGGATTTGGCGCTATTGGTTCGTTAGTAAAACCTTCTCCCCTACATGATCCGTGCATGTTGATGAGAGAACATGGAGTATGGGCTTTTGCCCCCAATGTTGTGCCCTATGCTTCCATTGAAACGAGGGCAAAAAATTGGGTTCGCTTAATCAACTTAGTATGTGATAAATACGGCTTAGAAAAAGTAAGTGTAGTAGCCCATAGTATGGGTGGCTTAGATATGCGATTTGCTTTAGCTCATCTCGATATTGCCCATAGAGTCACCTCTTTAACTACGGTTGCTTCACCTCATCACGGCACATATTTAGCTGATCTGATTCTAAAGACCCCCGAAATCATCACAGAGAAATTAAGCGATGTGGTTGATTGGTTTGGCAATAGTGTATACCCACAAGAAAAAAGCCAGGTACTAAGTTCGGTTGAACAACTATGTAGGAACTACATTCAAAAGTCCTTCAACCCTAACACACCCAATCATCCTGATATTCCATACTATTCGTATAGTGCTGCTGTGGGGAAAGGCACTGAGAAATCATTAAACCCTGTGTTTCTCTTTCAAAATGCTCAAATCTATTCTAAAGAAGGGGTCAACGACTCATTTGTATCGGTAGAAAGTGCAAAATGGGGTGAGCATATGGGAACGCTTGAACTTTCGCATATGAACCAAATTAATGTTCAGGTAAGTAAAGAGAATAAACCGGTTTACAACCAGTTTTGGACAGGAATTCTACGGATGCTAAAAGAGCAAGGGTTCTAGACGCCTTACTCTTTTATTTACAAAAATACTTCGTCTCCGTCTTCCTTTAGAAGAGTATAATCAGTTAGATCATATTGAATAGGCGTAACTGTAGCTTTGCCTTCATTCAATACATGAATGTCTGAATCCTCTCGATCGTCAAGCAGTTCAAACTTTCCAGTTAACCAGTAATAAGCCTGGTTATATGGATCTTTACGATCTTCGTATTCCTCTACGTAACGACTATCAGCCATACGGCTCCATTCAATACCTTTGAACTCGCCTTCAGGGGCATTCACATTTAGTGTAACACCTTTTGGCAACCCACCACGGTCGAGAACATAGCGCACTACACGGCGTGCAGCTTCTTGTGCTCCTTTTAGATCTGCGTCTTCAGGGTAGGCTGTGCAACTTACAGCAATCGATGGATAGCCTAGAATCGTACCTTCGGTAGCAGCACTAACGGTTCCTGAATACAGAATATTGATACCTGCATTACTCCCGTGGTTAATACCACTTAATACTAGATCAGGCTTTTGCTCCAATAAGTTACCATGTGCAAGTTTTACACAATCGGCAGGTGTTCCATTTACAGCAAATCCTTTATACTTATTGGCAACCGTCATCTCGTTTGCTCTTAAAGGAACCGACATTGTAATAGCGTGCCCAACAGCGCTTTGTTGGCGGTCGGGAGCTACAATCACTACATCCCCAAATTCTTCTGCTACTTCAGCAAGAGCCTTAATACCAGGTGAAAAAATACCATCGTCGTTACAAACTAAAATCAGTGGTTTTTTGTCGCTCATTATCCGCCGTATTGTTCTTCTTCGTTAGGAAAATCAATTGATTTAACATCACTTATGTACTGTTGAACTGCACCTGTCATTTCAGAATGCAGATCGGCATATCTACGTAAAAATCGTGGATTGAAGCCTTTGTTAAGCCCAAGCATATCGTGAAGTACTAACACTTGTCCATCGCAACCAGCACCAGCACCAATGCCAATAGTAGGAATGTCTAATTCTTCAGAAACTCTTTTGGCTAGATTAGCAGGTATTTTTTCTAACACAATGGAAAAACATCCCGCCTCTTGAAGTAGTTTAGCATCTTCGATTAATGCTGTGGCTTCTTCTTCATCGGTAGCTCTTACTTTATATGTGCCAAACTTATAAATGCTTTGAGGAGTCAACCCTAAATGACCCATCACGGGGATACCTGCATCTACTATTTTTCGAATGGTACCAGCAATTGGTTTTCCACCTTCAAGCTTAATAGCGTGAGCGCCAGCTTCTTTCATCATCCGGCCAGCACTAATCAGGGCTTCTTTGGCCGTAACTTGATAACTCATAAAAGGCAGGTCGGCAATAACAAGTGCTCTATCAACCCCACGTACCACACATGAGGTATGATAAATCATGTGATCTAAAGTCATTGGCACGGTAGTTTCATAACCAGCCATCACATTACTTGCCGAATCACCAACCAAAATAATATCAATACCTGCTTGATCAACAATGGTGGCCATCGTAAAATCGTAAGCGGTTAACATGGAGATTTTCTCTCCATTTCGCTTCATATCTACGACCGTTTGTGTGGTAATTTTTGCGGGGCGATCAGAGGTATTCGTACTCATGGTTTTTTATTGCTTTGGAACTATTGCTGCAGATGCTTCTAACTCGCATGCAACTTCACCATCAACGGTTGCAACACCAGTCATAACTACAAAATTACGGCGCATTGAACCTAATGTAACTTCTAGTTTAAGTTGGTCGCCTGGTACAACTTGACGTCTAAACTTAGCATTCTTAATACCTGTGAATACCATTAATGAGTTTTCAGGATCTTCAACTTTTTCAGTCATTAATAAAATAGCACCCGCTTGTGCAAGCGCTTCTACTTGTAAAACACCTGGCATAATGGGCTGACCAGGGAAATGACCGTTAAAAAACTCTTCGTTTACCGTAACATTTTTAATAGCTACAATTTTATCGTCACCCTTCTCTAATACTCTATCAACTAATAAAAATGGGTAGCGATGAGGTAATACTTTTTTAATGTCTTCTATATGCATAAATCTGTTTTTTATTAATCCTTAAAATATAAATTTATCGAACCACGCCCACATATATATAGGCAATACCACCAGTTAATTTAATGGCTTTCATTTCAGTGAATGAATCAGCTTCAACCATTAACTTAATAAAGTTGTCGCCCGCTGGAAAAGCAGCACTAGTTCTAGGTAAGTAGGTATAGGCTTCACGGTTACCGCTTAAAAACCCACCTACAGCTGGCATAATATGTTGGCTGTATAAATTGTAAGGCATTTTGAGTAAACCATTGGGTTGCCCAAATTCCAAAACTACCACTCTACCACCCGGTTTTACAACACGCGCCATTTCTTTAAGTGCGGTAACAGGCTCGTCTACATTTCGGATTCCAAAAGATATACTTGAAATATCGAACCAATTATCTTCATAAGGTAAGTTCATCGCATCTGCTACTTCAAAGTCGATGCTCAACCCTTCTTTTTCTGCTTTGGCAGGAGCTGGCTCAATCATAGGAGCACAAAAATCAGTCCCCATAACATATCCTGATTCCCCAACAACCTTTTTAAAGGCAATCGCTAAATCACCGGTTCCTGTTGCGCAATCTAACACATGATCACCAGTTTTGGCCTCGCTTTCTAAAATCGCTTTTTTTCGCCACGCATGGTGTACACCAAATGATAAAACTGTATTAATTCTGTCGTAGTCGCTAGCAATATCAGCGAACATCGACCTTACTTTTTCACTCATAATTTTATTGGATTATTTAAAGCGTAAAACCAATTCTTTAGCCTGATGGTTTCAAGCTTTGAAGATAAGCAACATTCCTCATATATATGGATTAATCATGGTGCAAATCATTCAAATGATCTACCTGATTTAATAGCCGGCTTTCAAATTTACCTTTATACCACACAAGTTCATTTATGGCGCCATTGGTGTGTTCAATTTGATGCATATTCTTAAGCCCCAATCCTAGCCATTCAGATAATAAAATTCTTAACAACCGTCCGTGAAGCACAAAAACAATAGTGGATGCTGTGGTTGTTCCAAGTAATTCAAGCACCTTTTTATTTGCTCGTTTAAACACCTCAATAGGGGTCTCTCCTCCTCCAGCAGGCACATCCAACAATCCTGAACTCCAACTCGAATGCAATGCTTTAAGATCATTTATTACCTCATCAAAGGCTTTACCTTCTAATGCCCCAAAATCCATTTCGTCTAGTTCTGAATAACTTTGAATGGGAACATCATGGTGAATGCTTAAAGGCTTGGCCGTTTCTTGAGTTCGTTTTAAACCACTCGTTATAATAGCATCAACCTTTATCGTTTCAAGTTCACGCTTTATCGCCTCTGCTTGTGCTAAACCTTTTTCGTTGATTGAAGCATTTATCCCTCTCCCTTGCATCAATTTGGCCCGGTTGTAATCTGTCTCCCCATGCCTTACTAGAAATATCCTCTTATCCGACATTTCTATTTTTTCTTCCTTGTCTTGTGGTAATTCACAGTATTAATTAATGACTTTTGCATGTCTTCAATTTTGCCACTCATTAACCCTTCTTTCATTCCATATCGGATTAAAAGCATATTTAGAATCTTATCTTGGCGTTCAGCTTTATCACTTTTTTTATCCAGCCATTTCATACCTAACTGAAGCAGTCCCACTTTAAAGAGAAAAAACATCACCAAGCCGATCCAAGTAGCTACATATGCCCCCGACATACCTAACCATATGAGAGAAGCACCGGATATCACATAAATAAAGCCATCAAAATTTAGAAGTCTCGCCAAACTATTTAATCCAGGGTATGCAAAGGCACTGGTATTCCTATACCACATAACAAAAAAGAGTAAGGAGATGATACCTGACAAGTATGGATTAACCCCAAGCAATGCGAGAATGAGATATACTACCAGCGAAAACCCATTAGCACTAGCTACCCAATGATCTGCATTTTTAATGATATCCTCGACCTTAAACTTCTTAAGAAGCCCCGGGATATAGTTATTAATCTGTTTGCTGTTTGTATGATACCAATTGCCACTGGAGGTAGTAATACCGTCCTGCAATTCCATCATGTTCCATTCGTATTTGCTTGGTTCTCTAGTCATGGCAGAATATAAGTTAAAGATTAACTTAATTCATGCCTGTGCCACTGTCGCGATGCAGATACTTGAAGGCTTTGCAATTTTTAATTCATTGGCAAGCTCAAAGGTTGTTGCTCCAGTAGTAATAACATCATCGATGATAATGATATGCTTACCGGTTATCTCTTCTGCATCCTCCATCCTAAATGCTTTCGAAATATTCGCTCTTCTCTTTTTTAGACTATAACCCGTTTGTGACTTCGTATTCTTAATTCGCCGAACACTTTTTGAATCACACAGCGGAATACCTAGAACTTCCGATACTCCCATAGCTATATATCTCGCCTGATTAAATCCGCGCATCCGTTTTTTTCTGGGGTGAAGTGGAACCGGCAGTATTAATGAATTCTCTTTATTCAATATTTTTGCAGCAGGAATTTTTTTAATTCGCGCTCCAAGAAATAATCCTAAATCTTCACCTACAGCGGTTAATCGGTGATATTTCAATTTGTGTAGAATTTCCTGTAGATATCCCCCTTTGTCAAAACTCCAAAGTGCTACCCTGAACGAGACCCCTTCAGGCATATTAATTCTATCCTCATAGCTTTGTGTAGCACTCTCGAATTTATAAACGGCACATTCGGTACAAATCATCTTAAATTTTCCGGAAACTTTGGTGCCACAAAGCAGGCAAACTTCGGGAAATAACAGATGACTTATGGAGGAACTAAAATATTTAACGAGCTTGAGCACTTTATTTCTTTTTTAAATTTGAAATGTTGCTTTTGCTGACAACTTTAATTACTTAGTTTGCTCTGTAAATCACAAAAAATGAAATTTAATTTAGTTGCATATGTCGCTGGGTAATGATCTCGCAACCATCCGAAAGGAGAAGAACTTAACGTTAGAGGATATATTCAACTCTACAAAAATACCGGTTCATACCCTTCAATCTATAGAAAATGACACTCTACTAAGTAGTTCCAGCGAGAGTATTACATATCTTCGAAGTTTTATTCGAAGTTATGCGAAGGCTTTAAAGATCCCGACTGATCATATTAGAGTAGCACTGGAAAAAACAGAAGCAGGCACATATAGCAACGATTTACTAATTTTGCGCGACCCCAACACCTCTGTTGAGTCATATAGTGTAAATAAGGATACAGTTGAAGTTGATTCTACGAATGTAGCTAGTACAGAGTCATCCACTGCATCTACCTATGAAGAAGAGATCGAAGAAAGTCCCGAATTTTTACAAGAGGAACCGGTAGCTGCCACTCAAGATAAGCCTACCGTTGCTACTGTAAATTGGGCCGACATGAGCAAGAAAGTTTATGCAGCTCCAACAAATTCTAAACTTGGTATTCTATTAGGCATCTTTTTTACAATAATTGTGCTTGGTGCAGTTGGGTATTATTTCGGTCAAGATTTATTCACCAAAGAAGAAGGTGGAATTCTGAGTAATGAAGTCACACAATCTGAACCATCATCGAATAATGACCTAAATACTTCGGTTATAGATACTACAAGTACTACTTCAGTACCACTTAGTTCACCAACAAACTCTTCGGCTGGACAAAACTCAAATTCTGCAATTACTTTAGATGACACTATTACTGTGGCAGTTTATGCCGCATATGATGTATTAGACCCCGTTCGTGTTACTAGTGATTTTAATGGTAAAACCAATCCATTTTGGATGAACCAAGGCGAAGCTTATAACTTCGATTTTAGTGATTCCCTACTCGTTCGTGGTCAGTATTCAAGAATGCTTTTATTGTTTAATGGTCATGTGATTGACAATCCTCGTCAAAATCATTTTGATCCTGAGTTAAATTCAGTAGTTATTACGCGCGAAATCCTCAATCAACCACGATACCTACAAGCTGCACCATTCACGTTTCCAGAAAACCTAGGTGTAGCAGCACCAGATAGTATCATATACCCTATTCGATTTTAGAAAACTCAATGAAGAAAGAAGAGGCTAAAACCCGAGTTCAAGAACTTAGAACTCTCTTAGAAGAAGCAAACAAAGCCTATTACGATCACGCTCAACCCTTTATGAGCGACAAGGAATTCGATGAGAAGCTCAAAGAATTAGAACAACTTGAAGCCGAGTTTGGACTACTCGACCCTAGCTCTCCTACACAACGAGTTGGTGGTGAAGTATCATCTGAATTTGAGACCGTTGAGCACCCAATACCTCTTTTAAGTTTAGATAATACCTATAACGAAGAAGAGCTAAACGATTTTGACAAAAGGGTTCAAAAATTACTCGGACACAACAATTACGATTATTTTGTTGAACTGAAATTTGACGGTGCCTCCATTCGACTTCGTTATGAACACGGTAAACTTGTAGTGGGTGCAACACGTGGTGATGGCCAGAAAGGCGACGACATTACACGAAATATTCGCACCATCCGTGATATCCCTCTTCAGCTAAAAGGTAATTACCCAGAAGTAGTTGAAGTACGAGGTGAAGCATTCATGGAACGGGAAGCCTTTGCACGACTTAATCAAAAACGTGAAGAAGAGGATTTGAGCACCTTTGCCAACCCAAGAAATTCAACAGCCGGTTCTTTGAAAATGCAGGATCCAAAGGCTGTAGCTCAAAGGCCTATAAAGTTTTTTGCCTTCGACGTACTTTTCGATAACGAAGACCAACAGCTCACTCAATCTAAAAAGAATGAGTTGATGCAAGAATTTGGGCTCCCTATCAACGAGCATCCCAAAGTTTGTTCAACTATCCAAGAAGTTCATTCACAAATCAAAGAATGGGATGAACTTCGACATAAGCTCCCATACGAAACCGATGGTGTGGTTATAAAAATCAACCAATCATCACTGCGTGAGCAACTCGGAACTACATCGAAATTCCCGCGTTGGGCTATAGCCTATAAATTTGAAGCCGAACAAGCTACTACTATAATTAATGATATTACCCTTCAAGTTGGACGATTAGGGACTATTACGCCCGTGGCTGAACTTAATCCGGTATTACTTGCGGGAACCACAGTAAAACGAGCTTCCCTTCATAATGAAGATGAAATTCAACGTAAAGACATTCGTATCGGAGATTCTGTAGTTGTTGAAAAAGCTGGTGAAATCATCCCTCAGGTCATAAGTGTAGTAAATCCTGACAACCCAGATCGAAATCAACCTTTTGAATTCCCTTCTCATTGTCCAGCATGTAGTGCTGAACTCATTAAGTATGAAGGTGAAGTGGCTTGGAGATGTATTAATCCTATTTGTCCACCGCAACTGCGAATAAAAATTGAACATTTTGCCGCTCGTGATGCTCTAGATATCGATGGACTTGGGGAATCCGTTGTAGATCAACTGGTTTCAGCTAATTTGATTACCAATTACGCTGATCTTTATGACCTTAGCATTGATCAAATTACGCCACTAGAGCGTATGGCTGAAAAAAGTGCCCAAAATCTTATCAATGGAATTGAAAAGAGTAAATCACAACCTTTCGAAAAAGTATTGTATGCCCTTGGTATTCGCTTTGTTGGTAAGACCGTTGCAAAGGATTTAGCCTATGCATTTAAATCCCTATCTGCACTCCAATCTGCTACTGAAGAAGAACTACTTGCCGTAGATTCTATCGGCCCTCGAATAGCCGAATCAGTGGTAAGCTTCTTCCAGAATGAAACCAATCAGGCCATCATTCAACGCTTAGTTGAAGCTGGACTTCAATTTGAAGTGGAAGAGAAAGAACAAGCTTCATCTGCATTAGAAGGCATGAAAATCGTGTTAACAGGAACTTTACCGACTCTTTCTAGAAATGAGGCTAAAGAATTGATTGAGAAGCATGGCGGTAAGACAACCTCGTCGGTGAGTAAAAATACAGATGCGGTATTAGCTGGTGAAGCTGCTGGTAGTAAGCTTACAAAAGCTCAAGACCTAGGCATTGAAATTTGGGATGAAGAATCATTCCTTCAGAAAATCGGAGAATAAGCCTGATTCATTCTAGTTCTATATTTCAAATCGATTTCACTATCTTATTTTAACTAATGAAGGATAGACCATGGAATTGAACCCGCTTGATACGGAACAAATCGGTTTAAAAACACTCGAGAAGCATCTGATTAGATCTTCAACCAAAGTTTCTTTAAAAATTGGGCTTCCGAAAGAGATTTCGAACGATGAAAAGAGAATCTCTTTAACCCCTGGTGGTGTTTCTATTCTTCGAGGAAATGGTCATGAAGTCTATATTGAGAAAGGAGCCGGTGAAGAAGCTAACTTTTCTGACCGTGACTATGCAGATGCTGGTGCTGAGATCGCTTACAGCACCCAAGATGTGTTTAAGAAGTCGGAGCTCATTCTAAAAGTAGCCCCACTCACCTCCGATGAGCTGGAATACCTCGAGCCAGAACAATCCATTATTTCTGCCCTACATATGGGCAATCAAAATGAGGCTTATGTACAAGCTCTAATTGAAAAGTCGATTACGGGTATTGCCTATGAATTCATTAAAGATCGTGATAATGAATTTCCAATCGTCCGTATGATGCATGAAATCACAGGCTCAATTGCGGTTCAAAAAGCGGCCCATTATTTAGAAAATCAGAGTCTAGGTCAAGGAATAATGTTAGGCGGAATTTCTGGTGTACCGCCTGCTACTGTGGTGATTTTAGGGGCAGGAATTACAGGTGAATATGCTGCACGCACCGCCTTAGGATATGGCGCCCAAGTATTCGTTATGGATACCAACTTAAATGCCCTTCGCCGACTTGAAAACGCATTAGATCGTCGAATCATTACAGCTGTTGCCAACGAGCAGTATCTGAGTTCTGCACTAAAATTTGCGGATGTTATTATCGGAGCCGCTGTTGCCGAAGGTGATCGGTCTCCATGCTGGGTTACTGAAGATATGGTTGCTGGAATGAAGCCCGGTAGTGTTATTGTAGACACGGTGATAGACCAAGGTGGGTGTATTGCAACAAGCCGTGCTACAACCCATTCTAATCCGATTTATAAAGCCTTCGACGTTACGCACTACTGCGTGCCTAATATGCCCGCTGATGTTGCTAGAACTGCCACCTACGCCCTTAATAATGTTTTGGTACCCTATGTACTAGCTATAGGAGATGCAGGCGGAGTAAAAGAATGCCTTTGGGCTAACACAGCACTTCGAAATGGTGCCTATGTTTATAAAAAGCACTTAACGAAGAAATCACTCGCTCAATTATTCCAAATGGATTATCGCGATATAGAAATGCTTATTGCTTCCAAAATCTGATCGTATGTCAGAATTATCCGAAAATAATTACATCCGTATTGTTGTAATAAATTGGGCCATATGTGTACCACTTATCGTGCTCTTTGCTTGGCCCTACTACCACGCCGCTATGCTAGTTGGTATGGATGAAAGCTTCCGATATTTAGGAGCTTTCATGTTTGCTCTTCCATTCATGATTACCATTCTTCATGGACACGTAACCATGGCTTTAGGATCGGTGCATCGCCAACATTACTATACATGGTTAAAGAATCATCCATACACTTTTGGTCTGTTTTTTCACCCCATGCTAGTGAAAACCCGATTCAGAATAATTCTATTACTAGTTAGCCTGATTTTTTTACCCATAGGCTATCTACTAGGACTTTAAATTTTGGTGATCTTTCGTGCGTTAAATTGGCTTACCATCTTTTATCGCTTCCACCACTGTAGGATCTAATAAAGTGGAAGTGTCACCAAGATTATCGTGATCGTTAGAAGCTACTTTTCTAAGAATTCTTCGCATGATCTTACCCGATCTTGTTTTCGGAAGTCCAGGAACTATCTGAATTTTATCTGGTTTCGCAATCGGACCAATAATCTTCACCACTAGATCCAATAATTCTTTTTTAAAGGCCTCTGTATCATTTATTTCTCCATCACAGATCATAAAGGCATATACACCCTGACCTTTGATATCATGAGGGTAACCCACTACCGCCGTTTCTACAACTTTTGCATGTTCATCCAATGCATTTTCAATTTCAGCAGTACCAAGCCTATGGCCAGATACATTTAGCACATCATCTACACGCCCAGTTATTCGATAATAACCGTCTTCATCTCGTCTACAACCATCCCCTGTAAAATAATAACCTTTATAAGCAGATAGATAAGTTTGCTTATAACGTTCATGATCTCCATAAACGGTGCGAGCAATTGATGGCCAAGGGTGTTTAATACAAAGATTGCCCTCTACTCCATTTCCTTCAATTTCATTTCCATTCTCATCCATCAGTACTGGGAATACCCCCGGAAGTGGTAAGGTTGCAAAGCCTGGCTTAGTAGGTGTAATACCCGCTAATGGCGAAATCATTATGCCCCCTGTCTCTGTTTGCCACCAAGTATCTACAATTGCACATCGGTTCCCGCCAATATGTTCATCATACCAATGCCATGCTTCTTCATTTATAGGTTCTCCTACAGAGCCTAGCACCTTCAATGAGCTTAAATCATACTTGTTTACGTAGTCTAAACTGTACGACATCAGTGCACGAATAGCAGTAGGTGCCGTATAGAAATGAGTTACTTTGTACTTCTCAACTACTTCCCAGAATCGTCCAGCATCAGGATATGTTGGAGTACCTTCAAAAATGATACCTGTAGCTCCATTTAATAACGGACCATAAATAATATAGCTGTGCCCTGTAATCCAACCCGCATCAGCCGTACACCAATAGATGTCATCTGCTCCAACCTGAAAAACATTCCTAAATGAATAGCTAGTATACACCATATATCCACCACAGGTATGCACTACTCCTTTAGGTTTACCTGTAGAGCCAGAGGTATATAAAATAAATAATGGGTCCTCGGCATCCATCTCAACCGCCTCATGTTCTTTTGAGGCATTTCGAATTAAGTTATGCCACCACTCATCTCGTCCTTCAACCCAATTGATATCTCGATTTGTTCGTTGGCAAACAATTACATTATTAACAGATGGGCTCGTTTCAAGTGCTTTATCTGATATATCTTTGAGTGGTACGTGCTTATCTCCACGACGAAGTCCATCGTTTGTAATCAACATCTTTGCATCACAATCATTAATTCGTTCACTTAACGACTGTGCTGAAAACCCTGCAAATACGATGGAATGAACCGCTCCAATTCGTGCACATGCTAACGCAGCAATAACCAACTCAGGAGTCATGGCCATATAAATACAAACTCGATCTCCTTTTTGAATACCTTTGCTTTCTAATACATTGCTAAATCGACAAACATCCTCATGAAGCTGCTTAAAGGTAATGGTTCTTCGAAATGAATCGGGATGATTGGGCTCAAAAATAAATGCGGTTTTATTGCCAATCGTATTTAGATGGCGATCTAGGGCATTTTCTGTAATATTTAGCTTTCCGCCTTCAAACCACTTAATGTCTGCATCTTCAAAACTACCCGACTGTACATTATCCCATCGCTTCCTCCAATAAAATGTACCTGCTTCATGTTCCCAAAAGGCTAAGCGATCTTTTTCACTATCCTGAAAGGTTTCCTGGTACTCATCGTACGATTTTATATTCAGCCACATAGTTGGTCTAAGTTTTGGTTATTTAAGAATTGATTCTAGCCTTATCGAAAGCATAATAAAAGTAATATTAATCAGGCAAGCTAGAAAACAGTTACATTAGAATTTCTAGCTTTTTACAACTACGTTTTCAGCTATAAGTAGAAGGGAATTAAGAATTTGTTACACGCTCAAATAATAGAATTTTCACACTTTTTCGTGCAAATGTAAAAGATTATTCGTTCGACTTTCTCTTAAAACAGTGATGAAGTCGACTTAAAATTCTAGATTTCTTTGTGCGAACGTTAGCCCCAGAAAGATCAAACTCTTCACTAGCCTCTTCTGTAGTGGCATCGGGCTTGTCTATGAAGTACTCAATGAATTTCTTTGACTTATCCTGCAGCTCTTCTAGACATTCCTTTAATATTCTCTGGCGTTCTTTGTCTAATAGATTCTCTATTTGCTGTTCAGGCTCATATAGCTCATTTAATGCCTCTTCTTCGTACTTAAACTTATGCTGCCTTTTAGCATATCTGAGATACTCATGACGGCACGATTTGATCAAATAACTAAAGATGTACTTTGGCTCCTTGATCTTATCCTTTCTTACTTGTTCAAATACATCTAAAAATGCCTGCTGTACGCACTCTTGCGCAGAATTAGCATCCGCATTCATTGATACAGTTAAATAGTCCTCCAGTCTAGGTATAACTTCAGATATAAGATCTGTAGCCTTCTTATTGTCCCCTTCTTGAATGGCTTCTACTAACTCAGAATAATCTACTCTAGCTTTTGTCAATTTTGACTATAGATAGTTATAAAATTTATGGCCGATCGCTACGATACGTCCCCTTCATTGAAGCGCCAATATAAAACTCTGAACAACACATCAAAAGCTTTTTTAGCCCATCTATGATAGGTTAACGACTAAATATTAATTTTTTTTAACATTTATTTTGACGTGAAAATTATTTTCGATTAGATTAAATGTGTAACAAAATAAATGCACTATACTCTTTATGTCGACTATTAAAATGTCTTAGATACAAGATTAGAAAATGCAGTTGTTTTGTAACAATTCAAGGACAGTAAACTCTTGTTCTGGACCTAAAAAATATTTCACAACAAATTTTATATAAAAATGAAATCACTTAAATCTCTCTTCGCTCTTATCGCAATCGCTTCTTTCTCATTCGCTTGTGCCACAGTAACTGATGCTAACCTAGAAGAAATTGATGAGCCAACTGTTGAACAAACTGACGCTGTATTTGGTGGCAACGATTCTCAGCCGATCATCACCAAGCCAAAAATGTAATTCATTCACTATCCCATTAACTCTAAAAATACAACCACTATGAAATCACTTAAATCTCTCTTCGCCCTTATCGCAATCGCTTCTTTCTCATTTGCTTGCGCTTCAGTTACTGATGCTAACCTGGAAGAAGTTAATGAGCCTACTGTTGAACAAACCGACGCTGTATTTGGTGGCAACGATTCTCAGCCGATCA